>CAXUMK010000147.1:0-13163 GCA_964251885.1 uncultured Segetibacter sp. | reverse complement strand
ATTGGCTTCATCGTTGGTGCTGCGCACCCGACGAAGCCTTATTTGTTGGCTGCAGTTTTTAATTTTCAATTTTTAAAATTATAACAAGCTGTTTGTACGATACCATCAATAATCGATTCAGGGATGATATTTATTTCCGGATAAGTCTTTCTATCATCTAATAGTTGTTTTCCTTTCGAGTTATAAGCAACAAGTTCCACAACTTGGTATGTTTGTTTATTGCAAAAGAAATCCATTAACCATAATTCGTCAACATTTTTATAGATTTTTCTTTCAATAGTTATAGAAGACCCAATAATTTTTACCCATGCTCTAACATGTCCATTAGTGGCTATTATCGGATTTTTATTGAGATGCCATTTGGTTTGTCAACGCCTTCCCCTATAAACTCCCATTGAGTAGTATCATGAATTTTCTTATTCTCTAATGACTGCCCACTTACCTTAATCATGAATGGAAATAAGAGTGACATTAATATCACTGTTGCCCTTATAAACTGTGATATTATCACCATTGTATTCTTATTTTTTTTCAAAGTCATAAATCCGCGCTGATATTAATTCAACAAATTTTAATTTCAAAGGAAGAATTTCTTTATATTTTTCTAACTTTTTTTGCTGACATTCCTTGCTTATTTCTATAAGTTTTGCATTATGTTCTCCAATCTTTTCAAGGCTATCATTTTGGTCGGACTTTTCGTAAATCGCAACACATTTTGCCTCTACCCCGATTTTTATAAGATAGCCCGACAAAATTCCTGAAAGTTCAGTTGTCTTAAATTTCAAATCATCTTTCTTTTCAATTAAGGCATCATCACTATTAAAAAAAACATCTAGTTTGGCTTCTGATACAACACAATCATAAAATAAATCGTCAAGTTTATCATTAACTTTCATGTTATAGCCATCGGCTGTTTCATTATTTCCAACAAAGCTAACATGCATAATATAATTAAGCCATGCAGAATGCTTATTGTTGAAATCAATTAGAGTATTTTGTTTTTCAGTCGCAAGAGTAATTTTTTTGTGAGTCAAAATACCAATTTCGCTTTTAACACTTTCAACCTTTTCTGTAATTTTATCAATGTCTTTTTTTGTCGCAGCAATTTTGCCTCTCTCTTGAAGGTAAGACTTGAAGAAAGCAAGATAGAATCCAATAATAATTGTAACTATTTCAAGAAGAATTTGAATTTCTTGTGGGGTCATGATATAAAATTGCAGCCAGCACGTTTATTACTGCAATTGTACGAAGTTTTAAAGCTTTTTCTAAATCTATTATAACCTACTGATTCTCAACTTCTGCCTGTTGCGCTTTTTATGTTGGAATTTTCACATCCTTTTTGCCCGTGTCAATTTTCCAATGCAAAATTGGCAACCGCAAAAATCAGGAAAGTACAACCCCTAAAACTTCTAACAAAGTCGCCAAGCCTGTCGGGCAAAGCCATCCGGCTTTTCCGTCCTGCTCGAGTCTCCTTTACGGGCTTTGTGAGTGGGACAACGAACCTCAACATGCTGACAGCGCAAAACTTGCCCCGGGCTTTTCGCATTTGCTACAACTTTTGCCCGCGTTGGTGTTGCAGCGTGTGCCGTTGCATGGTGTTATCAACTGCAACAGAAGCGTAGGCATCCGAAGCGTTGCAGCCATGTACTTTTTTTGCCCGCGTTGGTGTTGCAGCCGTGCCGTTGCATGGTGTTATCACCTGCAACAGAAGCGGTATGAAGCGATGAAGCAGGTAAATAAAGCCCTGATTATGCTTTATTGGGAAATAGGCAGAAGCATTGTAGAGAAGCAGCAAAAACATAATTGGGGAAAGTCTGTTGTAGAAAACTTATCCAATGATTTACAAAAAGAGTTTCCGGGAGTGAACGGGTTATCGTCGGACAACCTTTGGCGAATGCGCAAATTTTACCTTAACTATGAAGCGGAGACAAAACTTGCACCATTGGTGCAACAAATTGGCTGGAGCCATAACGTAGTGTTAATGGAAAAGAGTAAAGATGTATTGGAGAGGGAATTTTATATAAAAATGGTTATTAAATACGGCTGGACAAAAAGTGTTTTAATACATCATCTGGAAAGCAAAAGCTATGAAAAGTATTTATTGGGGCAAGCCAATTTCGATAAAGCATTAAGCTGCTATGAAAAGATTCGGTACAAGTGAGTGACACAACCGGAGCAGAAGAAAGAACAAATGCTTGTCCCCCAAAAAACCTTAAGTTAATGACATTGCCTCCACAGCCTATTTCTCTTAATCATGGCTTTTTCACTTGTAAAGTTTTTCCGGGTAAAATGGTTAGTTTACCTCCGGGCTGTACTATAAGATTTCCTGTAAACGTTGTCTGGCCCCCGGCTGCATTATTGATGATGACTTCTACACCTGGGGGAATTGTAGCAGGAGCTACAACATTGCCCGACCAGTTGGCAGCGTTGTTCCAGTCGCCATTGCCGGTAAAGGTGTAAACAGCCAGCACAGGTATTGAAAAGGCTTTGTCAAAAGTTTTATTGTCATAGTCTGTAATCCTAATGGTAAATGAATAGTTGCCTTGCTGCGTTGCGGTTCCGGTAATAGCGCCATTAAAGCTGTTTAACGTAAGCCCGTTTGGAAGCGCTCCTGAAAACACTTCGTATTTATAAAAAGGGATGCCTCCTGCGGCGGCTATAGTGGTATTATAACTTTGCGCTAATGAACCGGCAGGCAGCGTGGAAGTGGCTATATTAACCGTACTGAATGCAGAAGTTGGTTTTATTTTATAACCGACAGCCTGTAAACAAAGAAGGTTCAATTTAGAGATCAGCCATCGACCGTAGGGTACAACTGCTGCATACTCGCTTCCAAAAGCGCCTTTCTTACTTATCCTGTCTACGACTTTTAAAACATCATCTGTTTCACCATTAGATAAATGGTCGTACTGGTCAACAGGAACAGTTGATCCCTGGTACGATACAACATTGCTATCGTCGACATAGCCCTGGTTCTTGTACGTTTCAAACACAGGATATCCCGGGTTAAAACCCAGCGCATGCCCCATTTCATGCAGCGCTATTGAATAAAAGTCGTTAGGCACATTGCCAAAGTTTGTAGCCATATACCATGTATCGTCAGAGATGGTTGTATCCCATCCCAGCGTATTATAATTTCCATATACTTCGGTCTCAAATCCTCCTGAGCGTCTTAGCTGTGTAGCTACTCCATTTATTTTTTGAAAGGCATTTAAAGACGGGCTGCCGCCTGAGTGATGAGTGTATGTGGTGATTCCATGAGCATACAAGAGAAAGCCCGAATAAGCAGATGAGTTGGAAGTAAAGTAACCGGTGGGGGAACTGCCTTCGTCGTACCAGATATACGTTAGTTCATCGTTTACCGGCACTGTGTCGAAATGCGTATCATCTATGAAATAGGACCAATCGTCTGCCGCCTGCCTTACTATCGCCCGGTGAGCGGGGCTTGAATAAAAACTATACGCCGGGTTATCCTGCGAAAAATCGGTAATGATATTGTAGCCGGGTGAAGGAGCGGCAATATCCTGGTCAATGACTACAACACTATATGTTTGAGTTGGTAAACTGCTGTTTACAGTTAAAACGTAACTTTCGTTTATGTTGTCTCTGTCGGGAAAGATGGATATATAAAAACTAACCGGTGTAGTGTCGTTTAAAATGATGGATTTGGATGGTCCCGTATTTGAGGCAACAGAGGGAGTATTAAAATAAAGCCGCGGGCCATTGGCAGATAAATTAACTGTAACCGGAAAAGTCGCATTTGCCGGAGCCTGGATACTTAACTTAATGGCAGGATTGGCGATATAACCTTCCCAATCTACCAGAACAATATTTTGACCTGAAAGGTTTCTTCCAAAAATATCTTTGAGGATCAATTGTGACTTTGCACTAACAGTGAAAGCAGTAAGAAATAGCAGCAAAAGTGTTCTCATAATTATTACTTTATAAAAATTGAGATACAAAGAGAGTGATGATGAATACTACCACTTTAAAATGGTCATTCTTGATACGGATGATGGTTGTTTTTAAACAATGCATTATCCGGTTCTGCTAAAGAGCGAAGTTGAAGAGGCGGACGTTCAGCTATCATTCTTATATCTCAATGGGAGTATGAGCAAAGCCATGCCGGTAAAAATAAATGTAACAGATAAAAATCAGTTTTCAAAAAAACTGTCGAAAAAAGTAAATTGAGAAGATAAGGTTTCACGCAAGGGCGCAAGGGCGCAAAGGTGGGTGCTGTTTGCAAACTTTCGAAAAAAGTACCTTCAGAGGAAGATGTTTCTCGCAAGGGCGCGAAGGTGCAAGGGTGCAAGAAGAAAAAGTTTGCCGGTGCTGGTCAGGTAGCCATGGACGTTATTTTTTCTTTTGCTCATCAATCAACTTTAGCCCATAGCTTCTGATAGCAGTTACCAGTTCCAGCATCTCTTTGCCTTTGGGTGTCAAACTATATTCTGTTTTGGGTGGTACAACCGCATACACTTTCCGGTTGATGTAACCATCTTCTTCCAATTCTCTCAATTGTGTCGTCAGCATTTTATCCGATATATGCGGTATGTCTTTCCGCAGTTCGCCGTAGCGCATCGTGGTGTCTTTCAACCGCCACAAAATAGGGGCTTTCCATGCACCGCCTATTTGCTCCATTACCAACTGAACCGGGTTGTAATAAACTTTCCCTTTGTATATAAAATCAGGCATCCGCTGCAGTGTTTGTTTTATTGATACTTTCCTAAAAGTGTGTATTGCACTTTTGGGTTAGACTATAGGTAAAAGTATAAATAGATTCAAACTTTGCATCAACAAACAAACAGTCAAAAAATTAAATACAATGAGTTTAAAAAATCCCAACGTGGTAAATCCACAACGCACAAAGAAAGTGGCGATCGTACTTGCCAATCCTGCGGTTTCTACCACTACCCAATGGCCTGTCGGCTTTTGGTGGAGCGAACTAACACATCCTTTTTTTGAGCTGACAGAGAAAGGATATGAAGTAGAAATATTTTCGCCCAACGGCGGCAAATGCGAAGCCGATGCCATGAGCGACCCCAATGATGCAAGCGGTTATTCTTCTACCGATCTAATCAGCCAGGGTTTTATACATACGCCTAAGTTGAAAGCATTGATCGAAAACACCCAAAGGGTATCGGAAATAGACATTAATACATTTGATGCCATCATAGTAGCAGGCGGACAAGCGCCCATGTTTAACTTTGCAAATGCCGTGGACTTGCATAAAAAGTTTGTAGAGTTTTATGAAGCAGGAAAAATTGCCGCCGCACTTTGCCATGGCGTAGCTATTTTAAAATACGCCAAACTTTCAAATGGCGAATTTTTAGCCAAAGGAAAAACGGTTACCGGCTTCGCCAATGTGGAAGAAGATTTTGCAGACAACGCTGTGTGGACTTACAACCTGTTGTCAAGAGACAAACACATTATGCCGTGGCGCATTGAAGATGAAATGAAAGCCATTGGCGCAAACTACATACAGGCAGGTTTGTGGAAAGGCTTTGCCATTCGTGATGGTAATCTGATAACCGGCCAGCAAAATTTCAGTGGTGCAGAAACAGCAAAGGTTGTGATCGCTGCTTTGGGAGAATAAGTAGAATATAATCCATAAGAAGACTCTTTTTAACCGGGCTGAATCTTTACTATTAAGCAGCCGTTGCAGCCTGCCCCGTCAAACTTGCGGGGTCGCACTCGTGTACTTTTTTTACTTTATTCAGCAAAACAAAAAAGTAACGAATTTATCCTTTGCAGAGTATACGAAAGTTGACGAATTTTTTAAACATTCGCATTAAATCAAAACAACATGCAAATAGCAATTATCGGAACCGGAAATGTTGGCGGCGCATTAGCCACCAACTGGGCAAAGAAAGGACACGCAATCAATTTAGGTGTGCAGGATATTTCAAACTTTAAGGGAAAGGAATTATTAAGCAATGAAAATACCCAAGTCTTTTCAATAAAAGAAGCCGTTGAAAGATCGGAAGTAATTTTAATAGCTACTCCGCCGATAGCCATTTTTGACATTATACCGCAAATGGGTAATGTCGATGAAAAGGTAATTATTGATGCTACCAATTCTGTCATGAAAAAGCCCGAACCTTATCCCACCGTTTACCATTGCCTTGCTGATAAAACCAATGCCGAAGTGGTAAAGTGTTTCAATACAACGGGCTTTGAAAACATGCTCAACCCAATTTATAATGGTGTTGCAATAGAGATGTTTATGGCTGGTGATAGTGAAAGAGCAAAAACGGGTGCATCTCAATTGGCTTTAGATGCAGGGTTTGCGGCTTGTATCAATTTTGGCAAGTCAGACAAAGTAGAATTGCTGGAACAATTTGCTTTGTCGTGGATAAATCTTGCCATTATGCAGGGAAACGACCGTAACATGGCATTTAAAATTGTCAGAAGGTAGGTTGTTGTTTTAGGATGGCACACAGCGTTTATGCCTTGCGTTGTAGGAGCGGGCAAATGAAAAAGGCATTAATTGGAAGTGCCAGCACAAACATTACAATACGCAGGTGGATTTTCTCGAAAATAAAAAACAGGACAAGTAGAAATAAACTCAGCTTGTCCTGTCAGTCGGGATGACAAGATTCGAACTTGCGACCCCACGCCCCCCAGACGTGTGCCCCGCCGAAGAGGCGGGGCTACATCACAATGAAAGCAACTTCTTGAACGCATTGCCGCCTTTATAGCTTTTAATCTCTTTTTCCCGCTTTAGGCCTTGTTCTTTTGTTTGCACAGTCTCTGAATAAACTAATTCAAATGGAATCCTGTTTTTTGTTGAACGCTGTAAACCAGCATTATGAAAAGCAACCCTTGCAGCTATATCAGATGTGCTTCCAATATAAAATTTAGAGTCCTTTAAACTTTTTAGCATATACACATAATAAGCCATATCACTAATAATTACAGCCATTCTTACACGAACGGCTGTTGTCTTTTAAAGCATTTGTCGGGATGACAAGATTCGAACTTGCGACCCCACGCCCCCCAGACGTGTGCGCTACCGGGCTGCGCTACATCCCGAACTCTTTACACCGCATTTCTGATTGCGGGGGGCAAATGTAAATGGATTTTATAAAAATCGGCTATATTGCACAAAATTTTCTCTCCTCTTCATGAAGCTTTTATTAAAGCAGGTAACTATCGCAGACAAATACTCTCCTTATAACGGATCAATAAAAGACATTTTGGTAATCGATGGTTTTATTGCAAGGATTGAAGACTCTATCTCAACATCTGATGCAACAATTGTTGATCAAAAGCAAATGATCGTTTCAGCAGGATGGGTTGATATTTTCTCTCACTTCAATGACCCTGGGTTTGAATACAAGGAAACACTTGAAACGGGTGCCGCCGCGGCCGCCGCAGGCGGTTATACGCATGTGTTTGTTTTACCAAATACTCAACCTGTTATCGGCAGTAAGTCTACAGTTGAATACATCGTTCAAAAATCTAAGTCATTGCCTGTAACTGTACTTCCATTAGGCGCTATCAGTAAAAATGCCGAGGGCAAAGAACTATCGGAGATGTATGATATGTACAACAGCGGCGCCATTGCTTTTACCGATGGTTTGCAACCTGTGCAAACACCTGGATTACTGTTAAAAGCTTTGCAGTATATCAAAGCGATAGACACAGTATTAATTCAGTTACCGGTTGATCGATCCATTGCAAAATTTGGTTTAATAAATGAAAGTATTACCAGCACACGTTTAGGATTGCCCGGAATACCTGCCATTGCCGAAGAACTGATAGTAAGCCGTGATATTGAACTGGCAAAATATACCGGAAGTAAATTGCACATAACCGGCATATCAACAGCTAAAAGTTTGCAACTGATAAATGAAGCAAAACAACTGGGAGTAAATGTAACATGCAGTGTAACTCCTCACCATCTTATTTTTTGCGATGAAGACCTCGCTAACTATGATACAAACTTAAAAACAGATCCTCCGCTACGAAACAGGAATGATATGCTCGCTTTAAGAAAAGGGTTGCAAGAAGGAATGATAGACTGCATTGCATCTCATCATCTTCCGCAAAACTGGGATAATAAAACCTGTGAGTTTGAATATGCAGCGCCTGGTATGATTGCGCTTGAAACAACTTTTGGTGTGATAAATAAATTGTTTTCAACTGTCTCTGTTGACTTACTCACAAACCTGATGGGTAATAATGCGAGGAAAATATTCTCTCTACCTCAGCCGTTTATTCAAGAAAACAAAGTAGCTGATCTTACTTTATTTGAAAGACAAACCGAATACACTTTTAATGCTTCAAAAATTAAAAGCAAAAGTAAAAACAGCGCTTTCATTAATAGACAATTAAAGGGGAAGGTGATTGGTATTATCAATAAAGACAGACTATATTTGAACGACTAAAACCTATTTATGGAAAAGAAAGTTACCACTCCGGCTGTAAAAGGAATAATCATTTCTCTTATATTAATTGTTTTTGCTTTGGTTCTGATGTTTTTAAACCTTTCAAGAAACAAGGGTCTTGGAGGTATACAGATTGCTATTTTCATTGCGGGAGTGATTTGGAGCGCGGTTTCGTACGCCAATCAAATGAATGGTGATGTAACTTTCGGAAATGTGTTTGCACATGCTTTTAAAGTAACAGCCGCCGTTACAGCAATAATGGTTGTGTATACCGTCATTTCTCTAAAGTTCATCAGTCCCGAACAAGTGGATATAGCTATCCAGGAAGCCCGTACTAACATGGAAGCAAAAAATATGTCATCAGACCAGATTGACACTGCAATCAATATTACCCGCAAGTTCTTTCTTCCTTTTGCCATAGGAGGAGTTTTAGTTATGTTTATGTTCATCGGTTTAATTGCCTCCCTGATTGGCGCAGCAGTTGCAAAGAAGAAACCACGCGACCCTTTTTTACAACAAACAGTTTAATTAGTGAGAATGGATGTATCGATTGTTGTTCCCCTGTTGAATGAAGAAGAGTCTCTCCCCGAGCTTTGTGCATGGATTGAAAGAGTAGTAAATGCAAACAACCTTGCTTATGAAATCATACTTATTGATGATGGCAGTACCGACGATAGCTGGAACATTATAGAAAAACTAATTTCTGCAAACCCTGATATTAAAGGAATAAAGTTTCAAAGAAATTATGGCAAATCAGCGGCTTTAAACGAAGGCTTTAAAGCTGCAAAAGGCGATGTTGTCATTACGATGGATGCAGATATGCAAGATTCTCCCGATGAAATTCCTGAACTGAGACGAATGATTGTTGAAGGCGGTTATGACCTGGTCAGCGGCTGGAAAAAAAAGCGCTACGACAATACACTTACTAAAAATCTTCCTTCCAAAATTTATAACGCTGCCGCCAGAAAAAGCAGCGGCATTTTTCTGCACGATTTTAACTGCGGTTTAAAAGCATATAAAAAGAAAGTCATCAAGAGTATCGAAGTGTATGGCGAAATGCACCGCTATATTCCTATACTTGCAAAATGGGCTGGCTTTAAAAAAATTGGTGAAAAGGTAGTAGAACACCGTCCGCGAAAATATGGAACCACCAAGTTTGGTCTCGAACGGTTCATCAACGGCTTTCTTGATCTCGGAACGATCACTTTCGTAAGCAAATTCGGTAAAAGACCCATGCACTTCTTTGGCTTGTATGGCACTATAGCTTTCCTCATTGGTTTTTGCATGATCATTTATCTTTTAATAGCAAAACTGTTATCGGTTGAGTTTACTCTCACTAACAGACCTTCTTTTTATATTGCCCTTACTGCTATGGTTATTGGCATGCAGCTCTTTTTAGCCGGCTTTCTCGCCGAACTGATTTCGAGAAATTCAACCGAAAGAAATTCTTACCTGATTGAAAAAAAGGTAGGTATTATGTAACTTTGAGAAAATGTTAGTTATGGGAGCTACAATATTAAAAGTTGATACTAAAGATTTACATCCAACAAAAAAGCAACTTGAATTATATGAAAAACTATTGAAAGGACCTACTATGACGAAAAAGCAAATTAAAGAATATGAAAAGAATAATAAATGGATGGGTAAATGGAAAATTTAATTTGTCTTGATGCTTCTGTTTTAATAGAGTATTTTAGAAAGAAAAATAAACAAGATACTTTCTTTCCCAAATTGTCTTTAAAATATATTGGATTTCTTGTTCCCGCAGTTGCTCATTTTGAAATTTATAATGGCAGCACTCCTCTTCAAAACCAGTATTGGAATAACCTGTTTTTTGACTTTATGGTATTGCCATTTACTGCTGATATTAGTATTACTGCTGTAAAAATAAGAACACAATTAAAAGCTGTTCGAAAAACAATAGAATTTAAAGATCTTAGTATCGCTGCCACTGCCCTTCACCATAATTTTCCTTTAGCCACTCTCAACGAAAAGCACTTCAATAACATCCAAGGCCTGAATTTGATAACTCCATCATCTTTTCAACCTTGAGCAAAGTAATCATAATCGGCCCCGCTCACCCGCTTCGGGGAGGTTTAGCTTCTTTTGATGAAAGGCTTGCAAGGCAATTCACTTCAGAAGGAAATGAAGTCATTATCTATACTTTTTCACTACAATATCCCGGCTTCCTGTTCCCCGGAACGACTCAATATTCTACCGAGCCTGCACCGAAAGATATCAACATAAAAGTCGCTATCAACTCTATAAATCCTTTGAATTGGTTACTGGCTGGAAACGAGTTGAAAAAGGCTAAGCCAGACATCATCGTTGTACGTTACTGGCTTCCGGTTATGGGACCATGCTTGGGAACAATACTTAGAATAGTTAAAAGAAACCGGCACACAAAAGTTATCTGCATTGCTGATAACATCAAACCGCACGAAAAACGACCAGGTGATCTCGCATTTACCAACTACTTTCTTAAACCGATAGATGCGTTTGTAACGATGAGCGAAAAGGTAATGAAAGACCTGAAAACACTTACTCAAAAACCGGCTCTGCAGGTTATTCATCCGCTATACGATAATTTTGGTGGACAGTTACCAAAGCAGGAAGCAAGAAAACATCTCGGCTTACCTGCTAATGAAAAAATCATTCTTTTTTTTGGTTTTATAAGAAAATACAAAGGCTTAGACCTGTTGCTGCTAGCGATGTCTCTTCCATCAATCAAACAATCCGGAATAAAATTATTGGTAGCAGGAGAATTTTATGAAGACAGGAAACTGTATGATGATCTCATCGCTCAAAACAATCTTTCCTCTCAATTAATTTTTACAACTGATTTTATAGCTGACAGCGAAGTGAAATATTATCTGAGCGCTGCAGACTTTGTTATTCAGCCTTACCGAAATGCAACGCAAAGTGGTGTCACTCCCCTCGCCTATCACTTCGAAAAACCGATGCTGGTAACCAATGTTGGCGGATTACCCGATCTTGTTCCGGCTGGTAAGGTGGGTTTAGTCGCCGAACCCAATCCCGAATCAATTGCGGTAAACATTCTAAAATTATACGAATTAGGTGAAAAACACTTTTTGCCACACCTTCGCGAAGAAAAGAAAAAATATAGCTGGCTTAATTTAACCGGCAGCATTATTCGTTTAGCTTCTTTATAATTCTATTTCTACATGATCTACCGCAGCAGAGCTCCCTTAAGAATTGGTTTAGCCGGAGGCGGCACCGATGTAAGCCCATACAGCGACCTTTTTGGCGGAGCCATTTTAAACGCAACAATTAATTTATTTGCACAGGCAAGTATCGAACCCATCGAAGAAAATGCCATCATCGTGCAGGCGCTTGACCGCCACGAAGAACAGCGCTTTGAGTGGAACAACGAATTGCCTATTGATGGCAAGCTCGACCTGCTCAAAGGTGTCTACAACCGCATCCAAAAAGATTATGGCGTTCCGCTTACCGGTTTCAGATTGTCCACTTATGTAGATGCTCCGGCAGGCAGCGGACTAGGCACTTCGTCCACTTTGGTGGTCGCTGTTATTGGCGCTTTCTACGAAATGCTTCGCCTGCCTTTGGGTGAGTACGACATTGCACATTATGCTTTTGATATAGAAAGAAACGACCTGAAACTTGCCGGCGGAAAGCAGGATCAATACGCCGCTACTTTCGGCGGCGTCAACTTTATGGAGTTTTACGAAGGTGATAAGGTTATTGTAAATCCCCTTAGAATAAAGCAGCAGATTTTGAATGAACTCGAAAACAATCTTGTTTTATATTTTACCTCTACCAGCCGCGAAAGCGCTACGATTATTAAAGAGCAGGTAAAGAACGTAAACCAGAAAAACGAAAAATCAATTGAGGCAATGCACCAGTTAAAGGAGCAGGCTAAAATGATGAAGGAAGCTGTTTTAAAAGGAAGGCTGCACGAAATTGGTGAAATACTTGACTTTGGTTTTCAGCAAAAAAGGCAAATGGCTGCAAACATCAGCAACAGCAGCCTCGAAGAAGTGTACGAGGCAGCAAAGAAAGCAGGCGCTACCGGCGGCAAAATAAGCGGCGCAGGCGGCGGCGGTTTCATGATATTCTATTGTCCCGGCAACTGCCGCTATAAGGTGATCGAAACACTTGAAAAATTTGGCGGACAAACCAGGCATTACCAGTTTGCACAAAACGGTTTGAATACGTGGACGGCGTAAGAAGGTATGTATGCTGTCAGATGACAAATGACAGATTGTTCAGTTGACGGTTGAAAGAGTCGGATGTCGTCTTTTCTGTCAACTGTCATCTAACAACTGTCATCATCTTTTTTGGTTGCCAGCAGAAGAATAAGCATTAAGCATCGTTGTGTCACTCACTTGTACAGTATTTCGCTATTCGGCTTTGCATTACTTTTCCCATTTACGGGAAACTTATCCAATTATAGACATTTGTAAACAACATGTAACCTTATTACCTTAGTAACACAACATGTGCCCAAAATAACTAACCTTATTACCTTATTTCTCTCATTTTGGAGTCTTCTGATAGTGCTTTGTAAATGTATCATATTCTCTATTCCCCACGATTTTTTTAGGAATGGAAGGAGTGCGATTTTGAGTTATCAAAACAAAATGAGTATAAGATTGCGATATTCTACGCCGGTGTTGGTGTTCTTCACAACATCTTTTTGCTCATCCATATTTGCAGGTGAATAACACCTGCAAAGGCGAAAATGTATCATATTCTCTATTCCCCACGATTTTTTTAGGAATGGAAGGA
>CAXUMK010000146.1:5156-13305 GCA_964251885.1 uncultured Segetibacter sp. | reverse complement strand
CACTCCCTTGTACCGCATCTTTTTATAGCGGCAATATTCTTAAGTTAATGACATTGATATTTTATCCATACAATTTTACCAGTATGAAGGTTTTTGATTTGTTCCGCCTTGCAAGGTGCAGTCTAAACACGATACTTTGTCAATTGCAAGTCCTGTTGTACCCGAGAAATAATAAGCCGAATACTGCTGATCAGGATAACTATATAATAAAAAATTAACAGGATTTTGCTCAATCGTTATCAGGTTACATTCCTGGCCGGGATATACATAATGCCAATTACTTACCTGGCTGCTATCAATAAATATCCTTTTTTGCTGAAGGGAAGATGCAGTAAAATAACCAATCACCACCTCTGAAGGATTTTTAACCGAATGAATATTGCCCGTTAGCTGTGTGGGTTGCGCATCGAAAATAGAACCTAAATTTTCCGTATTCTTTTTCAATATCTGAAAGTATTGATATGCCTTGTCGGTAAGTGCATATTGCTTTACAAGTATACTGTAGCGAACATTCAGCTTGACCGAATTTTGAAGAACAGTCACAATAGGCGCCATACTAATTACATCCTGGCTGAGTGCAATGGAAGAACCTAATAAAATATCAGTTGAACTATCCGTGCTCCAGCAATTGTATTTTTGATTGGCCGGGCGATCTGATACATAATAGATCAATCCATTTTCTACTCCAAGCTCACTTTCAAGAGGAGCCCTGTATTGCCAGGTCTCGGTAAAATCCCACCGGTAGTATTTTGTATTGTTTGATGGATCGTGGGTGTTAGCGTAAATCATTACATCATTTTGCTGTTGCCAGGTAATACTGTCGATAGGCGAAGTTTGTTTTACCTCAACAAAATCAGATGCATATTTGTCTCCCAAAGACGTTGTTATATTTAAACGATACTGATTAGAGGCATTCAGGAGCAGTGGATTTGATTTATACATACCATTCGATGTTTCATTAAAAGAAAAAATCTGCCCGGTATTACTTTCAACAGAAACTGTTGCGCCGGCTTCAGGTGAAGAAGCAGTAGTATCGGTCAGTCTAACCGTTCTGCTTAAAGTAATTACGCTGGGCGAGTCAGCGCTACTGATCACAGTGCCGTCTATAACCAAAAACCTGTTATTAACATTGATAGCGGGCGGATTATATGGTTTTTTGCAACCTGTACCAATGGCAATAGAAACAATAAAAAGAAAGGTTATGTATCGGCTGATCCTCATTTTTTAAAATCTGAAATTATAGGATATAAAAGGAATAATGGTTCCAAATATGGATAACTGATACCCTTTTACTGCGCCATTCTCTGAAACAAAATAGGCAGAATATACATTTTGTCTTGCCGTAAGATTATACAGGCCCGCTGACCATGAATTATGAAACGTTTGTTTTATCTTATGATTGCCATCAAGATTAACTGAAATATCGCTGCGGAAATAGTCGGGTATACGGTAAGCGTTTCTATCAGAATACACCACCCGCTCTGCCCCGTTTGAATAAAACGCGCCAATAGGCAAAGTGATAGGACGGCCGGTGCTATAAACTACATTTACCGACATGCTTAGCCGATGGGAGAACCTGTAATTGCCGATAAAGTTTACAGAATTGGGTTTATCGTAACTGGCAGGATAGTATGCACCTTTGTTGATCGTTTCGCCAGCCTGCGGATCGTCGGTTTTGATAAAAGTTCTTGAATACGTATAGCTGAGCCAACCGTTCAGCTTGCCATTGTTTTTCTTAATGAGAAATTCAGCGCCGTAAGCTTTGCCTCTGGAATTAAGAACGTCTGTTTCAATATGTGGATTTAGCAATACTGAAGCGCCGCTTTTATAATCAATAAGATTTCTAATGTCCTTATAATATACTTCGATAGAAGTTTCAATATTATTGGAATTGAAATTTTTATAAAAACCAAGTGAATACTGGCTTCCCGTTTCAGGTCTAATGTACTGGTCGCTGAGTTTCCAGATGTCGGTAGGCGATATTGCAATTGTATTAGAAAGCTGGTGGATATACTGGCGCAAGGTATTATAGCCTATTTTAAATGACGCATCACCTGCAAGAGCATATCTTAACGAAACGCGATACTCAGGTCCGGAATAGCTTTTAATAATTTTTCCCGAACCATAAGAAGCAGTATCGGTAATGGTTGCAGTTTCCTTTGGTAATCCGGCAACATAATTATAAGTATCATGCGGTCCCAGGTAATCAAACATAGAATACCTGATACCTGCATTTAAAGAGAGGTCGGAAGTAATGTTATATTGATAGCCTAAGTAGGCAGCGCTTTCAAGACCTTGTTCAGCTTGTAAAACATTGGGTTTTACCAATGACTGGCTGCCATTTGGAAGAAAGCTTCCGGGATGTAGTTTATACAAAATAGCGCTCACTCCAAAGTTGAAGGTCTGCTTATTATCCTTCCTGTAAGTAAAATCAGCTTTGAAATTATTTTGATTAATATCATAACCAAGCTTATAACTGTTTACTGCATTTGAGTTACTGCTTACCGTATAGTCATAGTGATCGATACCTGCGGCGATAATGCTTGACAGCCTGTTATTGTAAATATGCTTCCACTTTACAATAAGATTTTTATTGCCATACTTATAAGTGGTATCCATATCGAACCTGAAATTATCCCCGCTTATATACCCTGTGAGGTACAGACTGTTTTTTGAATTGATGGTATGGCTGATGTGAATATTTGCATCATAAAAAGATGCTTTACTGTTACTGTAAGCTGAGTTAGGAATAGCCTTCAATATCCAGTTTGAATAGGTAGTACGGCCGCCAAGAATAAAAGAAGTTTTATCTTTTTTAATAGGCCCCTCAAGCGTAAACTTACTGGTAAGCAAACCGATACCGCCGGTACCGCTGATCTTCTTATCATTGCCATCTTTGGTGCTTACATCCAGCACCGAAGAAAGACGTCCGCCATATTGAACAGGTATTACGCTTTTATACAGTTCTACCCCTTTTACCACATCTGTATTAAAGGCTGAAAAGAAACCGAGCAGGTGCGATGGGTTATAAACAGTAGCATCATCAAAAAGAATAAGATTCTGACTTGCTGCACCGCCGCGTACATTAAAACCAGTACTGGCCTCGCCTACCGAGGTAACGCCCGGTAAGGTAAGCACCACTCTTAAAATATCCGATTCTCCAAAAACCACCGGAACAACTTTAATAGTTCTTATAGTCAACCTGTCAAGTCCCAATTGCGAACTTCTGATCGTGGAATTTCTTTCAGCAACAACAGTAACATTTTTTAAACGGGCAATATATTCCTGCAGGTCTATGTTTAGTTTACCGTCGCTATATACCATTAATTGCCTGCGGGTATCTTTCATCCCCAGGCTGGTTACTTCCATAGTATGTAAGCCCGGTTTTACGGTGAGAGAATAGTAACCGAACTGATCAGTTACTACGCCTGTATAAGAATTGTCTACAATGATAGATGCGCCGGGCAATGCTTCGCCATTTTTAATATCTTTTACAAAACCGGTAACTACTACGTTATTCTTCTTTGCAGATGACTTGGAACCAATTTCATACAATTTATTTTCAGTAAAAGCCGGCTTTGCTTTTCCTTTTATCGCTTCATTTTGCAAAGTGTCAGCTTCATCGGCAGTATTTATTGCGTCCGGATTAAAAAACTCTTTTGACAGCGTTGTTTGCAGGCTTCTGTTTTTTGTAATGAAAATATGATTGGTAGCATCAATTGAAAAGCGAAAATCTGTATGAGCAAATATTTGATGTAAAGCGTCTGCAATTGTTTGATCAACTAATTTAACATTCACAGTAAAGGAGTCGAGTTGTGCTTCATCATAATAAAAATGAAAAGCGTTATCTGCCTCTGCCTGCTTTACAAAAGCGGGAAATTTGACATTGTAAAATTCGCCGCTAATGTTTTTATTTTGAGCAGCAGCAAATACAGTAAACACTAAACAACATAAACATGTATTAATTGCCCTGGCGATACAATGCATTTTTTTAATTTAATGTTGAGTAATATGCAGCGGTCATTACTAAATCTTTTTCTATCTCTTTTTTAAATTTCAGGTTATTTTTTCTTATAAATGTTTTTACCAAGTCTTTCTTATCATCAAATGTCTCCAGCACCCCTTTTTTATCACTGACATTATACAAGGTGTTACCTTTTTTTACATAGTATTCATCTTCTTCTTTAAACGAATAAGGGTCTTCTGCCCGCAAACCTTTTCTAATGCTCTTTATCCGCTTTACCAGCACACTTGCCTTACCTGTAAAAGCGATATCATACAATCCTTTAGTTATGTTGCCAGCTTCTTCTGCTGCCTGTGAAAAAATTTCAAACCTGTGACCGTTGTATGTAAAGTATTTTATTTTTTCAGTAAGCAATTGCATCCTCGAATCCTGTTGATACTGATTGATGACCACTACCTGCCGCACAACATCGTACAGCATAGGAACATTTCTGTATAGGTTCCCGTCATAAAATATATCGCCGGTGTGCATTTGATCCGTCTCAAAAAAGGGAAATCCTGAGATGCCGGGTTCATATTTATAATATTCTTTACCGGTATACAAATGTGTATCTTCCTTTATTTCATTTTGGTAATAGGTTTTGGTAATCTGAAACGAGGGATTATCAGCAGTATCGGCAGATTGACCGATTACAATGTTTGAAGGAAAAGTAAACAGCACCACTACACAGGTTAAACAACATAAGCAACGCATACATAACAAATATGCTTACAAAACTATAGTTTTAGTTTTATACTTATAGCCATATAAAAATATAGGTGCATTCTATGAGCCGGGCGGTATTACTACTATGAGTCATCGTTGCGTCGCACACTTGAGACGGTTTGTTCTATATTCTGCAATACACAGACTTATAAGGGCAAGTATAGATATTTAGTCGAAGCGGGGTCTTTATAGTATGGCTTTGTGAAATGGAATGAGACCGACGAAAAGTTCGGAGCAAGCTCTGAGCTGCATATATGCCGGGGGCGCTGGGCAACACACAAGGCTCTGAAGGAGACACCAGCAGGACCGAAGAACTTTATAAATAACCGGAGTGGCTATTCTTTAATTCTAAGCTTCTTGTTATTGATCACTGAAAACCTGTTGATCATTTCTTCATAATGTTGTTGTATAGCTGCTGTTACTGAAAATAGTTTATGATTTGCTTCTTCAATCCTGATTAGCAGTATGCCGTAATGCGGCAGTTGCATGCGGAAAACCAATTCTCCAAAATCTTTATCTTCTGTTATCAGCAATGCCTTCTTATTGCATGCAATGGATAAAACTGATTTATCAGTTATAGATGGCATTTCTTCAGCAACAGAATATACAAGTAGGCCAGCCGCCCTTAGTGCGATAACAATTCTAAAATCAACACTTTCATCCGCTACAATCTGGTAGTTCATTATGCTACAGCCATCGTTTTTTCATGTTTTGAATTATCGGCTGCAAACAATAAACAAGCCTGAACATCGGCAGTTGAAATACGTGGGTATGCCTGCTTTAATTCTTCAAAAGAATTGCCGGCAGCCAGCTTTTCCAGTATTAATTCTACAGGTATTCTTGTGCCTTTAATTACCGTTTTTCCAAACATAATTGCAGGGTCAGATGATATGTGTTCTCTCCAATTCATTATTAATGATTTTACTAAAGTTACGATTGTTTAGTTTAAGCGGGTCTTCAAAGCATGGTTTGATGTAATGGAATGAGACCCGGAAAAGTTCGGGGAGTCTGCGTCGCAAATATGCCCTGGTCACTGGCCAATACATAAGGCTTTGAAGGAGACATCAGCAGGACTAAACTTTAAATCAGCGGGAGAAAAAACTATGGCGGTTAAGGGAAATATCTGTAAATCTCTTTCCTATGCATAACTCTGCTTAATTTAACCTTATTGATTTCGTACATAAAGCCTATCCGATAAGCACCTAATTTAATTCGATAAGCCGATTTATATCCTGTAAGTTTTTTGGTATTTGGAATTTGTTGAAGAGACTTTGCAGTTCTTATCTGCTCAATAATATCGGCAAGTTGTAGTTGTAACGCTTTATCCAGTTCTTTTTCAACGTCTTTGTCAAACTGTTTAGTTACAATTACTTCCATTAACTGCGAAGTTTATTAAGGAAATTATTTACATCTACTACTTCATTGTAGTCTGTTTCTTCCATCAATCGTCCAAGTACAATATCTTCTTTATCCTCTTCGGTTAACACATGACCTTTTAACTTATGTTGTTCTAAAAAAGCCTTCACTAACCTGGCTTGTTCTTCATTTTCGGTTTGAACTAAAATAGTTTCCATATTCTTTCATTTCTACAAATTTAATGAAAACAAAATATCTTCGGAACACTATAACCAGCGGGAACTGCCGTTGTTATGTTCTTTGACAAACAACTATAGCGTTTAAATTAGACTATGTAAATTCGTAGATGCAAGCACAGGAATTAACTACCAAATTATCTAATCTTCAGTTGGAGTTACTGAAGATATTTTCATTCAATGTTTCGGAGGAGCAGCTTGATGATATTAAAAAGATGCTTAGCCAATACTTTGCTGAAAAAGCAAGTGATGAAATGGATAAGCTTTGGGAAGAACGCGGCTGGAATAATGACACAATGGACAAATGGCTGGAAGAGCGAATGCGAACACCTTATAAATGAAAGTCACTAAATCTAAAAAGCAAAACTGTTTTCAAATGTTCTTTATTTTTACCTGACGCAGTCCTGCGGCCATTGTAGGTTTAAGTGTCCTGCGGAACACTTAAACCAGCGGGGGAACAGGTAACAGCGACTAACTTTTTCCATGGCATTTCTTATACTTCTTGCCGCTTCCACAGGGGCATGGATCATTTCTACCCACATCCGGTTCTTTTTTAACATAAGGGGTGTGTAACGCCTCATAAGCTTTTCTCTTTTCTTCAAGATTGTTTTCACGTTCTTCTAACAAATCCTCTTCAGCGTCGTTTCTGTCTAAGGCTGCTAAATATTCATCCGGATCCTCCAAATCATCGTAGAAATTGAAGCCGTCATCATCATCATCTTCCCTCGCTTTGAGATATTCTGTGTAGATCTGCTGTCTCGATCTTAAAATCTGCAGATCCTTCGTCGAGTCATATTTGCCTGAAACAAACTGTTTTTCAAAGCCGTCCCAATCAATTCCATAAATTATTGGCAGCTTATCTTCTTTAATAAGTGTTTTCAATTCACTAAAAAGACTGCGAAGGTCAAGCTGACCGATAGTTTGTATCAAAGTATTGGTAATATCGTCTATATAAACATCATTGTGTCTGTTTACTGTCGTTGAATAAAAAAGCAATTCTCTCAGGTATGATTCTATTTGTAATCTTTTTTCCGGCTCATGCAGGTAAAGCTGTTTCAACGTTTCAATTATGTCAATCCGATATGAATAATTATCGTTAAGCTCTTTGTAAAAATCAATTAAAGGCCGAAGGTTATAGGCGGCCAAACTATAAAAAAGCTCCCAACCAAAGTCTTCGATACTATCGCCAAGATAAAAATATATGATGTCCTCGTTTTGTTTTAGCAGGTTTATTACAGCAGGTAAACTTTCCGTTGCTTCCAGGTCTTTTAAAAGGAAGAGAGTATGCCAAACGGAATATGTGTTTTTAAAAGAAATATTTTTTGCCGTAAATATCTCTTGCTTAGTTATGCTGTGCTGCAGTACTTTTTCAAGGTCTTCAATTAAAAGCGCCCGGTCTTTGTGCAGAAGTGAGTCGTAAAGTTCATCTGGTATAGTCAGGTCGTTTTCATACAACTCTTCCACTTCTTTAAAGTGAAAATCCGGAAGCTGCATTTCTTCTTTTGTCAATTGAACTGTTCTTTTATCCATACGCGAAATAAGCAAATTGGCAAATGCAAAATTGTAAAATGGATTTTTTTTTAGTGAAGCGGAATTTTTATAGCATGGCTTGGTGTAATGAAATGAGACTTTACCTGGCGTATATGCGGGATACCTGGCCGACAACATAAGGCTTTGAAGGAGACCGCAGCAGGACTAAGAACACCTCCAAAGCCGGAAACCAGACAGGGTAATAATGAATTGAAGTAACCTTATTTTTACCGTACACAGTCCTGCAGCCATTTTAGATTTAATTTTCGCCCGGTTGCAAAAAAGGATTGGGAGAGTT
>CAXUMK010000146.1:2855-5132 GCA_964251885.1 uncultured Segetibacter sp. | reverse complement strand
CTTTGATCCCTTAACACCTTACTATATGGAATTATTAGGAGTTGGCTCCCGTATCAAACATCCGTCTTTTGGCATTGGTGTCGTCATCAGGCTGCACAAAAGAATATATGATGTTTGTTTTGTGGAAGGCGGGATAAAACCTGTATCGAAAGATTTTACTGTTGAAGTCATCGAAAGAATTGAACCGGAATACTCAGTAAGCTTCAGCGAAGCGGAAGACGCCTTGATAAAAATATTGCGCGAATGGAGTGACGTAACGGAAGTAACTCTTTTGGGCGACAGATGGAAAAACGGTATGATGATCTTACGGCCAGGCGATAAAACACTGAAGGAAAAAGAAGTGGAGATCGAAGTCTTCTTTCATAAAATAGTTATGTTGCGCGACCGTTTGAGAGTGATGGAGCAAAAGATAAACGCACACAAGATTTTGACTGATGAAGAGAAAATAGACCTGCAGCAATACATCACCCGCATTTATGGAAGCCTGACAACCTTCAATGTTTTATTTAAACATAAGTTCGACCAGTTTGAAGGAGAAAAGAGTTGACAGATGATAGATGACTGTTGACGGAAAGAAACATATTATTATACTGCACGTAGGGTTATTTTGCATTGCTGAAAATTAAACAAAGCGTATAAGTGTGCGACGCAACGATGCTTCATAGTAGTAATACAGTTCGGCTCCGAAAAACCATTGCTCATTTTTTATCTGCCATCCATCTTCCGTCAACTATTAACTGTCATCTGTTCTCCTCATGCCGTCCATTCTTCAGCTATACAAAAACGCTTACTCCGGTCTTTCGCGGCAGACGTGGTATTTGTCGCTGGTGATACTCATTAATCGCAGCGGTACAATGGTGGTGCCTTTTATGACAATGTATGCCACCCAAAAGCTTCATTACAGTATTACCGATGCAGGCATTATCATGTCACTGTTTGGTGTCGGTTCTATTGCAGGGGCTTTCATTGGAGGAAAGTTGACAGACACAATTGGTTTTTATAAGATCCAGGTTTTTTCTTTGTTTGCAGGCGGTGTTATGTTTATCACCCTCGGTTACCTGCAATCTTACCTCATGCTTTGTTGCGGTACGTTTACGCTGGCTATGGTTAACGAGTCTTTTCGCCCGGCCAATTCTACCGCGATAGCCTACTACAGCAAACAGGAGAACCGAACCAGGTCTTATTCGCTCAACCGGCTGGCGATCAATTTAGGCTGGGCCTCGGGAAGCGCCTTAGGCGGCTTCCTTGCATCTTTCAATTATCATTTATTGTTTTGGGTTGACGGGTTTACCAACATTTCGGCAGCAGTTATATTATTGCTTGTTTTGCCCGTGCCTGCAAATCTAAAGTCTTCAATAGCAAGCAACAGGCAACAAGCAACTGCTGCAAGTTCTGCGTATAAAGACAGGCAATACATTTTCTTTATCTGCCTGACCATATTGTTTGCATTCTGCTTTTTCCAGATGTTTACCATATTGCCGGTTTTTCTAAAACAGCAATTGCACATCAATGAAGGACTGATCGGTGTTTTAATGGCCATCAACGGAATAATCATTGCTGTGATAGAAATGGTAGTTGTTTTTAAGCTTGAGACAACAGCACAACCGCTAAAGATCATTAAATACGGCGTTTGGCTCGTTGGCATTTCTTATGGCTTTTACAATCTCTTCAACGGTTCTTTTCTGGTGGCATTATTTTCCATCATTATTATCACCTTTGGCGAAATGCTTTCAATGCCATTCATGAATACTTACTGGATCAGCCGGAGCGCCGATCACAACCGGGGGCAATACGCTGCTTTATATACAATGGCCTGGGGTACCGCCCAGATCGCTGCGCCTTCTATAGGCGGGTATGTAGCCGACCATTATAGTTTTCATATTTTATGGTGGATCGTTTTTGCAATAAGTATCATCGTAGGCTTTGGGTATAACCGGCTATCCCCGCCTAAGCTCCCGGCTTCGTGAGCGGGAAGATGAAACATGCATTTATCTTTAAGCAGTGTTTGCAATCATTCATTTTCCCTTTTCCGGTCATAGTTCAGGTTTATAAATTTCTCAAACTCTTCCCTGTCTATCATCCTCGCTCCTAAACTTTCGAGATGTTCGGTGTAGACCTGGCAGTCTATCAATTGAACGCCTTCTATTGCAAGCAGGTTTACATATTGTATAAAAGCATACTTACTCGCATTGCTTACATGGCTAAACATGCTCTCACCAAAAAAGATGTTTTCCAAACGCACACCATATAATCCGCCGATAAGTTCTCCATTTAGCC
>CAXUMK010000146.1:0-2845 GCA_964251885.1 uncultured Segetibacter sp. | reverse complement strand
AAAAAAAATGTTGCCCAAGCGAACCCCGTACAAACCTCCTGCTAATTCATCATTCAGCCACACCTCTGCACTATGAGCATAACCTTGCCTGTGCAATTCGTTGTAGGCTTCTTCTACATCATCATTTATCCATGTGCCGTCCTGGTCGGTGCGTTCTTTTTCTTTACACGCTTTTATTACCTGCCCAAAAGCTTTATTTATGGTAAATTCAAATGTCTTTCGTTTCAAAAGCACCTTCATGCTTTTGCTCACTTTTAGTTCATCAGGAAATAACACAAACCTGGGATCAGGACTCCACCATATCGGAATATCTCCATCGAACCACGGGAAAATTCCCTTTTTATAAGCCAGCAACAACCTGTCTGAAGATAGATCTCCGCCAATAGCAAGCAGGCCATCCGGCAGGGCATCTTTTACCGGCGGAAACCACAATTTGTTATCAAGTACATGTATGGGCATTTTTAATTTTGAGATATGGAGATTGTGTGATTTGGATTTAAGGTTGCTTTTGCAGAAGATTTTTTGCCACATTTGATCTGGTATAAAGCACTCTTTTTTACAAAATAAGCAAAATACCTTTTCTCTTTTTCCCCCTGAAACAACAATATTAAAAGTAAATTACGGCAGGCTCTCCATTAAAACAATCCCGAAAAAGCTAAAAGATTTTCTATTCATTTTTAAGAAGAGAAAATTATACTGGGCAGGGAATAAAAAGTGAGTAGATTTTTTTTTTGAGCCGGGCCGGGTTACTACTATGCCTCATCCGTTGCGTCGCACTCTTGTACTTTTTGTACTTTTTGCAGCGATGTAAAAACCAAACATGCCTTTTAAAAAAAAGCCGTCAGCTTTTACACCAACGGCTTTAATTTCTTATCTCCTTACCCACGCTACAGTTGTTGGTCATAACTTGTCCCGTTCAATGGTAAGACACAACAACGGCGAAGCGGCAACACCAACGCAGGCACTGTAGCATCATGTTTTACCTAATGCAATTAGGAAAATGCTCTTGCATCCATTCTTCACTCCATCCATCGTATGCAGCATTCGTAATGCTATCGGGCACAGTACAATCCAGATTAAAACCAAAAGCTCTGTTACCAGAAGGAACAAATTTTATAAAAAGCCGTTTCCCAACTCTCAGCTTTTTTATGTAACCAATATCTTCAGTATAATCTCTTTCTTGTTTTATACCCTTGTAAAAAAAGGATATATATACTCCAATACCGTTGCCGGCGGGTTTCATTTTATCAACTGTTCCTATCGTATATCTTCCAGTAACAGATAAAAGATTAGTAGAATGCCAGTGATAATAAATTGCATAAATAACAAATACAATTACAATAATGATGATACTATAATTACTTTTTTTCATGTGAGTTATCTAATATTTTAGTAGCCCTCTGCGAAGCAGCATTTAACCAGGATTGTGTTGAATAATAAAATATAGTTTTCTCTGTTGAATTTTTCGCCCTGCCGTGGTCTCCTTGCTTCGTCCTGCTGGGGTCTCCTTGCCTGGCCTTGTGTAAAGCCAAGAGGCCCGGCATTCCATAATGGTGTATGCAGTAGTTTTAATGCTGTACTTCTCTTTTAAATGAAGGGCAGCCTCGCTGCTATGTGTGGTTCTGGTGGACATTAATACAAGATACTAAATATCATTTTCATGTGCCTGCAGAATGCCGTGTCCCTTAGCCCAACGCCACAAGGCTTTGAAGGAGACCCCAGCAGGACGTAGCTTTATTCAACAGGCGAGGAAGCGAATGATTTATGCCTTGAAAACTACACATACCTTGCACTCATTTAAAAAATACAAATACAAAATGACCAAAGAGAACAACCTTATAAGATTTATCGACGCACAGGAAGCAAATTATCAAATTGCTCTGGCAGAAGTTAAAAATGGCAGAAAACGAAGCCATTGGATATGGTACATTTTTCCTCAGATACAGGGTTTGGGTTTTAGTGAGACGTCAAAGTTTTATGCTATAAAAGACATTCACGAAGCCGAAGAATTTTTAAAGCATCCCATCTTAGGCAACAGGCTAATTAGTATTTGCAATGAATTGCTTGGACTTAAAAGTAATAATGCAAATGCCATATTTGGAAGCCCCGATGATTTAAAATTAAAATCTTCTATGACGTTATTTTCTTCAATACCCGATGCCAGCCCAGTATTCGCGCAGGTTTTAAAAAAATTTTTTAATGGAACAAAAGATGAGAGAACACTGCGGATAATCGGTAAAGCCTAAACGTACCTTGAGCCAAAATATAAACTGATAAAAGCAAAACTGTAGCAATGCCGAGGAACGATATGCCTGTCGAATCAAAGAAAACAAAACATCTACAGGCAGAGTATCTATACTCCCGCCTTATAAGTTTCCTGCTAACTGGACAGGTAGTGCATTGCCAATATAGAATGCTGAGCAACATATAACCTTATTACCTTAGTAACAAAACTAACTGCCCAAAAATAACTAACCTTATTACCTTATATCTACAATTTTAGAGTCTTCTGACAGTGCTTCAAATACGCATCGTATTCTTCTGCAAACGTTACTTTTTTATCATGTTCAGGGGTTAAGTTATCAAACAAAATGAGTATAAAGCTTGTGGTATTCTGTGGTGCATTTCATGGTCGTATTCCATCAGGCGTTCCTACGGAACGCTTAACTACTTTCTTCATTATGTTCTACCAACCAAACGTTCCTTCGGAACGACTGGTGCATAGAAAAATGAGTGTACAGGCTTTTTTATTCCATAGGAACGTTTCGTGCTGTTACGACCATGAAATACGTCTATTTTGTTTATAACTTAATGATAAGGTAATAAGGTTTTTCTTTCTCTTTTC
>CAXUMK010000145.1:7412-13369 GCA_964251885.1 uncultured Segetibacter sp. | reverse complement strand
ACAGCTCTTTATACAAGAAACAGCAATGAAGCTATTTGGCTAGGAAATTATGCTAATTATAATGCAAACGAAACCCAACAGCAGAACTTTAATCCCTGGATGACCCTTCTTGGAGGTAAAGTCGGTATTGGAACTCCCTCTCCTGTGTATAATCTTCATATATATGGCGATAATCCTTCTTTAAATCTAGAAAATAATAACGGAAACGGCGGAATGGGAAGTAGTCTTGTTTTTGGTCATAGTCAGCAAGGCACAACTCCGCTTGCTTCAATATCTTCCTATTTAATTGACGGAAGTGGCAATTTAAGAACAGGAAGGCTTGTTTTTAAAACCGCTACAGGAGGGACATTAACTAACAAAATGATATTAAATGAGTTTGGAAGGTTAGGTATTGGAACCATTGATCCTTCAAATAAATTAGAAGTTCAGGGAGGAGGTATCTATGCTTCAGATTATATCTATACTCCGGGCCGTTCTTATGGTAATGGTTTTATTCTGCCGTGGTCAAATTATGGGGATGATGGACTATATTATGAGAATGATAATAATACCTCCATGATGAAATTAAAAACAAATTCTTATCCCGTAGATATCGCTTCAAACGGACCTGGAAGGTTTATAAAATTCTCTACTAATGGAAATGAGGAACGGATGAGAATTGACGATCAGGGCACTATTGATATAAAGCATACGCTTGTTGTTGAAGATAGAATTTTTGCTACTAATAAGATTGTAATTGGCAGCGGTGTGGATTATAGCAAATTAAATAATTATTCACTGGCTGTCAATGGCAATGCTATAGCTAATAAATTAGTGGTTAAAACATATTCTAACTGGCCTGATTATGTTTTCGAACCAGCCTATAATCTCAGTTCCCTTTCAACCCTTGAGGCTTACATAAACAAGTTTAAGCATTTACCTGGTGTACCCTCTTCTAAAGAAATAGAAACCGATGGTTTAGATTTAGGTGCAACACAAGCTGCTTTGCTGAAAAAAATTGAGGAGTTGACTTTGTATGTGATTGAGCTAAATAAGAAAATCGAAAAGTTGGAAAAGGACAAATTGTAACAAATATGCACCGGTAAAACAATAAGTACTAAAAGCCGGAGAAATACAACTTAACAGACAATCATTTTTCATGTTTAGAAGATTATTTATTCTTATTATAATAATAACAGTAATAGGCCTTTTGGCTCCTCTTAGTTCAATTTCACAAGTTTGGACGATTACCAGCAGCAATGGTATAACATGTATTACACCTGGTACTGAATATACGTACACTATTTCAGGAAATTGGAGTACCAGCACTTATATGCAGTGGAGTGTTACCGGGGGTACATTGTCTGACGGAAGCACCACCAAAAGCGGAACTCCTTTACCACAAATTAAAGTAACCTGGACTAATGGTGTTACAATCAGAACAATCAATCTAAATATAAATTCAACATCCGGGCTTCCGGATGCTACTTTAAGCGTCACTACTGCCCCCCCCACTCTCATACCTGGGAATATAACGGGAAATGCAATCCAAAACATTTCCTATAATGCGACTCCTGCAACCATTACCTGTTCAGCGGCCACTGGCGGAAGTTGTTCTCCTGCTATAAGTTATCAGTGGCAGGAATCCTTTGACAATATTAACTTTCACGATATCATTAGTGCTACTAATCGAGATTTTTCCTTTTCGGGTTCGCTTTATAAAAACGCTACTGGTCAGGTGGGTTATTACAGAAGGTTTGTAAGAGAAGCAACTTCAAACTTGTCAGCTTTTTCTAATGTTGCTGTAGTGAATCTTCTATATACTTCAGCAGATTATGAAAACCTCAATTATGTTCGTGAAAACACAATTGCAGTTTCTGGTATCACTAACTGGTACGATGCCGACCAGCTACTGACCGGTCAAAAATTTGAAGCTACAAGCTACTTAGACGGATTAGGGCGAACCATACAGACTGTCTCGAAACAAACTTCTCAACCAACTTCTGGAACAATATCAGATAATGTCTCTGTTCACACTTTTGATGAATATGGCAGGGAGGATAAGTCGTATGTACCTTATGCCTCTTCAACTAATCTCGGCAAGTATAAACCAAGTGCTCTAACAGAGCAGGTTACTGCAATTCAAACAAAATTTTCTGAGACCGGCAATACTTATGCAAAAACAGTTTTTGAAAATAATACACTAAGCAGGATAACCCAAACTATGCTTCCTGGCAATGCATGGGTCAACAACAATATAGGAACCTCATTTGCTTATGATTTCAATACTTCTGTTGAAGGCATTAAAGTATGGGAAGTGGGTTATGATGAAACCGATCTGCCTTATACTACCGGAAGCTATGGTGATGGTAAACTATTCAAGACAACAACAACAGACGAGAAAGGTAAGCAGGTAGTAGAGTATAAAGATTTAAGTGGTAATGTAATATTGTCTAAAGTGCAGGAAGCAGCTACCGTACCTTCTTCTCCCTCTTCAATTTACGACGGCTGGGTATGCACTTATTATGTGTATGATGATTTTGGAAAGCTTCGCTTTACAATACCTCCTAAAGCCGTTGACTATTTAGTTACTAATTCCGTTACTGCTGCCTGGTCTGTCTCATCAAACCTTGCATCAGAACTATGCTTCTCGAATTATTATGATGATCTTGGCAGGGTTATTATAAAACATTCTCCCGGTGCTGGTAATCAGGAGATGGTGTATGACCAAAGAAACCGTTTAGTATTCTCCAGAGATGCAACTGATAAAGCTAAAAAAAGATGGCTAATCAATTTATATGATGGGTATGACAGAACCCAATCAACTGGATTTATTCGTCATGCAAGCAATACTAATTATGATTATACACGTGCAGAGTTACAAACCAATACCAATGGTGTAGTGATTGTACCTGTGGAAATTACTTCCACCTCCGCAAATAACACCGGTTCTTTGCCGAGCTTGCATGTATCTTTGAGGGAAACATGGAGAAATGAATACCGGGCAACGGAAGAAATTGTATTTGAGCCTGGTTTTGAATCTGCTATAAATGATTATTTTACTGCTGAAATAAACAGCACTCCCCCTATAGCTGAAACAGATGAATTTTTGGTAACAGGAAACTTTATTCCGTCTTCAGCTGCTATGGTTACCTTATCTGTAAACTATTATGATAACTATCTTTATGGTTCAGCAAAATCATTTTTCAACTATTATTCTTTTCCCTCCACAAATAATCTGTATGTTTTACAAACAAAAAAAGCTGAAAGAACTTTTGGATATCTGACAGGACAAAAAGTAAGGGTAATAGATGATGATGACTTTAGCAACGACAACTTTTTACAGACTTCAATGTATTATGACGAATACGGTCATCTTTTACAACAGGTTTCAGACAATTATTTGCAGGGTGAAGACCGCCTTACCAATCAATATGATTTTTCTGGGAAAATTTTGGCAAGCTGTATGAGGGAAACAGTGCCGGGTACTGTTATTCAAAACTTTCAGGTAGTCACAAAATATGAGTATGATTTACCGGGCAGATTAACAACTTTGTCTAAAAGCTATAACAGTTCTACATATAAAAAATTGGTTCAATATTCATATGATGAACTGGGGCAGATGATTGCTAAAAAACTGTCACCTGATTATAGTAATAGTTTAACCGGTTCAACCGGCATTGAAACTTTAAATTACGATTATAACATCCAGGGATGGCTTACAGGCATTAATAAAGGATATGCCGACAACAGCCAGTGGACAAATTATTTTGGAATGGAACTGGGCTACGAAAATGGAAACAGCCATTTTACTTCAACTCAATATAACGGGAGCATAACAGGTGTTATCTGGAAAAGCCAGGGCGATAATAAACCAAGAAAGTACGATTACAATTATACTCCGACCGGCTATCTGCAAAATGCCTCATTTGTTCAAAAAGACAATTCTACCGCTGCCTGGGCTGTAAATACTTATGATTTTTCCGTTCCTCAATTGCAGTATGACAAAAACGGGAATCTAAAAAGCATGCAGCAAAAAGGATTGATACCAGGTAAAACAACTTCGGACATTATTGATGACCTAACTTATGAATATGACCAGACAAATGGCACAAGCAACCGCCTAATCAGTGTAACAGATAATGCTGCAACAGGAACAGCAAACGGTACACTCGGTGATTTTAAAAATGGAACAAATCTCCCTTCCCAGCAATATGTGTACGACGATGGAGGGAATCTTGTAAAAGACTATAATAAAAATATCCAAATCAACGGCAGCAACGGCATTGAATACAATATTCTAAACAAGCCCTGGAAAGTTACAATGATCCCCCCTTCGGGGGGCGGGGGGGCCGGGTATATAATGCAGTATGTGTACGACGCCGGCGGTAACAAACTTGCCCGTAAGGTTACCAATACTTCTGTTTCCCCTAATACAAGCAAATGGCAGTATTACATAAATGACATAGTGCTCGAAGATTATGAAGTGCAGTTTTTTGTAAATGAAACAGGAAGATTACGTGTCGGCAAAGACGTAAGCGGTGGCTATACCCCTGCTCCAACATTAAGCATTACCGGCAACAATGGAATGGTGATAAATGGTTTTTATATAACAGACCATTTGGATAATACAAGAATGATACTAACAGAGGAGGAGCATTCTGAATATCACAAGGCAACTATGGAGATTAGTGATGCAAGGGAAAAGGCTTATGAAGAAGGTATGTTCGGGCAGGTAGGCACTAATGGGCAACCAATAACACCAGTTACAGATCAAAATGGACAGTATGTTTCAGGAAATGAACTAATTGCTTCACGTACAGCCATTAATGTGCCTGCATGGACAAGTCGTTACAATGCTCAAAACCCGCAGTATGCAAGTAAGCTCAATGCCAGCGGGCAAAAAATAGGGCCTAATGCATTTTTTAAAGTAATGGCGGGCGATAAACTAAGTATGGCAACAGAGTACTACTATGCTGCAAATGGAACGAGCGGGGGGGCAGGAATAATTAATAATGTCATTTCTTCATTAGTAAGCGCTTTAACAGGAAGCCCTTCTGCTGTGTCAGGAGTAAAATCTGCCGGCAGTGCGATACAGGGTAATTTAAACGGGAATGGAGTTTTTACCGGTCTCCTTCAAAGTTCTTCGGGTGACATTACAGCCAATCCCAATGCCCATATTAACTATCTTTTCTTTGATGAAAATTTTAACCCTCTTACAGATTATAACGGCGCTGCACAAGTAGGCGGTGCGGGAGAAAATAATGGTGCAACCAGAAAAATCGATCCTTTTACGGTTGCCGTACCGGCAAATGGTTATGCTTTTGTATATGTAAGCAACAATAGCAATACCGATGTATGGTTCGATAATGTAGAAATCACCCACGCACGTGGTAGAATTTTACAGGAAAACCATTACTACCCTTATGGCTTACAAATAGCAAGCATCAGCAGCAAGGCAGCCGGTAAGATGGATAATATGTACCGCTACCAGGGAGCATACAGTGAGTTTGAAGAAGAAACCGGATGGAATGACTTTGATTTGAGAACGTATGATGCGCAGGTAGGACGCTTTATAAATGCCGACCCGTATGACCAGTTTGCAAGTTCATATACTGGTATGGGCAACGACCCGATAAACACGACAGACCCAAGCGGAGGTTGGGGAATCAACTTCGGGAACCTGGGTGATATTACAGGAAGTATTTTAGGAGACAGGTTATTGGCGGCAGGCGCAGGGGCTCTGGTTGGATATGGAATAGATAAATTAACAGGTGGCAAAGGAGGTTGGGGTGCAGCCATTGGAGCAGGCGTAGGTTTTGGAGCTACGTTTATACCACCCTTTGATATTGGAAGTATTTTTCAAGGTGCAGGAAATTCTGATTTAGGACAGGGAGCTGATGCTGTTATGAGGCATGTGCCTGCTGAAACAGTAAATATTCTTCGCAACCTTACACCCGCTTCCCCACCAACAAATT
>CAXUMK010000145.1:4266-7402 GCA_964251885.1 uncultured Segetibacter sp. | reverse complement strand
CGAACAGGTTACTGTCTATTAATATTCCTGCTCCAAGATTAGTACAGCAACAGCCTTTATTAGGAACTCATAACGTTAATACATTAGCGATGAGTGATAATGGCTTTAACTTTTTAGCACAACGAGAAGGAGTAGTTTTACATCCATATAATGACTCAAGAGGCTATGCTACCGTAGGAGTTGGACATTTAATCGGTTATCGTCCCGTAACTCAACAGGATAGGATAAATTGGGCATGGTTAGACACACGACCTGAAGCTTTAGAATTATTCAGAAATGATTTGCGTTTGAATTATGAACCCGGAGTTAGAAGATTAATAAGGGTGCCTTTAACGCAGCCCCAATATGATGCTATAGTCTCATTTACCTATAATGTTGGAATTGGGAGTGCAACAAGAGGAAGTGGATTAGCAGGGTCTGTCTTTTTAAGAGAACTTAATGCAGGCAGACCTAATGGCGATTTAATGCTAAGGTTTAGAAGACCTCCAGAAATAATAGGCAGGCGTCAAAGAGAAGCAAGATTATTTAATACAGGGCATTACTAATTAGTTAGATATTGAAATTGAAAGTCAAAAAATTTAAAGTATGCGAACATTACTGGTGTTAGTAGTAATATTCTTTTTTCAACTTGAAGGTAACTCTCAGCAAAGAGGTGCTTTAAAAGGAACTCTCTATAGTTTGGAGGGAAAAATTGCTTCAAATATCCCTGCCTTTTTATGGTTTTCTGTTAAAGATAGTATAGCTGTCGGGCAAATAAAATATACAAAAGTGAAATCTTCAATGTCGATTAGAGTAATAGGATTTATTACAGAGGAGGGAGATATAAAGTTAAATGAGGTTTCCAATAATGGCAATATAACAGGTATATTCTATGGTAAAATGACTACTGGTAATTTTTCAGGAACTTGGGTTTCTCCTAAAACAAGAAAAGGATTAGCTTTTAACTTTAAAAATAAAGACACTTTAATAAATGGTGTCGATGCGGAATTAGAGCTAAAGAATTTTGCTGGAAAATATCAATATGGTTATGGTAAAGGAGGTGCAGAAGGTAATCTGCTTGTTTCTCAAATAAACAAATCATTAGTTACAATTAAGTTTTCTAATTATACCGATGCACCTGCCAGAAATAGTGCTGAACTTAAACTGGAGAAGTTAACATTATCGAGAAATGAAATTGTGTATAAATTAGAAGATGCAAATAGTTGTGTTTTTAGAATTAGATTTTTTAAAGATTTTGCCGTGGTTACCTACATAAATAATCAACGTGATTGTGGGTTTGGAAATGGTGCTGAAATAGAAGGAGTATATTTAAAAAGTAATTAGTTTTTTTGCCCGTGTTGGTATTACGGCCGCCGTCGCATGTTGTTATCACCTGCAATTGTAGCGAGGGTAAGAAGATAAAATAAAGAAGTTGGTGGTTAGTAAAAGGGCAAGTGATTTAAGAAGTTCTTTGAAAAGATAATAACGGTTATTTAAAGTACCGCCTATCGGCTATGCTTTTGTTTTCTCGGTAATAATGGTAACACTCCTGTCTGATTCGACAATTTTGTTGTCACTCACACACGCGGTAGAATTTTACAGGAAAACCATTACTACCCTTATGGCTTACAAATCGCGAGCATAAGCAGCAAGGCAGCCGGTAAAATGGATAACATGTACCGCTACCAGGGTGCATATAGTGAGTTTGAGGAAGAGACTGGCTGGAATGATTTTGATTTGAGGACGTATGATGCACAGATTGGGAGGTGGACGGGAGTTGATCCTTATGATCAGTTTGTTAGCCCATACGTTGGGATGGGAAATGATCCCATTAATAAAGTTGACCTTAATGGAGGTATCTATTTCGGCATAAATTGGCTAGGTGTAGATGCGTTCACTATGACCGGTGGACAGATATTTTTATCAAGAGTTATAAATGCAGGAGTAAGTGCAGCGGTAGGTTTTGGTATTGACAAATTAACTGGTGGTAATGGAGCAAAAGGAGCTATAATAGGAAGTGGTATTGGCCTAGGTACAACATATGTTCCTTGGGATGTTGTTGGAGCAGAACTCGGTAAGGATATTAATTGGTTAGGAGGTACACTTTCAGAAGCAGGAAATCAAATAGTGGATATTGTAAGAACTTCAGAACAAGTCGATAAGAGAAGAATTAACCGAACGGTAGATGATTTGGATAAAAGGCTTGACGAAAGGCTTAATTCAATACTAAATTGGGAAAAAAATGATAAAGATGATTTTAAGGATCATTTTGGTGCCGATGATAATGCTTCAAGGGACCAGATTAAAGACCTTATTATAAAAGCATCTAAACAAATACACAGGTATCACAGTGATCCAGACAACAATAAAATTGAACGTACAAATACACAACCCCCTGGCACTTTTGCTTACGTATATCCTAACGACCCGAAACATACTGTGCATCTTGAAAAACAGTTTTGGAAAGCGGGTCGAAAAGGAAAAGATTCTAAACTTGGAACACTAGCGCATGAAGTCTCACATTTTAATGATGTTGGAGGAACCTCAGATAGAGGATATGGTACTGGAAATGCAAGTAGATTAACAAGAACGCCGGCTAATGCATTAAGCAATGCTGATAATTTTGAGTATTATATTGAAAAAACGCATTTATGAAAATTATAGCATTAATAATTGTTTCTATCGTTTGCACAAGTTTAAGCTGCAATGCGCAGAAAGAAACAAAACAAATTAAACAAGACGCATCTTTAAAAGAAAAAGATGATACCTTTTTGAAAAAATGGTCCAAGGTTAATATTAAGTTTTATGACAAGATTTTTGTAAAACTGCTGATAGCTGCATTTTCAAAAGACTCTATTATAATATATTCTACTTATATAAATAATTCATCTGACAATTTTTATTTATATAAGCCATTGTTGCCTGCTGATAGTTTATTAAAGGAAAGTGTTTTTGATTTTATTACTGAAGATAGTGACAAAATTAGCTCTGATATTACTTTTATTGATTCAAGTGAAGGGAAATATTATGAAGGAAACAGGAAAAATGCGCCTTGTGTTATTCCAGAGTTGAAACCTAATAATTTTTTATTATTGTCAGCAAATGATTCTATAACGTTTACTATTAACATAGCTAACTTTTATACTATAAAATCACA
>CAXUMK010000145.1:0-4256 GCA_964251885.1 uncultured Segetibacter sp. | reverse complement strand
CTATAGTGCAGCCATGCCTTTAGTAGATAATGAATATAAACAATTATTTAGAGCGGTAAAAGGGGAAGGAAAAGACAAGAAGCCAATTTTCTATAGTATTGGCATGCCAAAGGCTAATGAGGAAAATAAATACTTATATGAGCGAAAATATTTTACTATTGAATGAGAATTGACAATATATTAATTGTATAGATATAAAAAATAAATGTAAGTTCCTTATTGCAGAAAAGAATAACATTACAAGTGGAAGATTGCTAACGTTGCGTAAGCATCTTTTGTGAAAGCAACAGGTTAATAACAAATAGCTTTAAAACTACCCTTTTGAAATTCATTAAAACATATTATATGGCGAGGTATAGTATTCTAATTTTTTACTTTTTATTATTTATCCAACCTTCGTCTCATGTATCTGCACAAGTAAATTTGCAAACAGGAGCTGTACAGATGGGATTTCCTTTATACTCGTTTAGTAATTCTAAGTCTGGACTATCATTAAATATTTCATTGGATTATTTTTCAAGAGGATTAAGAATAAATGATGTTTCTTCTAATGTCGGTCTGGGATGGAATTTAAATGCCGGAGGAGTAATTGTTAGAAATCAAAACGGCGAGCCCGATGATCAGGACTCGCGGCAGCAATTTTCTCCCTTATTGTATAGTAATAGTGGAAATGGAGACATTCAGTATGGACAGAATGACCAAAACTTGGTAGACAATTATTATCCCAATGGATATTTATACTCGGAACATAAAGTACATTTTGATAATAATCAGAATAACTATGATGACTGGGTAAGTATACCTGAGGATATGGGTTTTGTCCCCCGTTTCAAGGATAGCCAGAATAAAAACTATAAGTTAAGCAGAAGATCACAGGCGGATCGGGAGCAAGATATTTTTAATTATTCCTTCGGAGGAAGGCAAGGTCAATTCATAATTGGTAAGGATGGGCAAATAGTTGACTTAAGTAACTCGAAACTAAAGATTGAAAAAACCGAGTTGAATCAAACAAGTATTAATATTAGAACGGATATAAATTCATTTACAATTACTACGGAAGCAGGTGTAGTATATAAGTTTCAAAATTATGAATTAACAGCCATAACAAATCCTCAGGATGTTTCAAGCGATGTTTCAGGAAGCTTAACTCTTAAAATTGCAAGAACCGAGGCCGTTGAAAAATATGTAATCACAAAATGGTTTTTAAGTGAAATATCCAATCCGTTGTCTAACGAAAAAATTTCATTTACTTATGAGGACAATCCCATAGATTTTATAGGTGAAAAGACTATAAGTTATCAGGAACTTTTAAAATCGAGTGATGGAAGTAGTGCTGGAAAGACTGTGTCGATAGTTGAACTTAGGACAAAACTAATTTCAAAAAGAATAAAGAAAATTACTCTTCCTGATGGCCATTCTGTTGAATTTGGTTATTCTACTGTTAATCGTCTCGATGTAAACGGAGATTACCCTTTAAATTCTATTTCAATAGATTATAATAACAGTTTCCTTTATGGCTACAATTTTAATTCAGGCTATTTATATAAGAAGCAAATCAAACAGTTAAATGACGTTTTTCAAACTGCTGACTTAAAATATTTAAGATTGTGTTTATTATCTTTTCAAAAAGTGGGAACAGCTAATGCATTTGAGCGGCCTTATCAATTTACATATAATTTAGGGGATGACATTTCGGATGCATCTGATTGTGTTCCACCCAGATATTGTCCTGCCCAAGATCATTATGGCTACTATAATAAGTCTTCAATTGTTAATATAGATTTAGATGTTCAGGCTAAAGAAACGTACCAAAGCCTTATGGTATCTCCCAATCTTTACAGAAATTGTTCTACTGGGCTGGCGAAAAATGGCATCTTAAAATCCATAACTTACCCGGCAGGCGGTTCCTTATCTTTTGATTATGAACAAAATGACGCGAATGATAACGGTACTAATAAATATTATGGGGGTGTCAGGGTAATGAGAACAACCCTGTCGGATGGCATGAATACAGCAAACAAAATACAAACACGATATACTTATAAATCTATTACTTCGGCAACACAATCTTCTGGCTGGGGATTAGAAACTTTAAATTATCAAACAAATTACTCATTAAAATACGTTAATTCAACTGAAAGTGGTTATAATAGCCCAGGAAAGTTTCTTTGCGACTTTGCAAACCAGTTGATAGTTAATCAAATGTCATTTTATGCCGGCACCTCTACTACTTCCGCTTTAGCTTCAGTGGGAAGTTTCGCAAATTTTAGTTTTGAATTTGCTTTTGCTTATATTGCTTCTGAATGGCTTCGAAAATTTTATATTGGCATCTTGGATCCCTATCAATATTATAATATTCACTCTTTCAGCTTTTATCCCATCTGGTCTGTAAATCCTATAGGTCACCAATATTCCGCAGTTCAACTTTATAATGAATCTACTGCTAATAGTAACGGACAAACTATATACTCATTTACTTCACCAAATTTTACCATTCCCGATTTAGCCTTCCCTTATGCAAAAAATCAAAGAATTCAAAGTTGGAAGTTTGGGCTTCCGTTAAAAACAATAATATATGATAAAGACAATAATCCCGTATCTCAAATAACTAATGACTATAACTATATTACAACCGATTTCACAGGTAATATTAATCATATTAATTGTCGGGTACAACCTAATACCTATACTCATGGAATGGCAGGTTTATTTACATATACTATAGATCCCGCTACTTTATCTTTTATTTTTTATTACCCAAGTACAGGAAGTGCTTTACTGAAATCCGTTGAAAACAAGATGTTTAAAGGAGGGGGTTTAACTTCTATTAATACCGTTTCCTATTTCTATAACTCAGATAATCTTCCGAACCTAAAATCAGAAACCAACTCAAAAGGAGAAACTGTTGAAACAGTATTTAAATATTCAAATGATTATACTTTAACAGGACCTATTGCAACATTAAAACAGAACAACAATATTTCCGCCCCGGTTTTAACAGAAACGTATATTACTAAATCAGGAGTTAAAAAAATATTGTCCGGTTCTATTGTAGAATATGGCCAGGTAACAAATGGAAATATTAAACCAAAAAATATTTATGAACTAAAAACTGACAGACCTGTTGATAACGGTACTTTAGCTGCATTTTCTTCTGCCCAGCTTGTTAGGGATCCCACTTATTATAAACAAACAATTGCAATGAGTTATGATGCGAATGGTACCCTTATTCAAACCAATAAAATGGTGGCAGCAAACAGTACAGTAAATGTTACAAACAAAACTTCCATTATAGTAGATAACTCCAATCCTCAATTGGTAATTGCATCAGCTACTAATGCGTCCTATACGGATATAGCTTATACTTCTTTCGAAACACCTGTTGATGTCAACAACAACTGGAGCTATAATGAAAGTTTAGTATCGAAAAATGATGGAGTAACAGGCAGTTCGTGCCTACAGCTTGATAATAGTGTAAGGTCTGTTAGCAGATCAGGTTTGAATAGTGGTATAAAGTATGTAGTGACTTTTTGGTCAAAAAAGGTGCAGGGTAACAGTTTTTCCCCATTAATTAACAAGAATAATGAAATGGCTGCAGGAGCATTGTTGAATACTACTCCAACTTTAATTTATACAAATCCTTCAACACAATGGTCCCTCTACCAATGTTATATTACTGGAGCTTCAAGTATTAATATAAATAATCAAAACTCTAACAATTCTACTGTCGGAATCCCCTGTCTAATTGATGAAGTAAGATTATACCCCGATGGCGCTACGATGAATACAGCAACTTATAATTTACAAGGATTAAAAACTTCCGTAACAGATGCCAACAATAAAATGCAGTATATGGAGTATGACGGGCTGGGAAGGCTGCGGTTAATAAAAGATGAGGAAGGAAATGTTCTTAAAACCTATGAATATAATTTTAAGCAATAAGCAGGTATGTTAATCTCTCTTCCTCTTTTTTCGCCCGTGTTGGTGTTGCAGTCGCGCCGTTGCATGGTGTTATCACCTGCAACTGAAGGGTTGGTATCTGAAGCGCGATATTCAGTAGACTTATCCAAGATAATGTGTCAAAAATTCAAAGTCATCTACTCCTTTTTCATAGAACCTGGCGGAAGAATATTTGTATTCTTCTGAAAACTGGCAAAGCTTCCAATATGGCTGTGTAGGATTTTTATGCATGTAGTTAAGTTTTTGAAGAAATACCGGGCGGCTCCATAAATCTATGCTTAAAGGATTACGTTCCC
>CAXUMK010000144.1:0-13396 GCA_964251885.1 uncultured Segetibacter sp. | reverse complement strand
GATATAAGTTAAATGATAAAAGTATTATCGGTATCGGAGCAAGCTACAAGCTCGGCTGGGGAAATGGCTGGCAGCATATCAAATTTACGAATGAAGGTGTTGGCTTACGAAGCTATATGGATTGGAAGTTAGCACCCATATTTGGCAAGATTGAAGGGTTTTGGATAAGTGGCGGGTATGAACAAAACTACCAGCAATCATTTACAAAAATAAATCAGTTAAAGGATTTGAATGCCTGGCAAACCAGTGGATTAATTGGTATGACAAAGAAATACAAAATAGGCAAGACGACGAATAACGTGCAGGTGTTATGGGACTTTTTAAGTTACAAGCAAATACCGAGAAGGCAACCTATTTTGTTTCGGGTTGGATATACTTTTTAAAATATATTTCTGCAATTAAAAACTCTCATTAAATTTATACAAATTGAAAACAAACCGTACTCTTAAAAGCGCTTTTTTCTTCATCTTACTTTTTTTAAATGCAACTGGACAATCACAAACTCAAACATTCACTGGCCCAGTAGGTATTGGAACAACAACTCCTACATTTCCGCTTGATGTAAATGGGGTTGGGCAATTTTTAGGTGGAACAAGAATTGGCTCAGGACCTCAAGGTTTTTATGGTGATGGTTCCAACCATGCTGTCAGGGCATTTAATGTCGCAAATAGTGGGTTTTTTGTTCAACCATACAATGGGGGAAATACATATTTATACGTGGGGCAAATGGGCACATACGCCGGAAGAGTTGGAATTGGGACAGTGACTCCTGTATCTACTTTACATATTAATTCAGGCGTAAATAAAAATTTAGTAGTAAGGTCTGCTACTGATTTTTCCTTGGGTGTTGCTGGAATTGGAATTCAATCAATAAATGATGCCAATAATGCCAATTTACCTATTGAAATAGAATCTTCGGTTCTTTTATTAAATCCGGGAACCATGGGTAATGTTGGTATTGGAACGGCCGCACCTCTTAGTCAATTGCATGTTTCTGGAAGCAATGCAACCTTCACACTTACTAATAGTAATGGAGGGGCTGGCTCTACTTCAAGTTTCAATTTTCAAACGTACAACAGCGGTTTTCCTTCATCAAGTATCAAAGCTATTGACGAGGGAGCATATTCATCAAACTTAACATTTCTTACAAAAGTTCGTGGTGCAGATAACAATGCTTTAGCTGAGCGGATGCGTATTGATACTTACGGAAATGTAGGTATTGGAACTACTACTCCTTCTTCAAAGCTCCAAATAGGATCAATTTCAAATACTGGTGGAATACAAACTGCATCCCCGACACTTATTACTATGGATGCCTCCTACGGCACTGGGGTACTGGGAACAAATTTTAAACTAAAGCTTTTTCAAGATAACGCTTCTAATACATATGGGTTAGGTGTATCGGGAAACCTTTTAGAAATATCCTCTGGTTCCGGTGGTGGTATAGGATTATTCACAAATAAGACTACCCAAGCAATGACTATTCTTTCTAATGGAAACATCGGTATTGGTACAACCAATCCGAATGGATATAAATTAGCAGTTAATGGCGCTGCGATTTTTACTAAAGTACAAGTTAAAGCAACAAGTAGTCCTTGGCCTGACTATGTATTTCATCCCACCTACGAACTACGATCTCTTTCTTCTCTTGAATCTTATATAAATGAGTTTAACCACCTGCCTGATATGCCTTCTGCGGGTGAAGTAGAAAAGGACGGGTTAGATATAGGTGCAACACAAACCGTTTTACTAAAAAAGATAGAGGAATTGACTTTATATGTAATTGAACTAAATAAAAAGATCGAAAAGTTAGAAGCTAAAAAATCAAATCAATAGTTGCTAATTGATTTTGAAACAGAAAATAGAAATTAATGATGAACCAATTAATTTACACAATAAAAAGTCGGTCTTTTAAATTTTTCCTGCTATTTTTTGTATGCATGAGCATAAAAAGTTATTGCTATAGCCAGGTAAATGTACAAACTGGTAGCGCAACTTTCGAATTGCCCATGTTTAACTGGAAGGACGATAAGAGCCGTTTAAATTCTTTAGTGGCTTTAGATTACAATTCAGGAAGTGGTTTAAAAGTTAATGATGTAGCATCTAATGTTGGACAAGGGTGGAACCTCATAGCCGGAGGCGTTATTACCCGAATGCAGGTAGGAGAGCCCGATGATCAGATAGCGCATAATTCCGGAAGTACTGAAGTAGTTGAAGACACTAAAAAATATCCTGCAGGTTCTTTTTATGCGTCCAACGATCCTTCGAAAGGTTGCCCAAATGCCCTGACAAATTATCCCATTTTTCAAGATCAGAATCATTTATATAAGCAGCACAATGTTATAGCTGAAGACAGGGAGCTTGATTATTTTTCTTTTCAGTTTAATGGAAGGTCTGGAATATTCGTGTTAGATAAAAACATAAATGCAAACACGGGTAACGGAGTTTTATTAGGTGACAGTAAGATAAAAATTTCTTTTACAGTAGACCCTTCTTTAATTAATCAGCAAATTAGAACAACCATTACTTCATTTACTATTCAGGATGAAAATGGTTTGATGTATACGTTTAGCTTACACGGATTATCAAAAATGCTTAAGACAAGTTATTGTGATGCAAATTTAGTAGCTGCGTTAACACAACCTCAATTTAATAAGGGAGGAATATATCATGAAGCTTCATTTGACAACCAATTAACGAATCCCTGGATTATAAATTCCTGGTATTTAACACAAGTACAAGATCCTTTAACCAACAGAATAATATATTTTAATTATGCTTCACTGAATATTACTAATACAGGGGGTACCGATCTGACCTATTATAATGACAATAGTAATATAGATTATTCAATTATAACGCACAAAACTTCTATAACAACTACCCAGGTTATAACCTCCATTTCATTTCCTGACGGACATACCGTTTCTTTTAATTATGGCGCTGCGCGAGTAGATTTGAATGGTGACAACACGCTATCGTCTGTCGATATTAATTACCAAAGCCGCTACCTTTCAAAATACGTCTTAAATACCAGTTATTTTATCTTGAATCATTATGGAACGCCTGTTACTTCTTATGAAAAGCAATGTGCAAGATTATGTTTACTGTCTGTAAAAAAATTAGGAGTAGATTTAAAGGCAGAAGAACAGCCGTACATATTTGATTACTTTCTGGGTTCCAGTACCGCAGATGATTTTGTTCCGCCACCTTTTTTTCATATTAGAGATATCTGGGGATACTATAACGGTAACAATTCTACAATTCCCGTTGGTACGTCTCTTTCAGCGTTAACGTCTAGTCAAATTAAAGCGTTATGTTTTTATCAAAATAGTGCAACCAGCAGTCCGCAGGCAGGATATGGAAAAAATGGATTATTAAAACAAATTGTATATCCTACAGGCGGAACTTTAACCTATGCTTACGCACAAAATACAGGCCCACTTGTCCAAAACGGATCAGATGTTACATTAGGGGGCGTTCATGTTACTACAACAAAATCAACAGATGGAGGATTTACTTATGGCTGTAATAATCCTTTAATAACTCAATATAATTATGTTTTGCCTTCTGGTACCCAATCTTCCCGGTGGGGAGCAGAAACACCAGTCAATACTGTTACAATGAACAGTCACTATGCTCCTGAATACAAATACTATTACTGGAAGCCCCTTTTTGGAGCATGCAGTTTTCATTATCAATACCCGGGTATTTTATCCAGGGAAAATTCAGTAAGCTTAACTGACAGACAAAAATTTATGGTCGCAATATCGCAAGTTATGAGTGCAGTAAGTGTGGTTCTGGAAGTGATTGATATCGTAAAATTAGCATTAGGCGAAAGTGTTGTAGCGGCTGTAGTTATGGATGTCATCGGCGAAATAATTGGTATAGCAATTACTTGTCTTAATAATCATGTCAAAGACAATTCTGTAACTGTTTATTATAGTTCGGACCTCAATAGTGTCAATCCTCTCCCTGTGCAATTTCAAAGGGTTGAGATCATACAAAGTACGGGAACGGCTGGAAAAACAGTGGAACAATTTACAGGTCCCGTGGATTATGCAGTATGGCAGCTTTCAAATGCATTATTTTCAATGAAGCAGCGGTATGCATACTGGGCTTATGGACTGCCGAGGTTTGTTACCTTATATGACGCAGGAGGCAATAAGGTTCACGAAACAGAAAATGTATACAACTTCAACCTGGCTCAACGGGGATTTGGTGACCCGAAAATGGGAACAGTTTATTATCAATCCTGCAAATGTGAGATAGTAAAGAGTTCTTCTCAAAGAAATACGAATTGGGCAACTCCGGGAACGAGTTTTATTACAGATGCCGTAACAAGCCCTGCTTTAAAGGCAGAAATCTATAGCGTTTATACCGGTCGGGTAGAAATAACTGATACCTACGAGAGAGTCTTTAAGCCAAATACTTCTTCTCAATATTCAGAAAATAGAACATCGTATGCGTACAATTCCAGTAATTATCTTGTTAATTCAATTACTACAACACAAAGTAATGGTGACCAGAATATCAAATCAATTAAGTATAATACAGATTATAGCGATCCGGTTACTTTAAATAAGCTAACTTCCAATAACATTCTTTCAGAAGTTGTGGAAGAAACTTCGGCCTTAATCAAAAATGGTCAACCTTATACTTATTTAAATGAAAAAGTTACAGAATATAGTCTTCTGGCTAATGGAAATATTAAGCCAGCACTAAGACGGGAACAGCGATTTGCGCAACCCCAGAGTGGTTCTGCTATGACTTTCTATCAAGGTCCTGGCAGCCCATATAATCCAATTTATAAGAACACTAGTTCATATACATATGATCAGGTTGGCAACTTAATTGGTATGAAGGATGAGGGCAATCATTTTGTCAGCAATATTTACGACTATAATGATAAGTATGTAACTGCTTCTATTATCAATGCCGATCCTGTTTTAGATAACCCTGCATACACAAGTTTTGAAACTTCCAGTTATGGCGCATGGAAATTAAATGGTTCTGCTAATGTCATTTCCACGAATTCTATTACTGGAGCAAATTCTTTTGGTTTAACCTCATCTAATAGTTTAACTGCCTCCTTTAATTCAGCGAACCCCACCCCGAAACCATATAAACTTTCTTTTTGGGCTACTAATCCAATAACCGTAAGCGGCAATCCAACGTTGATAAAATCTTCGCCTCTCATAAATGGATTTACTTATTATGAATATAATATAGCAGCCAGTGCTACTGCTATTACTGTTTCCGGCACTGCAACAATTGATGAATTGCGGTTATACCCTCAGACTTCCCGTATGAGAACGGTAACATATGATCCCCTTATCGGCAAAACCTCTGAATGTGATGAAAACAACAGGATAACCTATTACGAATATGATGAATTGGCAAGGCTGCGATTTATTAAAGATGAAAGTAAAAACATCCTTAAAATGTATGAGTATAACTATGCAAAACAGTCCGGCTGTCCTGGTAGTTATTCTAACAATGCTGTCACTGAAATTTTTACTAAAAATTCTTGTTCTGCAGGGTTTATTGGGAGCACGGTACCTTATACAATAGCAGCAGGTAAATACACCTCGTCCGTCAGCCAGGCAGACGTTGATCAGCAAGTGCAAAACGAACTAAATACCTTAGGACAATCTACTGCAAATGCTCAAGGATCTTGTATACAGCTTTTTTCAAACGCAGCGCAATCAGTAAGCTTTACAAAGCAAGGGTGTTCGGTAGGGTATAAAGGAACTACAATTTCCTATAACGTTCCCGCAAATAAATATACTTCCATTATCAGTATAGCGGATGCTAATCAAATGGCGATGAACGAGATAAATGCAAATGGACAGGCCTACGCAAATGCTGGAACAAATGCTTCATGTATTATAGATAATTCACCTAACTGGCAGGCAGACAGCACTGCAACTGTACTATGTCAGAATGATGTAAATGGTAATTATACAGGACATCAAACGGTAAATATGACTGATGTAAATCCTAACAGTTCCAGTTATAATACACAGCAACAACAGGACCTGGGGCCAAATGAAGCAGCGTGCCCTCATACTCCTGGAAGTGCACCTAACCTTAGTGGCCTTGCTGGTTACCATACAGCAAGCGGTAGTGGGGTTATTGTCGGCCAAGCCGGCGCGACTGTAACGATAACAATTACTTTAAACAGCAGTGATGCAAATGCTATTCTTTCAGGCTATACAGGTGGCGTTACTGTTAATTTAACTGGATCAGGAACTCATCAGGTGATCAATTCAGTTACAATCCCTGCTGGGGGCTATATAAGTTGGAAGTTAAATCTTAGCGGAACATTTGGTTCTTCTGGAAATTATATTAGTTCAAACTTAAGCTATCAATAGCGCCTGGGTCGCTTTAAAGCCCATATTTTTTTAAACAAATAATCTTGGTTTCAAATAAAATTTTGAGAATGAAACAACAATGCAATGTTTTCAGGCTATTGCTAATTTGCACAAGCTTATTGTTTAATGCTTTACCTGTTCTTTCTCAATGGAACCCTAATTATTCCGTCGGAACGGTCACCGGTAATTATAATTTTTCCTATACTCAAACCCCGGACCAATTAGTTGAAATTTATCCGCCTCTATACACTACCGGTAATGCTTTGTATTATCAATGGGAATCAAGTCTGACACCCTTGATATACCTTCAGGCAGTTTTCAACCCATTGCCGGTGCTACTACTTCGAGCTATACCTTTAGCGTACCTCTTACTCAAACAACCTGGTTTCGCAGGAAGGTTACCGATGCTTTTAATAACAGTATTTATTCGAATATTATTAAGATTCAGGTTGTTTCTGTTAAATGGGAAAACCTTAATTACTTACGGGAGCATGATATTTTAAAACAGGCAGTCACTGACTGGAAAACAGTTGACCAGCTGGTGATTGGAGATAAGCTTCAAAGCACTACTTATCTTGATGGATTAGGACGACCATTACAAAAAGTGAGCAGGGAAACAGCGACGCCGGCAACAACAGGAGGTATATGGGGGGATGTAGTGCAGTTTTCAGCTTATGATGCTTATGGCAGGCAGCCCCTGCAGTATCTTCCTTATACCACCACAAATGCACCGGAGATAGGCAAATACAAAAGTGCTCCGGTAACAGAGCAAGCACAATATTATCTAAATGTCTATAATGAAACGAAGGCGTATAGTGAAGTAACGCAGTACTTTAATGACCCTTTAAACAGACCTCAAATTGTAAAGTCGCCAGGCACTTCCTGGTCAGCAGGAACGGGAAACTCCGTTTCTTACGACTTAAATGATGCAACCGATAATGTGCAGATGTTCACTATTGGCTATAATACCGGCGATGCACCGGTAAATGCCGGCACTTATGCTGTTAATACTTTATTCAAAACAAGTCATACTGATGAAAATGGCCATAATGTTATTGAATACACGAACAAATCGGGCCAGCTTATTCTTACCAAAACACAGATTAATGATACGCCTGCTGATGCTTATACCGGATGGATTTGTGTCTATAGTATTTATGACGATTTTGGATTACTTCGCTACCGTCTGCAGCCCGAGGCGGTAAAATACCTGTACGCAAATAGTTGGTCATTTGCTGCAACTGCCGGCCAGCAGGTATTGAATGAGTTGTGTTTCAGATACGAATATGATGACAAAGGGAGAAATATTTTGAAAAAAGCTCCCGGCGCCCTACCGCTTAACATGATATATGATTCCCGTGATCGCGTCGTATTTATGCAGGATGGTAACCAGTCTGTCAAATCTCCTCCTGAATGGACTGCTAATCTATATGATGAACTTGACAGGCCAACGATTACAACTCTTTACGAGACAAACAATACTATTGCGAACCTGCAATCTGCCGTTGATAATTCGACCATTCTAACAACCCTCACGATTGCAAACCCTGCGGCTCCTGTTGTAAGCCTTGTGGTGGATAACCGACAGACCAATGTTCCTGTGTATTCAGCACAAACAAGTATAGAATTTGTGGATGGTTTTGCCAGTGCCGACAACGATGCTTTTGTGGCTCAAATAGATGCAACCACAAGCCAAACGCTCACCGTAAACTCTGTTGCTTATAAAGACCCTATAACATCTGCTGATTTAAACAACGCTGCGATTAGTACCATTATAAAATACCAGTTTTATGACGACTACACCTATCCCGGCGCTAAATCATTTGATACTAAATTTGACAATACGACTGCATACAGCACCAGCGATCCTAATGTGATACCGATAGCGCCATCGCAACGCACTACCAGCTTTCCTACCGGCAGCATGGTAAGGGTGTTAGGAACAAGCACATTTCTTACCTCTACCGAATTCTATGATGAGAAAGGAAGACATATACAAACCATTGAGGATAACATAAAATCAGGTAAAGATGTTACTACCCTGCAGTATCACTGGGACGGCAGACTGCTGAGTTCCCACAGCAAACATACCACGGCCAATAGCGGGTATGCCAATTTTGGTATCGTCACGAAAAATGTTTTTGATAAGATCGGCAGGATTAATAGTGTGCAGAAAAACTATGGCAGCAATGGCTTTAAGACTATCGCTTCTTATGACTTTGATGATGTGGGCCGTTTAAAAACAAAGCATCTCGACCCCGGCTATACAGGTTCTGGTAAAAGCGAAATGGAAGCTCTTGCGTACAGTTATAACATACACAACAACATTACCGGTATTAATAAAGATTATGCCCTTAAAACAGCAGCAACTTATAATAAATGGAACAATTTTTTTGGTTTGTATCTCGGTTACGATAACAAAGACCTGGTATTTATCAACAAGCAGTTAGACGGACACGTAACCGGATTGCTCTGGAACACACAGGGAGACGATGCCCAGCGCAAGTACGACTATACATACGACGATGCCGGAAGGTTGGTCAATGCTGTTTATAAAGAAATGCAGACTCCCAATACAACCTGGGATAACAGCAAGATGGATTTTTCTGTTAGCGGCTCTGGCGGGCTGATAACCTATGACCTTAACGGAAACCTGCTGTCTATGCTGCAAAAAGGTGTGCTCCCGGGAAGTACCTCGCCTGCTACGGTAGACAACCTTGCTTATACTTACGGTTCTTATACAAATAGCGTATACGGTGCTTACAGCAATAAGCTTACTAAAGTAACAGATAATGGGACGCTTGGCAGCGCAAACGGAAGCTTTGGCGATTTTAAAGACGGTACTAATGGGACGGCAGATGATTACTTATATGACAACAATGGAAACCTTGTAATTGATTTGAATAAAAATGCTAAAGACCTTACAGGAACAGGAACCAATGGTATTAGTTATAATTTTTTAGATAAGCCGGAACAAATAAGGATAAGCGGCAAGGGAACGATAAAAATAGTATATGATGCGGAGGGTACTAAATTGCAAAAAACATACACGCCTGAAAATGGTACTGCTGTTACCACTACATATATTAACCAGTATGTGTACAAGGGAGATTCGCTGCAGTATATCAATTTCGAAGAAGGCCGCATACGAGTAATGCAGCCTATATCGTGGAACAATGGTTATGATTGGGCAGCTATAGATGGCAATATGACATTGCCTAACGGCAAGAAAGGAACTTTTGATTATTACATACGGGATTATCAGGAAAATGTACGGATGATTTTAACTGAAGAAAGCCAGACATCCAATAACGTGTGTACCATGGAAACCGCGAGGGCTTCTAATGAAACACCATATTTCGGACAGGCGGGTACAGCTAACGAAGTATTAACCACGCAAGCAGCAAAGCCACCAGGGTGGCCGAGCAACACAAGCAGTTCGGTAAGCCAGCTTAGCAAGCTCAGCGGCCATACAATAGGACCGAACAGCTTACTCAAAGTAATGGCGGGAGATACGCTAAATGCCAAAGCAGACTATTACTATGCTGCTGCTGTAACCAATAACAACAACAGCCTGGTAACAGATATAGTAACTGACCTTGTACAGGCAATCAGTGGCAGCGCAGTTACAAATGCGGGTGTTAAAGGTGGTACTGCAGGTATCTCGGGTAATCTAAATGGAAGCTTACCTTTTGCCACTGCTGCTGACCCTAACAAAACCACCACAGATAATATTCCCCGTGCGTACCTAAACATTATGTTCTTTGATGAGCGGTTTAATTTTGTCTCCGAAAACAGTGCTGCAGTGAGAGTATCACAGCCTGGAGATGGAGCAGCTCCGCTGGTATTACCTGCAAATACAAAAGCGCCTAAAAATGGGTATGCTTATATATATTTGAGTAATGAAAATGACCAGGCAATATATTTCGATAACTTCCAGGTAAGTGACAAAAGGGGCAGAATAATTGAAGAAGACCACTACTATGCGTTCGGACTGAAGATAGGTGGGATTAGCAGCACCAAACTATCCGACCCTAATGAGGGCAACATTAACAACAAGAACCTGTATAATGACAAAGAGTTAATTGATGAAGGAGATTTAAACTGGTATGATTACGGGTTTAGAAATTACGACCCGCAGATAGGAAGGTTCCCCCAGTTAGACCCGTTGACTGATGATTATCCGGAATTAACCAATTATCAATATGCAAGCAATGAACCCGTCGCTAATATTGATATTGATGGATTGGAAAAAGGAAGTGCCATCAGTAGTTTTTTAACTACTACGACAGAAAGGACCATGGATTGGTTTCCTAAAGCTGCTACACTTGCAACAACTACCGAAACAGTTGCAAAAGTTGGATTAAGCGCAACTTCCGCAGCATTGAGGGTAGGATTAGTTGTAGCAAATCAGGGGCTGCGTGTTGGATTAGATGGACAAAAATCGTTAGACATAGAAAAAAGGTTACAGGTCAGTCAGGCAAAAGAAATCAGAAGAAGTTGGGTATCTTTAGGTTCGAATAAATCTGTAAATACAGTAACTGGACAGATTAGATATAGTACTACTTCTGTAGAATCAATGGATGTTGTAGGAACTATTTTACTGCCAATACCTAAAGTAGGATGGGCCTTAAAATTATTAGGACGAGGAGAACTTACGGAATTAGAACTTGTAACTAAGGCTGCAACCAAAGCAGAAAGGGCAATTGGAGGGACAGGAAGATTTAAAGGAATTGCAAAACATACTTATGCTAATAAATTACTTAGTCGTTATCAAAGTATTTATGGAAGTAGGGGATTTGAATTTAATCAATATTTTAACAATGGGGTAGGAAACAGAGGATTTTTAGATGTTATTAATCACGGAAGTAAAACAATATTTGACTATAAATTTGGAAGTGCTACTATGGGCTTAGAGCAGTATTTGAAATATTCAAGAAACTTTCAAGGTTATTCAATTCAAGTTATTAAACCATAAAATGGCAGAAGATTTAAAAGAAGCAAAAAAAAAAGTTGTTGAGGAATGGCAAAATGCCTTCCCTCAACTTACATTGTACTCACAAAATAAATTATATAAGATAATAGGGCCTATTGTTACAGGAATAGAATTAATGAAACTCCCAAGAACAGAAGAATATAGACCACATTTTGTTATTTATCCATTGTGGAAAAATAATGCTAAGGAATGTCTTGATGTACCTATAATATTGAAAGAATATTATAATAGAAAAGGCTTGCAGTTCTCAATACCATATGAAAAACATAGCATTTATTTTGAAGAAGTTTTAGGTAGTGTGAAAAAAGAAACACCAATATCACTTGCAGGAGATGTTTCGTTAAAAAAGTTATTTGATGTTATAGACGAATATTCCAAAATGCCCCCACTAAATGCATCCCCGAACTCTTATTTACAGGCAAAACTTCAAGAGACCAAGCTTGAAATTGCATTATGCATAAGTAGCAATAGCGAAGTTCGAAATGTGTTAGCTCAAATCCAGAAAAGGAAATGGGATATTGTACATTTTGCAATGTGGAATATAGATTTTAACGAATGGCTACAAGGTTTAAAGGAAAAAGTAAATTACAGTAACGATTTTTTTAATCGAATAGCAGTAAATAAGCAAGATAAGAAATTAGAAAAGCTACAGCAATCTGAATTAAAAGCCTAAACTATAAAGCCTTAATTTTTATGCTCTTGTTGGTGCTGCAGCTGTGCCGTTGCAGTGTCTTATGACCTGCAACTGTAGCGGGGGTAAGAAGATAAGATATAAAGAAGCCATTGGTTAGTAAAATAGCCGGTGGCTTTTTGTTTCTTTGTTAAGTAATTTTTTCTTTTATGTAATGTAAACTGTTCTTATATTATAAACTTCCTTATTTTACAATTTATTTTTGATGTTATTATCTTCTCCAGCCTATTAAACAAGAAACCATAAAAACTTTAATGATGTTAATTAATGAAATAACGAGTAGGAGAACTTGTAGAATAAACAATTTGACAATTGGTTTCTTTATTCTCACTTATCTATTCGTTTCATGTAAACATAAGGATCACAGTCTCAATGAGGAGAAGTACAAATTAAATCTTAAAATAAAAGCTACTACAAAGTGCTATTACAATATTAATAATGAAACAGACACCTACTATGAAACAATCGAAAAAGAAATTGAAAATGAAAATAATTCTGAAATTGGAATTCTAAGTGAAATTGAACCCTCCGATAGTACGGGTAACGTTTCTATAAAAATAACTTTTGATAAGTTTCGTATAAAAACTAAAAATCAGGACAACGAGACACAGATAGATGCGGGAAACACTGCAAATTCTTTTGACCCTGTTGAAAGATTTATAGGAAATATAAAGGGTAGTTCTATTATAGTTACTGCGAACAAAAAAGGAGAAGTTTCTTCAGATAAGGGAATAAAAGTTTTTACCGACAGTTTGTTAAGCAAAATGGCTTTCACTGATGAAAATAGTAAGCAGCAGTTAAAGGAGCAGGTTTCAAAACTGATGGAGGAGAGTTTAATAAAAAACAACATAACTCAAACTTTTAATCTATTCCCTGATACTGCTATCTACGAAGGAGATACCTGGACAAAAAAAGAAGTAACTAAATCCGCAGATTTTGTATTGAATGCAGTAACAAAGTATACGCTGCTTTCTGTTGATCATGGGTTAGCGAAAATAGAAACTAAATCCGAGGTAAGTAGTACAGGAAATATTGAAGTCAATGCAATAGGGAGTAACCCAAGTGCAAATTTGAAAGGAACACAGAAAGGAAAATTAGAAATTGATATAAAAACGGGGCTACTGTTAAATAGTTTATCCTTAACTAATATTAGTGGAGAAATGCAGGTTATGGGACGAACAGTACCCATCAAAATTAAAATAGAAAGAAAAGTTAAGGGAAAGAGGTTGTAAGTTATCCAGGTAAATAGGTCTCTCTCCGGCATCGTCAACAATGCATGCGCCAACCCGTTGTAGGAAAAAGCATTTTAAGTTATGTCTCTTGAAGGAATGC
>CAXUMK010000143.1:0-13570 GCA_964251885.1 uncultured Segetibacter sp. | reverse complement strand
TTATTGGGAAACTTATCCATCATGAAGTATATAATTACTTGTGACGGTATAAGTTCATCGGCGCCTTAGAGCAAACTTCGTGCAAACTATAAAAGGCAATCTTTAAACTGAAAATATAGAGATGGATACTCCTTTTTACTTAGATGAATTTCAAAAAGCTGCTGACCGGCTTGACAAAAAACTTCTCAACAAAAAACAAGTTGAAGTGGCTGTTGGCATATACATAGACTCGGTTTTTCTCAAATTATATAAAAGGTGCTGGGCAAACAGCTTTCAAGACCCGCTGACTTCTGAATCACGAATTTTTTTTTCTGTCTGGATAGCCGATGCAACAATTAAAGAACAAAAAATATTTTACAACATACATGCATTGAAACTGAGACACCTAAAAGGATATTCTATACAAAGCAGAAAATTTGCAGAAACTTTTAGAGACAGCTTTAAAAGTTTTGCGCCTACATGGAAAAATGTAAGTGTAAAGTTTGGACCACTAACTTTAATGGAGGGTTGGCTAAAAGTAAACGTGGAGAATTTTCAGGATGAGATCGTAGAACTTGCCAATAAATTTTTAGAAATAGAACATTTGGTTGATGATACCCTTGCGGAGTTTAAATGGAAAAATTAACCAAAACTTAAAAAAGTTGAAACGTATATCTATTCACCGATTTTTCAATTTCTCTTTTAAACTTTCGGGCTAATTTCACATCATAAGAATCATTATAGAAATCACAAGAATAATTATAGAAGCAATGAAAAAGATAACATCAATTGTAAGGTTAATGCTGATATTGGCTTTTGCTGCAGGCTTAACAGTTTCAGCAAATGCACAAAGAGGCTACAGAGGAGGTCATGGAAGAAGCTATGGCGGTTATTCAGGAGCTTACAGAGGGTATTCGGGTGGCTACAGAGGTTATGCCGGCGTATCTAATTATGGCTATTCTCCCCGGATTGCCGGCCATTATTATTCATCTTATGCGTATGGTCCGCGCTATTACGGAATACCACGAGGCAGTATTTCAATTATGTTTGGCGGCAATCCTTATTATTATTATGGAGGCAGTTATTACAGGCCTTATGGCGGATACTATCAATCCATTTTCCCGCCGATAGGTCTTCGCATCGGAGTGCTTCCATACGGTTATATGCCTCTTTACGTTGGGCCAGACCCGTATTATTTTTATAACGGCACTTATTACCGCCAATACGACGACAGAAGCTACGAGGTGGTTGATGCACCAATGGGTGCACAGATTTCTTCTTTGCCAAAAGGCGCCAAATCTGTTATGGTCAACGGAGAGAAGTTTTACGAACTAAACGGCACTTACTACAAAGAAGACAGAAATGCAAAAGGACAAACTGTGTATACAGTCGTAGGCAAGAACGGCGAAATCAATAACAGTGAAGAACAACAGGCGCCACCGCTACCACCTGCAGCACCTAAAGTAGGTGACAGGATTTCAGAACTTCCTGCTAATTGCCGGTCAATTACTTTAAACGGCGAAAAGCTGTACGTCGCTCCCGACGATACCTATTATAGGCCAGAAGCTGACGGAAGCTTCACCATTGTAGGTACAGCACATTCCAACACTTTGTAACAGAACTTTGATAAGATTTAATAAACTAAAATAGCCGGTTTTGAACCGGCTATTTTAGTTTTAAGCAATATGAACATTGAGGATTATGCAGTTTTAAGGGTGCATCCAAATTGTTGCATTCCCCCAGGCGTTCATACGGAATGCTTAACTACTTTCTCCATTAAGTTCTACCCACGAAACGTTCCTTCGTGACGACTGGTGTGTTCGTTCAAATGGGTTGTTGTTACTCCATATAATTCTGCCAGGTCTCTGTCTAATATTACTTTCTTACCACGGATTAAAAGTATTTTACTATACTTTGCGCCTCATGAATTTGTGCATAGCTCAAAACTGGAGAAATTGTACAAGTGTGCGACGCAACAATGATTCATATTAGCAATTCTGCCTGGGTCAAAAAAATCATTGCACATTTCTTAGGCAGCGAGCAGTATAATTACCGTTTCGTAAGGAAATAACAAGGCTTTTGATTGTTTTGCCACTTGTTTTAGTTATACATTTTTAAAGATAGAGCTTATCGCATTTTGCGATAAGCTACCATCAGAACTTCCTGTCAAAGATTGGTTTTTATAGCAAAGCATCGAGTATTAGAATATGAGACTTTGCTGCACAACATGCCGGGGTTCCTTATCCCACTTACAATGGCTCGTAAAGGAAGCCCCAGCAGGACGAACAAAGAAGGCTTCCAGTTCTTACAAATCTCTGAAAGCCTTCTTGTCAGTTACAGGTCAGCTTGTACTTCACCAACAAATCCCCATACTGTTCTTCATTCTTTAGTGGCGGATATTTAAATTATACCCGGATGCGATATTCAATCTTGCACCACGCAAAAGTTTAATGCTTCTGCATTCTCCATTCGTATTTAACGACGGATTATTTACCATATTTCCTTCAATCAAAACATCCGTATTTGCATCAGGAACTTTTCCGCAACTCCAGTTTTGAGGATCATTCCAGTCTGTGCTCATCGTACCTGCCCATACATTTCCCTTTATCACCACAAATTCTCTTGACAAACTTCCATTCACCACGCACCTGAATTTTTCAAAGACGCTTAAGCCCGCATTTTTCAGATGAAGAGAAGAGGTTTTTGTTCCTGCGTTATTCATATCATCGTACACATTTATAAAACCGGTTCCGCTGTATTTCTGCCACTGATAGGTTGATCCTGTAATGTTTGATTCAATTGTATTTACCAGGCTGCTGTCAGTTGAACAGTTAACAAGGGTATCGCTTGTTTTTATACAACTTATACTGGCGCTCCATCCCTGTGCTGTTGTCGATCCGTCGGAAGTAAACACAAAAGTAAGTTCTCCATTGGGCGCAGAGCTTTGCAAAACAGGCGGAATTGCAGAGCCTAAATAAGTGCCTAAGAGTGGAGACGAAGTATTAGGACCATTGTAAACATTAAGATAATCGCAACATGACTCGGTATTAAACTCTGTGAAGACAACTTTCACTTTTTTAACAGGTTCAGATGAGGTAAAGGTTGTAGTATAGTTTAGGTTGTTACCGTAATCACCTGCACCGCCGGGATCGAGGAATGTAAGACCGCATCCGTTCAGCGTTCCGCTTCTCATTGAGAAAACGCTGCCGTTAAGAACGGATACAGTATTGGACCAGGCTGAGACGACAGAGTCACGATTGGCTCTTACACGATAAAAAACAAAGCTGTTTTCAGGCGCCGAAGTATCAGTATAACTGGTACTGTTAGCCGAAAGGCTTATTAACGGTAGGAAATGAAGAGAATCATAGAACGATCTTTCTACAGAATAATTCGTTTCATCAGTTGCGTTATCAGTCCAGTTAAGAAGTACATTTTTTTGATTGTTTGCATTTGCAGTCAGGTTAACAGGTGCGGCAACTGGTTTAAAACAACTTACCTGTGCTACCCAGCCGGAGTCTAAATACGAAGAACCGGAATATAAAAAAGTAAGAGCGCCATCGGCTCCTGTAGCAGAAAACTCAAGAGTAAAGGTAGGATTATAACCACCTAATACTCCAATTAAAGGACTGCTTGTTGATGTGCCGTTGTAAACATATAAACTGCCACTTAATGCAATGTTACTAAAAACCACTTTTACATTATTACCGGCAACACCAGGTTTAAAAGTAGTATGTGTATAATAATAAATTCCCTGGGGGATTACGTCTATTCCCCCGGGATCCATAAATACCTTCCCGCACGTAATCACAGTACTGTCTTTCATAAGGAATGGGGCGTTTCCAACAGCAACTGAGGCGGTATCACTGTAAAATGAGGCTGATGTATCGCGGTAAGCCTTTACCCTGTAAAAAAGAAAACTGTTTGCCGGTGCACCTGAGTCGATGTATTGAGTTGTATTAGCTGGTAATTGCGCTACAGTTATATATTTTGAAGGCGCATTAACCGATCTCTCTAATACGTACTTAGTCTCATCGCCTGCATTGTCTGTCCAGGTCACTTTTACTATTTGTAAAGTGTCTGCTATCGCCTTCATACCCGACGGTTTCGCAACGGTTTTATAACAACTTACCTGTGCAACCCAACCCGAGTCAGTATTATATGAATAGCCCTGGTAAACGAAGGTCAATGAACCATCTGCTCCTGTAGCAAGGATAGTAGATGGAACAGAGGAATAAGTACTGTAGCTTCCAATTAGAGGGCTGTTTGCAGATGAACCATTATACACATATAAATATCCGTTTAACCTGAATGTACTAAAAGTGACCTTTATATTGTTTCCGCTGATGCCGGGTTTGAAAGTAGTAGTTGCGCTATAATAATAACCGGGCGGAATTACATCTGCTCCTCCAGGGTCCATAAATACTTTGTTACACGTAATTAAAGTACTGTCCTTCATTAAAAATGGTGCATTGCCCAAACCAACTACTGCAGGATTACTGTAAGATGAACTTAAAGTATCGCGAAAAGCCCTTACCCTGTAGTAAAGAAGACTGTTAGCAGGAGCAGTACTGTCAGTGTACTGAATTGCATTTGAAGGTAATTGAGCTATAGTCGTATACAAAGAAGATGCATTGGCAGATCTTTCTATCACGTACTTAGTCTCATCATCTGCATTGTCTGTCCAGGTTAGTTTAATCTTTGAAGCACTATCTGCTATTGCCTTTAAGCCCGAAGGTGCAGCAACGGATTTATAACAACCGATACGAGCTACCCAGCCCGAGTCGTTGTTATAATAACCTGGTGTGTATACAATTGTTAAGGAACCATCGTCGGACGTGCTGCTAAAAACAGATAACGGATTAGAATAAGAGCTTAAATAACCTATATAAGGACTATTGGCTGATGATCCGTTGTACACGTATAAATAGCCGTTTATCTTCAACTTGCTGAAAGCGAGGGTTATCTTATTGCCATATATGGCTGGTTTGAAAGTAGCAGTACGGGTCAAATAAGAATTACCCGTTGTTGCAATTACATCTTCGCCTCCTGCATCCAGAAATATTTTATCGCAGGTTATTACCGTACTGTCTTTCATTAAGAACGGAGCATTACCCAAAGCAACTGATGCCGTATCGCTGTAAAAGGAACCTAATGTATCGCGGTAAGCCTTTACCCTGTAGAAAAGAAGACTATTTACCGGTGCAGAACTATCGGTGTAAGCAGTTGTATTTGCATTCAATTGAGCAACAGGTTTAAATAAGGACGGTGCATTTACCGACCTCTCTACAACGTACTTCGTCTCGTCGTTGGCATTGTCTGTCCACGTTATATTTACTTTTTGCAAACTGTCTGCCGCCGCCTTTACACCTGTTGGTCTTGCAACAGGCTTATAACAGCTTACCTGGGCTGCCCAACCTGAATCATTAGAGGAATAATAGTAATATAAAAATGTTAACGAGCCATCTGCTGATGTACTGTTAAAAACAGAAGAAGGATCAGAGTAATAGTTCAGGTAACCAATTTGGGGACTGTTTGTCAACGGCCCATTGTACACATACAAATTGCCACCCATTTTAATTTTACTAAAAGCCACTCTTATATTATTACCTGGCACAGCAGGTTTAAATGTGGTACGGGTACTATTAGCGGTATTTGATGGAACGATGTCTACACCTCCGGCATCAAGAAATAATTTATCGCAAGTTATTAAAACACTGTCTTTCATTAAAAAAGGCGCGTTACCAATCGCAATGGAAGCTGCATCGCTGTAAGGTGAACCTGCAGTATCACGGTAGGCTCTTACCCTGTAGTAAAGCACACTGTTTGCAGGTGTGCTGCTATCAGTGTACTGCATGCTATTAGCTGGTAACTGAGCTACAGGTGTATATAAAGAAGGTGCATTAACCGATCTTTCTACCACATATTTAGTCTCATCATCCGCATTGTCAGTCCAGGTAATATTGATCTTGCCGGAACTGTCTGCCGTTGCATTTATATTTGAAGGTTTAAGAACAGGTTTATAACAACTTAGATAGCCAACCCAACCGGGATAATAATCCGAATAGTATGAATTGAAGACAAAGGTCAGTTCTCCGCCCGGCGCACTGCTTTGCAAAACAGGGGGCAAGGTTGAATTATAGTAATATCCTAAATAAGGTGAAGAAGCAGAAGGTCCATCATACACAGAAAGGCTGCCATTAATATTAAACTCACTGAACTGTACCCTAACAACATTACCGGCAGCAGCAGGTTTTACAGTTGCCGTATAATTTCCACTCAGGGAATTACCTAAACCGCCGGGATCGAGGAAAACAATACCACAGGTAGTGATTGTAGCATTTTGCATGATAAAGGGTATGCCGGTTACGACAGAAACAGCATTTGAATAATCAGAATTACTTGTATCAATATATGCTGCTACACGATAATACATAAAACTGTTACCGGGTGCTGCCGTGTCAGTATAACTGGTAGTATTGGCCGGTAGTTTTACAAGAGGCTGGTAGTGTAGAGAGTCTGTTACTGACCTTTCTACTATATAACCGGTTTCATTGTTTGCATTATCAGTCCAGTTGAGCCGCGGGGTATTTCGACTGCTGGTATCTGCAGTAAGATTGCCAGGTGCGGCAACAGGTTTATAGCAGCTTACCTGTGCTACCCAGCCTGTGTCAGAAAACAAAAAATTTTGGTAAACAAATGTGAGGGAACCTTCGGCATTTGTAGCTTTAAAAACAGAATGCGGATTCGAATTGCTATAAACGCCAAAGCTACCAATTAAAGGACTGCTGGGGGAAGACCCGTCATAAACATACAAAGAATTTCGAACGCTAATTTTGCTAAAAACAACTTTTATTTTGTTGCCGCTAACACCGGGCTTGAACGTAGTAGTGGCTTTGTTAAAAACAAGCGGTACTACATCTGATCCTGCCGGATCCATAAATACTTTGTTGCAGGTGATTACAGTGCTGTCTTTCATTAAAAAGGGAGTATTACCCAAAGCAACCGAAGCTGTGTCGCTGGGTAACGAACTTAATGTATCCCTGTATGCCCTTATTCTGTAGTAAACAAAATTGTCAAGCGGCGGAGTACTGTCGGTATATTGAGTTGTATTAGGTGCTAATTGAGTAATCGGCGCAAACAGAGAGTATCCGTTAACCGATCTTTCTACAACATATTTTGTTTCATCATTCGCATTGTCTGTCCATGTTAAATTGATTCGCTGAGAGTTGTCGATTACCGCCTTCAAACCAGTCGGTTTGGCAACAGGCTTATAACAACTTACCTGTGCTACCCACCCTGAGTCATTATAGGATTGGTAACCCTGGAACACAAAGGTTAATGAACCTTCCGGACCGGTTGCATTTAAAACAGGAGAATTAGAATAATTTCCATTCAACCGGCCTATGTAAGGACTGCCGGTTGATGAACCATCGTACACATCTAAATAATAGCCACTTAAACTGAACTTACTAAAAGCAACCCTTATGTTATTACCATTAATACCAGGTTTAAAAGTTGTGATTGGATGATAAAAGTTCCCCGGAGGAATTATGTTTATTCCTCCCGGATCCATAAATACTGTATTACAGGTAATTAAGGTACTGTCTTGCATTATAAAGGGTGCATTTCCTACGGCGACCTCAGCAGTATCACTGTAATTAGAACCCAATGTATCACGGTAAGCTCTAACCCTGTAATATACAAGACTGTTTGCAGGTGCAGAACTATCGGTGTATTGCGTTGTATTTGCACCAAGTTGGGCTACAAGTGCAAATGATGATGGTGTATTAACCGATTTTTCTACCACATATTTTGTTTCATCGTCGGCATTATCTGTCCATGTTAATTTAATTTGATTGGAACTATTAACTGTACCATTAACACCAGTAGGTTTTGCGACAGGTTTATAACAGCTTACCTGTGCAACCCAACCACTATCATTCTGTCCATATCCCTGGTAAATAAAAGTTAGTGAACCTTCTGGTCCGGTAGCCCTAAAAACAGCAGGGATGGGTGTATAGTAATTGTAAGAACCAATTAGAGGGCTGGTATATGGTGCAGACCCATCGTACACATATAAAGTGCCGCTTTGTAACTGAAATTTAGAGAAAGCAACCAAGATATTCTTTCCGCTTGTGCCAGGTTTGAAAGTAGTGGTTAGATAATATGAGTTATAATTATTGGTGGGGATTAGGTCTGCGCCTCCCGGATCCATAAACACTTTATTACAAGTCGTTATAGTACTGTCTTTCATTAAGAATGGAACATCACCAAAAGCAAGTGAAGCCGTATCACTATAAAATGAACTTATCGTATCGTGGTAGCCTCTGACCCGGTAATACAAAAAGTTGTTTAAAGGGGCGGCAGTATCAATAAATTCCGTAGTATTTGCAGGCACTTCCCCTGCAGGCATGAACATTGAGGTTCCATTTGCAGACCTCTCTACCACATATTTTGTCTCATTGTCTGCATTGTCTTTCCAGGTTAACCTGATTTGCTGTGCATTGTTTAAATCTGCCTTCAATCCCGAAGGTTTAGCAACAGGTTTATAACAGCTTACCTGCGCTACCCAACCGCTGTCTGGATATCCCTGGTAAACGAATGTCACAGAACCTTCTGGACCTGTACCTAAAATGACTCCAGGACTTGGTGTCGAATAATCGTAAGTTCCAATTAAAGGACTACCCGAAGATGATCCATTGTAAACACTTAAATAACCAAATATTTTAAATTTACTAAATGAAACTCTAATATTGTTCCCAGGAATAGCAGGTTTGAACGTAACGATGTTGTTATAATATCCGGAAGGAGTAATATCGGCTCCACCAGGATCCATAAATACCTTGTCACAAGTAATCAATGTACTGTCTTTCATCAAGAAAGGTGCATTTCCAAAATTGATGGAAGCAGTATCACTGTAAAAAGAACCTGAAGTATCGCGGTATGCTTTTACCCTGTAATATAAAAGGCTGTTAGCAGGTGCTAAGCTATCGGTAAATTGAGTGGTATTAGCTGCTAATTGGGCAACAGAGGCAAACAATGAAGAGGCATTAACTGATCTTTCTACGACATACTTTGTTTCATCATCTGCATTGTCTGTCCATGTTATTTTGATGCGGTTAGAATTGTCAGTTATTGCCTTTACTCCCGAAGGTTTAGCCACAGGTTTATAACAGTTTACCTGCGCTACCCAGCCCGAGTCGCCATACGAATAACCCTGATATACAAAGGTTAATGAACCATCTGCACCGGTTCCGTTAAAAATAGTTGGAGCGGAGGCATAACTACTATAGTAACCAATGAGAGGACTGCTTGTGTTAGAACCATTGTACACATACAAATAACCGTTTAATCTGAATTTACTGAAAACAACTTTTATATTGTTGCCGTTGACAGCAGGTTTAAAAGTACTTTGAACATTATAATAAATATTTTGAGGAATGATGTCAAATCCTGCAGGATCCATAAATATCTTATCACAAGTAACTACAGTACTGTCTTTCATAAAAAAAGGCGCATTACCAAAAGCAATGGAAGCAGTATCACTGTAAAGCGAAGCTAAACTATCGCGGAAAGCTCTTACCCTGTAATACAAAATACTATTAACCGGTGCTGCAGTGTCGGTGTATTGAGAGGAGTTAGCCGGCAAAACCGCAATTTGTATGTAAAGCGACTGTGAGTTTACCGATCTTTCTACCACATATTTTGTCTCATCATTTGCATTATCAGTCCATGAAAGATTAATCTTCGAAGAATTTGCTGTTGTTGCTTTGAGACCCGAAGGTGCACTCACCGGCTTGTAACAACTTATATAAGCCTCCCAGCCAGTTGAATAGTTAGAATAATAAGAGTTAAATACAAACGTCAGTTCTCCGCCGGCAGCGGTACTTTGCAAAACGGGTGGCAAAGTTGAACCTGAATACATTCCTAAAAGAGGAGAAGACGAAGAAGGTCCGTTATAAACGTATAAATTGTCGTAAGAAACGTTGAATTGGCTAAAGGCAACTCTTAGATTATTTCCAGCTACTGCAGGCTTTATAGTTGCACTATAATAACCATTGTTATAATTATTTGTTCCCCCCGGATCAAGAAATGAAGCGCCACATGTTGTATAGCTTCCATTTTGATTTTGCATAATAAATACATTGCCATTTATTATAAACACCTGGTTAGAATTAGGTGAGGAAACAGATTGGCGATAAGCTTTTACACGATAGAAAATATAATTATTGTCAGGCGCTGAAGTATCGTTATAAATTGTAGTATTAGCAGTAAGGGTTACCAATGGCAAATAATGAAGAGAATCGTTAAGTGAACGTTCGACAACATAGCTTGTTTCATCGCTCGCATTATCAGTCCAGGTAAGCCGCACATTTTTTACGCCATTTTTTGTTCCGGCAAGATTGCCGGGTGTGGCAACAGGTTTATAACAGCTTATATACGCCATCCAGCCGGCACCTGAACTATAGTAATATGGATTAAATACGAATGTAAGCTCTCCGCCTGCGGCACTGCTTTGCAAATCAGGAGATAAAGTTGAACCTGTGTATGCGCCTAAAAGAGGAGAATTTGACGACGGACCATCATATATGTAGAGATTATCGTAGTTCACATTGAACTGGTTAAATGAGACTTTTAATTTATTTCCGGCAGTTGCAGGGCTAAAGGTGGTAGTATAATTTCCGCCTGAATAATTTCCAATTCCACCGGGGTCGAGGAACGTTATACCACAGGTAGTTACATTTCCGTTTTGCATGGTATACGAATTACCATTGGTAACAGATATAACGTTAGAATAAGCTGAACCAATAGTATCACGGTATGCCCTTACACGATAGAAAAGATAACTGTTACCAGGCGCAGAAGTATCATTGTAAGTAGCACTATTTGCAGAAAGGGTTATCACTTTCTGAAAGTGAAGACTATCGTTCAACGACCTCTCAACCACGTAACTGGTTTCATCAGCAGCATTATCAGTCCAGCTAAGATGCACAACTTTTAAGCTGTCTGCATTTGCAGCAAGGTTGCCGGGCGGAGTAACCGGTTTAAAACAGGTAATAAATGCTTTCCACCCTGAGTAACTGTTTGAATAGTATGGATTAAAAACAAATGTAAGTTCCCCGCCCGGGGCTGTGCTTTGTAAAACAGTTGGTGTTGTATAATAATTGTATACACCCAATAGCGGTGAACTTGAAGAGGGACCATTATAAATATACAGGTAATCATACCCGGTATTATATTCGCTAAATGCAACCTGCACTTTATTGCCTGCGGTTGCAGGACGTATGGTTGTAGTATAATACCCGGCGCTGTAATTACCTGGTCCTCCCGGATCAAAAAAAGTAACCCCGCATTTGGTAAATGTTCCATTAGTCATAATGAAAGGAGCATTTCCAATACTCACGGAGGTAATTCCAGAATAATCCGAATAAAGGCTGTCTCTGAAACTTCTGATGCGATACTGATTAAAGGCGTTGTTGATATACGCTGTATCTATAAAACTTCTTACTCCTGCACCTACTGTAGCTATGGTTGCAAAAAGATTGGTTCCGTTTATGGCTCTTTGAATTGCAAATCCAGTTACATTTTGAAAAGTATTGAAGCGCCAGTTTACCGTCACATTGTTATTAACAATTGCTGCGGTTACGCTGTCAGGTACGGCTAATACATCATTTACTCCCACGGCATTCCAGGCTGCTGTTGTCTGGCTGGCTTCATTAGAGCCGGCTCCAAATAAATCTTCTGCTGCCTGTATGGTAGATATTCTTGCATCAGCATACACCGCATTAGGATACAGGTAAATATTTTCAGCACAGTAAGCAATTTGTGCTGCTTTTGTAATACCAATTCCGGTTACGTTATAACTCTTCCCGTTATCATTGGTACCGGTTTTACCCTCACTTAGCATATAAAACCAGTGGTTCATTACACCACTGTTATAATGAACGCCACCGTTATCTCCATTCCCTGTGTACCAATTAACTCCCCTGTAAGTATCTGGCTGGCCTTCACTTTTTGGGTTACTCATCGACCTAAAGGGATTAGCCGTGCTTGATATCTCATCTCCCTCGAGCCATGTATTCTTCGACGGATCGGCATACCTTTTTATACACGCTCCCCATATATCACTAAAACCCTCGTTAATGGCTCCTGACTCGTAAGAATAAACAAGATTAGCTGTGTACTGACAAACTGCATGACCTATCTCGTGCCCGCAAATATCAACAGAGGTAAACGGAAACAGGGTAGAGCCATCACCATCGCCATAAGTCATTTCGTAGCCATCCCAAAAAGCGTTCGGGTACAGATTTCCATAGTGCACATAATTGTTTATTCTGGCGCCTTTGTTATCAAAACTACTTCTGTTGTGTACGGTTCTCCAGTAATCCAGAGTCATCATGGCACCCCAATGTGCATCTAATGCAGCATTGTCAAAGTTGCTGTTGTTGTATTCATCTGCCGTCCAGTTATTGTCGTTGTCGGTAAAATTACCGGCGCTGCTGTAATTTGAACTCCGGTTTAGATTATAGGTAGCGATATTGTAATTTCCCGTTGTATCTCTCAGGATATAATTACCCCCTGCTATCTGTGTTGTTGAAATTGTTTTCGATCCGCTGTACCTCGTAGCTGCAGTTCCGCTAACATGCTTAATGATAGGGTTAACATGGATGACATTACCCGTTTGTGCGCTCACATAAATATAGTCATAGCGTAAAGGCTCGGTTGCGTATACAGCAAACTTATAAGCCAGTTCCATTTGAGAAGAAGTATTCGTTGTTTTAGACTGATCATTGTAATTTCTGCAAATAACCAGTTCTCCTTTGGGAATGCTTTTTAATGTTTTATTGCTGATGGAGCTGTCTTGCCAACTATATTTTTTAGCGCCGATAAATGAGATCGCTTTATTTAAAGCAGTCTTTTCTGATAGGATAGGAGTGGTAGAAAAGTTTTCAGCTATATTAAAATAGTCTCCTGTTAAAATAGTAAGCGCGCCGTTTTTTGAATGAAGGGTAATGACCCCGTACTCCACCTTCACGCCGTTAAAGTATTGATTGTAACGGGTATGATCTGCCCCGTAGACATCTCTCTTAAATGCAGCATTATTATTAACTGTTTCATCCGCGGCAAAAGAATGCCGCAATCCTAAACCCAATAACTTTTTTATTTCTTCAGGCTGCTTCGATACATTCTGTGCCTGACCACCAGTTTTAAATTTCAAAAAATTATATCTCCCGTCATTGGTCTTCTTACTTGCAATGATATTGTTAACAGGTTGTTGAGCAGCTACGTTAAGTGATATTAAAACGGCGCACAATATTAACTGCCATTTTAATATAGTATGATAAGTCATCTTTTTTTACGGGTATAGTTGGGTATATATAACAGTTTAAAACAGAAATTATTTTTTTGTCTGCTGATTACCAATACTGGGCGCAGCAAAGAACTTTTTAGGGATTTTTCATTGCGCCTCTGCGCCTTGCGAGATACTTCCTTTAGCCTCCATTTTTTTGGAGCCGCCTGCATTACTACTATTTCACATCGTTGCAATCATGGATTTGTCGTTTTCTTTTCTTCCAGTGGAAGGAAAGAA
>CAXUMK010000142.1:0-13582 GCA_964251885.1 uncultured Segetibacter sp. | reverse complement strand
CCATGGCAAAAAAAGCTACTTACGCCCATATGCAGTATGAACCGCTGGTTGCTGCGATCAATGATTACAACGCCAAGAATCTTATAAAGTAAACAAAAGAATAAACAATCAAACTTTCCTACATGAAAAACTTTTCCCTTTTAACAGTTATTTCGATCCTGATTTTATCAACCTCCTCCTGTACAAAAATCGGTAGCGATAGCACTACTACTGGTTCTGGAAATAGCAATCCGCAGACGCCAACGTACTACATATCTTACAAAGCCGCTGGCACAACGGTTTCGGAAACGGAAGTTACGGCCCAGAGAGGCACCTCAGTATCTCCAAGAACATTAACCATAACAGGAAACGGAGCAGCAGGTACAAGTCCGAAGTTTAAGTTTTTTACCAAAGAATCTTTTATAGGCTTTGTACCGGGACTAACTATAGGAAATAATTCGGCAACGGGTGATGCAAATTACATTGAATACACCAATAGTGCCAGCCTTTTGCATAGTACAACCTTAGATAAAAGCGGTATTACCTTAGCTATTACAGAAATATCCTATACCAATGGTGGCAATGTCAAAGGTATTTTTGACGGAAGTATAAAAGCAGCTAACGGGACGACTGTTACCATAACTGAAGGAAAGTTTAATGCTAAATTCAGCAACTAAATAAGTTTACGGTATCAAGTTAGAGACTCAGCTTTTAATATAAAAGAGCTGCCTTGTGTTCAGGCAGCTCTTTTTTCGTTACCCCCGCTTTGTTTAACGGTTACAAAACCACGTCTATCAATTCCCGGTTCGTGCTTTCCTCCTTATTCAAGCCGAATTACACCTATAACAATCGCTATGGCGGATGCTTCCGGGCGATTTTCCAGACTGGCGAATCGTTTATTATTACTTTTCGGTTTGGAAAAAGGTTGGTATTATAGAGGTGTTGCAGGAAGCCTGGTAGAAAAAACAAGGTTGAAAAGTGGCCGCAGAGCCTGGCCAATGGTGTCTCGAAACATGACAGCACCAGCTGGGATGGACTGACCAAAGTTGGCACAGATGCACGCCTTTTTAATCCCTTTTGCATATTTCCTTGCACTTGTTCCGCACAAGTTCGTCACAAGTAACTGTATTTCAAAATACTTTAGGTTTTTCAGCAGACCCTTATCTAACTAATAACTGGTCAACCAAAAGCAGGGCTTTTCCGCCTGCACCATATTCTCCGTTGGGAATAATCCCTCTATTTACCGCCTTTATTTTTATATATCGCGCTTTTACGGGGATTATTTGATGGTTGATCGTATTTATGCCATTAACGGGGAAATCAGTTTGCCGGTATACTTCCTGATAATCAATACCGTTAACGGAAGCCGAAAATATCAATTCAACGGGCGGCCACATTTTTTGCCAGTGGTAATTCAGAATATTGATTCCTAACGCGCTGACACGCTGCTGTGTACCGAGATCAACAGTCGCCAGTAAATCGCGGCCGCTAAACCCGAACCACTGACCATCATTATAACGATCACTTCCGGTCGTACCATTCACCAAACCCCAGGGATCAACTGGATTATAATTACTGGTTGCCGGGCTTTCCAGCACTACTTTTTTCCCTGTTGCTTTACTTATTACAAATTGCTTGTTATATACATCCTGGTAACTTATTTTGCCTTTAAACAACCGGGCTTTTATAGTACAACTTTTTTGGATGAGTAAAGCATGCCTGTATTTTCTATTCCGATAGGTTGGTTGAGAACCATCAGTTGTATAATGGATTGCAGCGTTTTCATAACCACTTCTTAGCTTTAACAAAGGCATATTGTTTCTTCCGGCAAGCAGCGTATCTGTTATCTGCTTATAATTATCAGATGAATTAATGCCTATATTTTGTAATAGTTTCTGATTGTTTTCCAAACGCGATAAAAACAAATGAAAGTTACGGTTTATATTTGGAGACCAGGATACTTCAGCCAAAGCCAGCATTCTGGGAAATATCATATATTCTGCTTTGCTAACGTTCGGCAAATACTCGCTCCAAACGTTCGCCTGGATACCAATAATATATTTTGCCTCATCGGCCGTAAGTACTGTGGGAACAGGCTCGTACTGATAGACCTTACTCAGGGGAAGATAACCTCCTGCAGCGAGTGAGTCTGTAGCGTATAATGATTGGTAATAATCCAGATAAACTTGCTTCTCAGGTGTCATAACCACATCATGATGCTGCCGGGCTGCTGCTATCCCACCCTGTTCACCCGTCCAGCTCATAACTGTAGACCCGGGCACCAAGCCACCCTCCAAAATCTCGTCCCATCCGATGATCCGTCTATTCCTGGAGGCCAGGTATTTGCTTATCCGCTTTATAAAATAGCTTTGCAGCTGATGTTCATCCTGCAAATGTTCTTCTTCCATCCGTTTTTGGCATTTCGGGCAAGTCTTCCACTTCTCTTTGGGGCACTCATCGCCGCCGATATGAATATATTCCGACGGAAATATTTGAATAATCTCGTCCAGTACCCCTTCCAAAAACGAAAACACTTTTTCATTGCCAGCGCAATATACATCATTGAAAACACCCCAATAGCTGGCCGTTTGATAAGGACCGCCTGTGCATCCCAGTTCAGGATATGCAGCCAGCACCGCCAGCGCGTGTCCCGGCATTTCTATTTCGGGGATGACCCGGATATGGCGTTCGGCGGCATAGCGGACTATATCCCTGGCTTCATCCTGCGTATAATAACCGCCATATCTTACACCGTCAAACCGGTGCGGAAGTTCTTTTTTATGTCCGATAAGTGTTTCATTACGATAGGCAGAAATATTTTGAAGCCCGGGAAACTTTTTAATTTCTATTCTCCAGCCCTGGTCATCTGTAAGATGCCAGTGAAAAGTATTTATTTTATAAAGCGCAAGTGTGTTTATCCACTTTTTGATAGCACTTACCGGGAACATGTGGCGGCTTACATCCAAATGCATCCCCCTGTACTTAAACCTTGGTGAATCTGTTATATCGTAGCCGGGAACAATAACACTGCCCGGATGTGGTTGCATTAACTGTATCAAAGTTTGTAGCCCATAAAAAATCCCCGCCTCGTCATGCCCTGTTAAGGTAATCCCATCGTATCCCGTATTTAAATTGTACCCTTCTTGATGGGTTACCGCCAAACTATCAAGCTTTAAACGGATAACGTTGGATGTATTTGTATTTCCGATTGAGTTTATGCTTAAGCTCAGTCCGCTAACATTTTTCAAGTAACTATTAAAAAATAACAGGTTAGTAATTGCTATACCGCTCCCCATATTAATTATAGTTTTACTATTAATGCTGAAAGATTGCTTGTTTAGTAAAGCGCTCACCGGCAGGGGTATAACAGTAACAGGGGAATTACCCGTGGTTGACTGTGCACTACATTGCTGGATTTTGGCTACAAACACTATCGCCGTAAAAAACACACCACATAAAACACTGCCTTTTTTTAAGCGGTATAAAAATATACGCATAGTTTAAAAATTAATCATTATTTACAACCATATTTATTGCCTGACCTCGATATTGTATTTAGGGCCTGTTTAAATTGCTATCATATCCTTCGGCAAACTCAGGATTAATAATCACAGTGCTTCTTTTATGCCTGTAAATTTTGTTTTTAGGTGCTGTTTCAGGTACAAAAGCACAACAGGTTAACAAATTTTATGTGGTAAAAGAAGCATAGAGAATATATCGGATAAAATTTAAACAGGCTCTTAATAACAGCATAAAATAATGTGTCTAAATAATTTAGTTTTTATATATATCTGTTTAAAATAGCAATAAATTTTTTAAATAGCAATAAAAAGTTTACTTTTCATTTCCATTATTAACTGTAAGGCAACAAACGTTAAAAAATTGAAAGATAAGGGCATTTTCATTAAATTTCCGATTGGAAATCTATTACAACCATATTGAGATTTAAAATACCGGGAAATGGGCAGGTAACTTTAGGCATTAAAATAAATTCGAGTTCTTCAAGAAATATAATTATAAATATCCATAACGAATATTTAACCGCGTAGGATGATAAACAAAAATTGTAAAGCATAAATAAATGGGTCAATATAGCGGACATTCAGATAATGAGTTGGCCGACCTGTTGAGGTTGGATGATCGTATGGCCTTTAATGAACTCTATGAAAGATATTGGAAATCCCTTTATCAAATGACATGGAATGTACTCCGGGATAGAGATACCTGTATGGAAGTCATCCAGGTTGTTTTCGTCTGGATCTGGGAACATCGGTTAAACCTGGAAATGCGCTCGCCTGCTGTTTATATTCGTTTCGCTGTTAAATATAAGACCATCGATATTTTGCGCAGCAACAGGGTTCGGGAGGCCTGTTTTGTAAATCTTCAAAGTCTGGATACTGATTTTTTGATCTCAAAAGAAGCACATTTAGAGATCAAAGAGTTAAAAGCGGTGATCGCAAAATTAAGTTCATCCTTACCTGAGCGGGCCCGGCTCATATTTGAATTAAGCAGGAATGAAGAGCTTTCCAACAGAGAGATTGCCACTAAATTAAATATTTCGGAAAAAACAGTAGAAAACCAAATGACCATTGCATTGAGAAAGCTCAGGGCAGGCATGAAAAGCTTTTCCATCTGGATATTTCTTTTCTTAGAAATCACCCATACTTCCTTTTAATACGTCAATCTCCATAACGTTTTCAAGTCCAGATTATTTTTTTTAAGCTTTTGGGGGGTAAACCCTTTCTTTTCGCCTTACAATCGTATGCATTTGTTTAAGACCTAAAAAACATGAATAAAAAGGAGTTTTTAGAACTTGTCAAACGTATCAGAGATGGTCAGGAGAGTCATAAAGATATTTTACTTTATAATACCTGGTTTGAAAAATTTCAAACTTCCGACGTTTGGGACACTGCGGAACAAGGCGATTTAGAAGATATTAAACAAGACATCCACAATCGCATCTGTGAACAAATAGATGGGCATCCAAAAAACACCAAAAACACACGTTTATTACTTAGCCTCTCTGTAGCGGCTATTATTTTAATTGCGTTGACAGCAGGGCTTTATTCCATTTATTACAAACCTGTCGCTACACCTCAAACTGCTCAAAACCATTTGCATAGTATTATTTCCGGTCATAATAAGGCGATGCTAACGCTAAGTAACGGACGGCAGGTGGTTTTAAACGAAATGACCAACGGACAGGTTGCCATGGATGGAAATATGACCATTCAAAACACAGCTGATGGTAGTATTATTTACCAAAATATTTCTACAAAAACCGGTTTAACCACCAAAGCTACAACATACAACGTTTTGACTACACCCAATAGCGGCCAATACCGTGTAAAGCTCGCCGACGGCAGTATTGCTTTTCTTGATGCAGCATCCAGTTTGCGTTATCCAACAGCCTTTAAGGCAAATGAGCGGGTTGTAGAACTAAATGGCAAAGCGTATTTTGAGATAGCCCATAACGCGGCCAAACCTTTTAAAGTTGTTTCTAAAGGACAGGTTGTAGAAGTATTAGGAACTCATTTCAACATCAACGCTTACGGCAACGAGGCATCTGTAAAAACAACGCTGCTTGAAGGTTCTATACGTGTTATAGCTGGAGGCAAAACAGCAATTTTAAAGCCTGGGCAGCAATTAACGTTCAATGGAAATAAGTCTTTTCTTACAGCAACTGATGTAGAAGAAGCGGTGGCCTGGAAAGACGGTTATTTAGAATTTGCGGATCAAGATATCAGGTCTGTGATGCGTGAAATTTCGCGATGGTTTGATGTAAAGGTTGACTTTGAAAGTTCTGTAGGCACCGTTGAATATACGGCAAGAATATCCAAATATACAGAGCTAAAAGAAGTATTGAAAGTATTGGAATCAACAAAAACCGTTCATTTTAAAATTCAGGGAAGGAGGATTATGGTCAGGCAATAATAACTTAACCGATAATCCTTAAAAACCGGCAGTGCTTGCAACACTACCGGCGAACTGGATTACATCAGTAAAATTCGCGTCCTACTAACTTAACTTATTAAACCAGATAACAAATGTATAAAAATTGTACTAACATACGGATTACGCCCTCTCGGCACGTCTACAGGATACTTTTAATCATGCGACTGACAACACTTATTCTAATAGCTACCTTCCTCCAGGTAAGTGCAAGCAGTTTCGCACAAAAGATATCTTTATCAGAAAAGAACGCCCCCTTAGCTGATGTTTTTAAAAAAATAAGCAGACAAAGCGGATTCAGCTTTCTTCTTATAAGCGATATGCTCACAAACACAAGGCCCGTAACAATAGAAATGAAAGATGCCGGTTTGGAAGACGTATTAACCGCAGTCTTCAATAATCAGCCTTTAACTTTTACCATCGAAGGAAAGTTCATCCATGTCAAACCGAAATTGCCTGAACTGAAAGCATATCCTGTTAAAGGTACCGTCAGAGATGCGTCCGGCCAGCCTTTGCCCGGCGTAAGCGTTTTGATAAAAGGCACCAACAGAGGCGGACAAACGGATATCGCCGGAGCATTTACGATTGATGCGCAAACCGGCGATATTTTAGTGTTCTCCTTTTTAGGGTACAACAAGGTTGAATATAAAGTTGTAAGCGTTGATAATATAGCCATAACGTTAACAGAGGATTCAAAACAGCTGGGCGAGGTAGTCGTGACCGCTCTGGGTGTTAAAAAAGAGCGCCGTTCGCTGGGCTACTCTGTAACCGAGGTTAAAGGCGAAGATCTTACCATATCCCGTGAACCTAGTTTTATGAACGCGCTTGTAGGTAAGGTTGCAGGTTTAAATGTTACATCGATGTCTGGCGGGCCGGGTGCTTCTACAAACATTATTATACGCGGCGTATCAAGCCTTTCGCAAACCAACCAGCCACTATATGTAATTAATGGCATACCTATTGAAAGCCAGCCGGGCGGTACTGCGGCTTACGTTTCTACAAAGCCAAGAAACAATGAGGGCAACATGTATGATAATGCTGCTGATAATGGTGATGCCATAACTAACATTAACCCCGATGACATTGAAAGCATATCTGTGTTAAAAGGTGCCGCAGCAGCTGCGCTGTACGGGTCGCGTGCAAAGGCAGGTGTTATTTTGATCACAACAAAAACAGCTAAAAGCAATAGCGTAGAGTTTAACTCAAATTATGTTGGCGAACATATAATAGACCCTACCCACTGGCAATACCAATATGGCCAGGGCTCAAACAATAAGGCTCCTATATCACAGCAGCAGGCATTCCAAACCGGCCAGTCAAGCTGGGGCGGTTTGCTCGATGGATCAAACCAGGTTCAATTTGATGGTGTTTCAAGGCCTTATGTAGCACAAAAAGATAACCTTGATAAATTTTATCGTGCAGGCAACACACTTACCAATACTGTAGCCTTTAACAAGTTGATCGAAGGCGGTTCGATCCGTTTATCTGCCAGCGATATGCATAACACCGCGGTTGTACCAAATTCTGCCCTTAACAGGCAAACATTTGATTTGAACGGAAGCTACGATATCAACAAACACCTGGTAGTAAATGCAAGGGTTAATTATATTTTAGAACAAGCCAAAGACCGCCCTTATGTAGGAGATTTTGCCGGTAACTCTAACTTTAACGCTTGGTTTTTGCCAACAAGTATCGATATCAATACATTGCAAGGTACAGGAAAGGGCACTATTGCCAATGGCACCGAGTTAGGATACACAGCTAACACGTTTTCTACCAACCCATGGTTTGCAGCATACAATTTCGTTAACAATACAAACCGTACCCGCCTGCTTGCCAACGCAAGTTTACGTTATAATTTTAATGGCGGCGCTTTTATACAGGGGCGTGTCGGCAGCGACTCGTATAACGACCGTATTACCAATATTATACCTACAGGCACAGCTTACCGCCCCAATGGTACGATATCAGAAGAATCAACCAACGTAAAAGACGTTAGTGCCGACGTATTGATTGGCAAACCCTTTAAGGTAGCCCGCGATATAATCATTACGCCTAACGCAGGTGCAAGTTACCGCAGAACAAAGGTAGAGTCTATTGTTAATGGCGGAGATAATTTTGCCGTTCCGTTTGTATATAACTTAACAAATGCCATCAGCAACAAATCTGTTAATTATTATCCCGGCGATCTTGAAACCCAGGCAGTTTACGGCACTTTAGAAGTAGCCTACAAAAGCCTTTTCTATTTAACCGGTACCGGCCGCAGCGACTGGTTTTCTACCCTGGCAACACCAGGTAAAGACAATAAGTTAAGTAAATTTTTCCCTTCGGTAAGCGGTTCATTCGTATTCTCAGAATTATGGCACCCAAGCTGGTTAACTAATGGTAAATTAAGAGCCGGTTACGCGGGCGTAGGCCAGGCAACCACTCCGTTTCAAACACAGCTTAGCTACACTTTAAGCAGTGCTACTTTAAACGGTTTGCCTATAGGCAGCATTTTAAATTATGCAATACCTAATAACTCATTGGTAGCATCATATGCAACAGAGTTTGAAATTGGCGCCGAACTTGGCTTTTTTGGAGACAGGTTAGCAGTTGATTTTGCTTTGTACAATAAAAAATCAAGAGATGAAATTGTATCGGCCCCTGTTTCTATTACTTCCGGTTATGGTGCGGCAGTGTTAAACATCGGCAGGCTACAAAATAAAGGTATTGAGCTTTTAATAAGCGGCTCACCATTTAAAGGCAAGAAATTTACGTGGACATCGAGCTTCAACGGCTCTGTAAACAGCAGCAAAGTATTGTCACTGGCTACCGGTACAGACCGTTTACTTATAGCACAGTCGCGGAGCGGCGTTGGTTATACCGAGCAGATTGTTGGCCTGCCTGCAAACCAGGTAGTTGCTGCCGACTTTGCTTACGACGCTAACGGTAAAGTTATTGTTGACCCTAACACCAACCTGCCCATAAGCGGCCCGTTAAAGGCTTACGGTTCTGCATATGCAAAGTGGATTGCAGGTTTTACCAATACAATTAACTATAAGAAATTTAGCCTTCAAGTGCTGATAGATAGTAAATGGGGTGGCAAAATATTTTCTACTTCAGATTATTTTGGTTATGTATTTGGTTTGCACCAGGCAACCCTGGTTAACCGTACCGGCAACTTCGGTACAACGGCGAAGCCTATAGATGCAGCTACCTATTACAATAACCTTGCAAATAACAATGCAGGTATATTTGTACAGGATGCCAGTTTTATTAAATTCCGTTCGATAACCTTGGGATATACATTCCCTGTCAACCTTTTCAACGGTGCTATTAAGAGCGCTACACTTAGTGCAGTTGGGCGTAACCTCTTTTATATCATGAAGAGAACAGATAATATCGATCCGGAATCAAGCTATTCTGTTTTTGCAACAGGTATCGAATCGGGCGGTATGCCAACAACACGTACTTATGGCCTAAATCTGAGTGTTAAATTTTAATCTGAACAAAAATGAAAAAAAACATATTAAAAAATATCGCATTGCTTTTTACGGGGCTTTTGTTTTCGACAGGGTGTACAAAAGATTTTGTAGAGCGAAATACAAACCCTGCCTCGTACAACCAAACAAATTTTGACCCCAATTACATGCTTACAGCGGCAGAGCTTGCTTATACAGGCAGTGCCGGTTTTGCTTACGAAACCTGGCGCAGTAACCTTATTTACTGCTCTGTTTTTATGCAGGGTTTTTCAACCGTTTTGGGTTATTGGGCCGGCGATAAATATTTGTTAAACTCGGCTTATGCTTCTGCCTACTGGGATGTTGCTTATCCTGAGCAGGCCAAACCTATTGTAGATATTGTAGAATCTACAAAAGATAAACCCCAATACAAAAACCTTAACGCTGTTGCACGCATTTTAAAAGCTTTAATTTTTGAAAGGATTACAGACCTTTATGGAGATGTACCCTATTCTGACGCTGAATTAGGCTATTACAGCAAAATATTCTATCCTAAATATGACAAGCAGCAGGATATTTACCCCGATTTGATTGCACAAGTTACCGCGGCCACAGCAAGCCTTGATGTTGCAGGTGATATACCAACCGGCGATGCTATTTACAAAGGCAATATTACTAAGTGGAAAAAATTTGGCAACACATTGTTATTGAGATTAGCTATGCGATTAACCAAAGTCGACCCGGACAAAGCCAAAACAATTGTTGCACAGGTTACCGGCAAAACCTTAGAAGAAGGTGACGATGCTTTCGTTCTTGGTGATGCAAGCGGCGGCCGTGCTACAACTAACCGTAACAGCCAGGTACTGTTAGGCGACGGCGGGCAAGAACCGTATTACGTAAAATGGTCTGATACGTTTATTAATAACCTTAAAAACAATAACGACCCTCGCCTTACAGTTTTGGCCTGTACGCAGCTTTATGCCAATGATGCAACTAAAACACCTAATACCAGCCCTGTTTTTACGGCATCGGCACAAAAAGGACAGCCAAACGGGCTTGATTTTGGTACTACGAACCACACCATTACTAAAGACCCGAGCTTTACCACGTTTTCTGATTATTCATCGCCAAGCCCATATATCACTAAAAGAAGCGGGCCTACCTTTATATTAACCTATGCAGAATCTGAATTATTACTTGCAGATGCTGCACAAAGGTTTGGCGTTGGCGGCGATGCCAAAACACATTATGAAAACGGTGTAAGATCTGCCATAACCTATCTTAAACAATATGATGCCGCTGCTACGATTTCTGCCGCTGCCGCACAGGCTTACGTAACTGCCAACCCATACAACGCGGCCACAGGCTTAAACCAAATAAATACGCAGTATTGGATATTGGCAAACAGCATGCTCGATTTTTATGAGTCGTGGTGTAACTGGAGAAGAACAGGTTTCCCTGCTTTAACACCTGTTAATTTCCCTAACAATGTAACATCGGGCACCATACCGCGCAGGTTCCCTTATCCGCCGGGCGAATCTGCAAGCAATCCTGATAACTATGCAGCAGCACGCGCTTCATTAACAGGCGGGGATTTCCTTACCACACGCGTTTGGTGGGATAAATAACAAGAAATTATTAGGGCCTGTTTAAATATGTTTAGTTTGTTTTAGATACTTCTTTTATCACATAAAAAACATCAGATTTTTGTGCCTTGATATTTGTATTGGATACAAAAACAGAATTTATAGCGATAAAAGAAGCATTGTCAGTTTGCCTCAATAAAATTTGAACAGGTTCTTATACAAAGGTCTCCGGGGTTTCGGAGGCCTTTGTTATTTCAATATACCGAGTGATCTGATAACTGACATTTAAAGTTAAAGCAATGGCACCGCGTTGCTACAGTTAACTTACAAGCTGTCCCCGTAATACAACTTATAATTTACCTGATGCCGCCTGCCGGAACTTCCCAGTGCTCTCCAAAAAACCCCGCCTGGGTTACAGTACCGGGGTGCACGGCACCGGGAGGTGTAGTGAGGTCTATAATTGCCCAGTCAGGCAACATTGGGATTTGTTTGGCATTGTTTAAATACGACTCCTCCCTGAAGGTAAAACCGCTGTTAATAACTACATACTTTTGAGTGTTTAAAGGGTTTGGGCAGATCATAATCAACCCATGTGTTTTTGAATCATAACTGTCGTTACCGACACGGATATCTTTCGTATTCCATTTAATCGGTAATTTATTGTTGATTTTTGCGAGGAAGCTGTTACTTTCTTCATCACCAAAAACAATCAGGTTAGAGCTTAAGTCATCCTTATTGATGTCTGTATCATTTTTTACTATTGCATCTCCACGAAATTGCCTCCGCCATTGAATTATGAATCGGTCCATTTCTGATTTAGACCAGCGGTCAAACAATGGATTGCTGCTGCTGCCAGTTGGTTTTACGATTATAAACGCAGACATAAACGCATCATCAACCGGGCCTTGCAGGTTATGTTTTTTTACTAATAATTGCTTTGGAGAACCTAAAAGCCATCGCTTGTTTTCCAGATAAAAATCTACAGCAGTTTTTTTTGCGGAAACTTTAACGCTGATACGAGTGCCGTTGATATTTACCAGGAGCGGCTTTTTTATGTTGATTAGATTTGGCAATGCAGCAAAGTCTATACTTAAAGCGGTAATATTCTGCGTTTCCAGGCTTATGGTTTGATTAACCACAGATCCGTCTGCCCGTGCCTTCTGCCAATGCTTTCCAAGTGCATTAATAGTTAACCAATACATTTTGTTATATTTAAGCGTGTAAGTTGTAAAGTGCAGTTTTTTAGGAACTTTTCTTTTTCCTTTGATCGCCTCGATCTCAAGTAAACTGTCCACCGCCTTAGCAGCAGATGGATGATATTCATGGCCCGTATTTGGCCCGATAACACGGGTAAGTTTGATGCCTTCTTCTTTCATTGCCCTTTCCATAACATCCGCCGCCTGTTTTTGAAGGTCTTTATCTCCGTTATAAGCGATGACCGGCAGATTAGAAAGGTTACTTGCATAATCCGTACAATCGTACAAATGCAATAGTTCCCGCTCATACCAGGCAGGGTGCAGTATTTCTTTATCTAACAGCAAAAATTCAGTTGTTTCTGCAAATCCTGCTCCCGGATTTGCGGCAAGCCATAAATCAGGATAATGCACAGCAAATTGCCACACTGCCGCTCCGCCCATTGAAAACCCCCTGTTAAATATTTCGTTCTCGTTGATCTTATAATGCTTTTTAACATTTTCCAGGGCCTCCTCCACATCAACTTCTCCTGCAAATTTAAAACCGTTGCAATATCGTCCGTAAGGATAAAGCATGATCGTATTTTTCATCACCGGCATCTTAGGAAAAAACCCTTTCCCGTTAGCCATAAAATTAACTTCCGATAATTTTTCGCCTCTTCCATGAAACCAAAGCGAAAGACGAAACCCTGCACCTTTACCGTCGTAATTCTCCGGCACACTTAGCCCATAAGGCTGGACGGAATGGTCTATTTTAGAAATATAACCTCTGGTTACTTCTCCTTTCGCAGTTGTCCAGGGCGCATTTCCAAGAAGTAGATCAGCTGCGCGCTGTTGCCCGGTTTTAAGCAATTCTTTAGCTGCTATGACATCTTTCGGACTAAAAAATTCGTTATAACGTAAGGCATAATCAACCGCTTTATAAAAAATAAGCACATCGGGCATCAAGTCTTTTGTAAAAGAGTCATGCTTTGTATTTAACTGATAAATTGCATCAGCAAATTCCTTTAATCCCTGTTTTATTTCAGTTTCGTCTTTTGCATTGAGCTCAATACCTAACGCAGGTACACGCCTTACGGTAACAGAGTCATTCTGCTGCGCAAATACTGTCTGTACCAAAAATAGCAATATGATAAAGCAACGGGTTGAACGCATGTTTAATCTATTAATCAGTTGTAATATTAGGGCTTGTTTAAAATTTAAGCTGTTTATTTTTTATGCTTCTTTTACCGGCATAAAATAGGTGTTTTTTTACATTGATATATTGTATAAATATAAGCTTTCCATTTACCTTAAAATACGAATAATCCCGGGAGGTGTAAAAACTGAGACAGGTTTTACACCTATTCGCTTGTTACTTTTTTGTGTTTAAACTTATTAACCTGAGTTCGATTAATAGATGAGATAAAGTTTGTCAATCAAAAGAAAT
>CAXUMK010000141.1:0-13637 GCA_964251885.1 uncultured Segetibacter sp. | reverse complement strand
GCTTACCCAAACAATCATTAACCTTGTATTACAAAACCAACTTCAGAACAAATAAGCTAAAAATATCATTCGTTCTTCACAACCTCAAAAGAAAAATTATTTTTAACGCGTTTTCGGACAGACACTAGCTAAGAGGGTTTTAAAAGAAAGCATAATCGCAGCACCAGACTCAAACGGAGCGTCGCAACGATGATTAAACAAAGTGATACTGACCGTTGCCAACAACTACCATCCCAAAATATAAGCGAATATTAGTGGAGCGACTATGGTTGCATCACTTTCTACGATAAACTTTGGAGTATGAATGTCTAACTTGCCCCAGGTAATTTTCTCGTTTGGAACCGCGCCGCTGTAGCTGCCGTAGCTGGTTGTGCTGTCGCTGATCTGGCAGAAATAACTCCAGAAAGGAACTTCATGCATTTCCAGATCCTGGTACAGCATAGGGACAACGCAAATAGGGAAATCGCCGGCAATGCCACCGCCAATTTGGAAGAAACCAATGCCTTTTCCCGCGCTGTTATGCCGATACCAGTCGCTTAACCAAACCATGTATTCGATGCCGCTTTTCATGGTGCTTGCCTTTAGTTCGCCCTTCACTATGTAGCTTGCAAATATGTTTCCCATGGTGCTGTCTTCCCATCCGGGAACAATGATGGGCAGGTTTTTTTCTGCTGCTGCAATCATCCAGCTATGCTCTTCGGGTATTTCGTAATTCTCTTTCATTACACAGCTAAGCAGCAGCTTGTACATATACTCGTGCGGAAAATAACGTTCACCTTTTTCTTCAGCATCTTTCCATATTTTATGAATGTGCTTTTGAATGCGGCGAAAAGCTTCCTCTTCGGGAATGCAGGTATCGGTTACGCGGTTGTACCCTTGCTCAAGCAGCTCCCACTCTTCTTTAGGACTCAATTCACGATAATTGGGAACTCTTTTATAATGAGTATGTGCTACCAGGTTCATGATATCTTCTTCAAGATTTGCACCGGTGCAACTGATGATTTGTATTTTATCCTGGCGTATCATTTCTGCAAGTGAAATGCCGAGTTCTGCTGTGCTCATAGCGCCGGCAAGTGAGACAAGCATTTTGCCGCCTTCAAGCAAATGTGTTTCGTATCCCTTTGCCGCATCGACCAAAGCGGCAGCGTTGAAGTGACGGTAATGATGCTGTATAAACTGTGAAACGGGGCCTTTGCTCATATTGGATTTATTTGGACGCAAATGTAAATCATAGAAATGTAACAGCAGGTTAATAAACGATCATGAAAAAGCCTCCGCTTTTGGCGAAGGCTTGTCTTTAGTTATTGTCCGCTGTATTATTTCTTTGTTTTTTGAAAGGTGGAAACAGTGTTGTCATCAGTTATTTTTACAATCACTGCTTCTTTTTCATTTGAAGCAGAAATGTAATATCCATCTTCATCTGCGCCTTCGAAACGGATAATGTCTTTTACATCATAACCATCAAATCTTTTAGCAAAACTTCTTTTTGCTGCTGCAGGAAGCTGGTCTGCAGTAATAGTTGTGGTGGTCGCGATCACATCGCCATTCGAATTAAAGAAAGCTTCCATTTTCTGGTCATTTACTGTAAATGCGGCTTTTGTATAATCCCTCGTGCTGCTCCAAACAACGTTTGATGCACCTTTAAATTCAGTATTGAACTGGCGAAGAACTGCGGAGCTGATCTTGTTAACGTCTTTTGCAAATGCACTTGTAACGAATGTTGCGGCTATTAGTGCTGCAATAAAAAGCTTTTTCATTTTTTTATTTTTTTATTTTTTATTTAAATGTTGTCAGTTGTTTTTGTTTGACAAGTCAAAAGTAGAATACAAAAGGTCGTATGAAAATGCAATTGTGATGAACGAAGAGTAAATACCTTTTGGTTTGTGATGAACGGTTGAAGCTCTGCGACAGGTAATTTGTTTCAAATGCAGTACTGTATTGCTTTTGCTGACTTTTTTCAAGTTTTTAAAAAAGGTTGGAATTGTCTGCAAAACAGCAAATTCTGTGTTGCAATTAGGATGAGTGGTAATTGAAGCGATTGCACCTTTAAAAAAACGGGCAACGCTATATAAAGTGTACATCATGGATAAAATGTACAAGTGTGCGACGCAAGAATTCTGCTCAGGGCAGTGCTGTTTGGCTCATAAAAATCTTACTCATTCCTGCATAAGGTGAAATATCATTGATGACATCTTAAAAAAATGAAGAAAAAGTTATGAGATTTGAGAAAGTATTTAGATATTTGTCTAAATATATAATTCTACTGCATGAATATTCTCTTTAAAGCGCTTAATGACAAAACAAGAAGAGAAATTCTTGAGCTGCTGAGAGAAGGCGACCTTACTGCAGGCGATATTGCCGACAAATTCAATATTTCCAAACCAAGCATATCTCATCATTTAGACCTTTTGAAACAGGCTAACCTTGTTACCTCTTCTAAAAGGGGACAGTTTATTTCTTATTCTATAAATACATCTGTCATTGACGAAATCCTTACGTGGCTTTTACAATTCAATAAAAACGACAAAAAGAAATAACATGAAAACGAAACGTTCTTTACTCCTTGTAATCCTAATAGTTCTTATTCCGCTTTTTTATCTAAGCGTTGTATATAATTCCCTGCCTCAGACAGTGGCTACCCACTTCTCTATAGATGGAACGCCAAATGGGTACAGCAGCAAGAGCACGCTGATATTCTTAGTCGCATTTCTATCGGCAATAAGTGTTGGAGTGTATTTGTTGCTAACCAACATTCAAAAGATTGACCCTAAAAAAGCAGCCAACCAATCTAAAGAAACAATGCAGAAAATGGCTTTCGCTATAGTGCTTTTATTAAATGTGGTCAGCGTTATTATCGTTTATGCAGGAGTTAATAATGGCTTTTCTTTCAACAGAATTTTGTTGCCATTGATGGGCTTATTCTTTGCGTGGCTGGGAAACCTGATGCACAGCGTAAAGCCCAATTATTTTGTAGGAATACGAACACCATGGACGCTTGAAGATGAAGACACGTGGAGAAAAACGCATCAGCTTGCGGGAAAGCTTTGGTTTGCCGGAGGTTTGCTTATTACCCTTCTCGCACTTATCACTCCTGCAAAATATGCGCTTACTTTAATGTTGCTGATCACAGCAATCATAACCATTATACCTGTTGTTTATTCTTACCGCTATTTTCAGTTGCATAAAAAAACAAGCATTAAATAAATCATTTTATGAAAAAGATGTCATTGGCTGTTACCGCCATATTGCTTTCTGTTTATTGTTTTTCTCAACCAAATATTTCAGGAACCTGGTTAGGCTCTTTAGACGTCGGAGTGAAACTACGACTGGTTTTCCATCTAAAAAAAGATAGCTCCGGCTCTTACAGCGCTACTATGGATAGTCCCGACCAGGGGGCGAAGGGCATTGCTGTATCATCGGCAATTGTAGCAGGAGACAGTTTGCATATCGGAGTAAATATGATAAAAGGAGGTTTTGATGGATTGCTTTCCAACGATACAACTATTACCGGCATCTGGAGTCAGGGCGGCTTTAAAGCACCTTTAACCATTGTAAAAACAAACCAGGTAATTGCCTTAAACCGTCCGCAAACACCAAAGCCTCCATTTAGTTATACTGCTGAAGAGGTTGAATATTCCAATGCTGATAACTCTGTTCATTTTGGCGGAACCCTTACTTATCCTTCATCCGGCGGACCTTTTCCAACTGCTATTTTAATCACAGGCAGCGGTCAGCAAGACAGGGACGAAACCATTTTTGAGCACAAGCCTTTTGCCGTAATTGCAGATTATCTAACCAAAAAAGGCTTTGCAATTTTAAGAGTCGATGACCGGGGAAAAGGCAAAACTACAGGAGAAGTAATGACTGCTACATCAGCAGACTTTGCCAAAGATGTAGAAGCCGGACTGGCTTATTTGAAAACACGCCCGCAGACAGATGTAAAAAGGTTAGGGATGATAGGACACAGCGAAGGCGGACTGATAGCGCCGATGGTTGCAGCACAAAGAAAAGACATTGATTTTATGATTTTGCTTGCGGGACCAGGAATTAAAGGCTCGGTTTTACTGGCCGACCAGGGAGACGTTATATTGAGATCGCAAGGCATTCCTTCTGCTACTGCCGGCTTGTATAAAACTTTCTATACACGCCTGCTTACTATCGCAGTTACAGAAAAAGATACTTCTACAGCATTTAAAAAAACATGGGCTGCATTTGAAACATGGAAAACACAGGCATCACAGGCAGACAGAAATCAACTCGGTTTTACGAATGACTCTGCATCTGCAGTTGTCATTCATAATCTTATAAAAACAACTTCCTTACCCTGGATGAAATATTTTTTAAACAGCGACCCGGCAACATTTCTTGAAAAGACAAACACCAAAGTGCTTGCGCTGAATGGCGAAAAAGATGTCCAGGTTATAGCAGAGCCTAATCTTAAAGGCATAATTGTTGCCTTGCAAAAAAGCAAATCAACCGTTCACGATGTAAAAATGCTGCCGGGTCTTAACCACCTCTTTCAGCAATGTACCCAATGCACGGTTGCAGAATACGCACAGTTAGAACAAACCATATCACCCGACGCATTGAATGCTATGGGAGAATGGTTAGAAAAAAACGTAAAAAAATAGCATGAATTTTCTTGCCCACTCATACCTGTCTTTTAATCATAGCGAGATACTAGTGGGCAATATGATAAGTGATTTTGTAAAAGGCAAAAAGAAGTTTGATTACTCAACAGCAATTCAGCAGGGCATTGTTTTACACAGGCAAATTGACACTTTTACTGATGCCCATGAAGCGACCAAAGAAGCAAGAACCTTTTTAAAACCGGCTGTAGGGTTGTATTCGGGTGCTTTTGTAGATGTGGTGTATGACCATTTTTTGGCGAATGACCAAAATGAATTCTCTGATTCCTCGCTTCACCAACATGCTCAGGAAACCTACGCTGTTCTTGAAGCTAATAGTGATGTATTGCCAACCCTGTTTCAAAAGATGCTGCCTTATATGCAATCGCAAAACTGGCTGTACAATTATAAAAGCATGTCGGGCATCGAAAAAAGTTTTGGAGGTGTGGCCAGGCGGGCAAGTTACTTAGACAGCAGTGCAGAGGTTTTCGATTTATTGCAAAAACATTACATAGCTTTGCAAAACTGTTACGATGCGTTTTTCCCTTTTGTTAAAGCTTTTTCACTAAGCCAAATAGAACAATTGATGCATTAGCCAAAGGCCTAAAGAAAAATAAAAAATTTGAAACCGAATACAGAATGGTTATACTTCCCGCCGCATAAAAATGTGCAGTAATTTTTTTGGAGCCGGGCTGCATTACTGCTATTTTACATTGTTGCGTCGTTGCAAAAGACTGATTTTTAACATTCTGCTGTATAACTATCAGAACATCTCTTCATCTCAATAATTACATTTGCTTTAGTGGATAAATTACCAGTTAAGATCATAAACCGCTCAGCAAACCCATTGCCTGCTTATGCAACCGAAGGTTCTTCGGGAATGGATGTAAGGGCTGATATTGAACACGAAATGATCTTACAGCCACTGCAAAGAATGCTGGTGCCAACTGGATTATTTATAGAATTGCCAATCGGTTATGAGGCACAGGTAAGGCCAAGAAGCGGACTGGCAGTAAAGCATGGGATTACCTGTTTGAACAGTCCAGGAACGGTTGACGCTGATTACAGGGGTGAACTGAAAGTGCTTTTGATAAACCTGTCAAATGAACCCCAGAGTATAATTAAAGGAGACCGGATAGCCCAAATGGTCATACAAAAAGTAGAGCAGGTAATACTAACAGAGGTAGCTGAAATAACATCTACACCAAGAGGCGAAGGTGGCTTTGGACATACAGGTAAACAGTAAAACAACAACATGAGAGTTTCCGCCTTGATTTTATCATTCATGATTTTACTGTTAGCATGCAGGCCGGCAAAAAAAGTTCAGAAGATACAACAGGCGATTTCAAAAGTGGATACAACACCCGTAGTTGTGGTTTCAGCAATCAAAAAAACAGACTCTGTCAGTTCGGCCGCTAATATGTATAGCAAGGTCATTAAAAACAAAATCACCTTCTCCACTTTTAACGCAAAAGTAAGGGTGGAGTATGAAGGCAAAGATGGCGGAGACGATGCAACAGCTTTTATCAGAATGAAGAAAGACTCAGTAATGTGGCTTTCTTTAAGAGGCGCTCTCGGAATAGAAGGTTTCAGGGTGTTGATCACCAAAGACAGTGTAAAGGTGATGAACCTTTTAAAAAAGAATATACAATACAGAAGCATCAGTTACCTGCAGGACATTACCGACATTCCTTTTGATTTTAATACGCTGCAAAACCTGGTTGTCGGCAACCCGGTTTTTATTGACAGTAATATTGTTTCTTATAAGGTAAATGCAAACAATGAGCTACTGGTGCTGATGGCAGGAAAGATCTTTAAGCACCTCGTTACGCTCGATAATTCAGACGATAAAATACTGCATAGCAAACTCGATGATGTAAATGCCGGCAGAAACCGTACCTGCGACATTACTTTCAGTGATTATGAGAAGACAACAGGTTTTATGTTTGCGACACAAAGAAAGATTTCGGTGGCAGAACAATCGAAGCTTGATATTAATCTTGATTTCAAACAATATTCTTTCGATCAGCCACTTACTTTTCCGTTTAATATTCCTGAAAATTACAAGAGGCTGTAGTCGCTGGTTTTAAAATTTTGTAACCTGATAAAAATAAAGGCATGACCAAAAAAATAATTTTCCTGTTTCTTTTTTGTTCGTTTTCTGCTGCCTTATCAGCACAACAGCCTGGCAAAGAAGAATTGCTGCAAAAACAGCAGGATTTGATGAAGGAGATCAGAGATTTGAATGCTTCTTTAAAAGATATCAAGAACAGCAAAAAAAGGTCTCTCGCCAACTATAACATTATAAAAAGAAAGATCGCAGCACGTGAAGAACTGATACAAAATATAAATAAAGACGTAAGGATATTAGACAACAACATTTATAAAAACACCCTTGAAATAAACAGGCTAAAAAGAGAACTGGATACATTAAAGCAGGAATATGGTAAAAGTCTCGTTTTTGCATACAAGAACAGGAGCAATTACGATTACCTCAATTTTATTTTTTCAGCATCCACCTTTAATGATGCGGTTAAGAGGATTACGTACCTGAAGAGTTATCGCCAGTACCGCGAACAGCAGGTAGCCAACATCGAAAAAACAGAGGATTTAATCAATGATAAAATAGCCTCGTTAAATAACAGCAAAAATGAAAAAAGCGTTGCCCTTCAAAATCAAACAGATGCTTTGAAAGACCTGGAAGTAGATAAGAAAGAACAAAATGAGGAGGTGAATAAATTAAAAAGCCAGGAAAAGGATTTTGCCGCCGAAATAAAGAAGCGTGAGAATGACAGGCGGCAGATGCAGAATGCAATTAGTGCAATCATCCGGCGTGAATTAGCAGAAGCAAGGAAGAAGGCTGAGGCTCTTGCAAAGCAAAAAAGAGCTGAAGAGGATGAGCGTAAAAGAAAACTTGCTGACCAGCAAAAGCTTGACAGGCTGCAACGTCAAAAGGAGCAAAGCCAGGCAAACTCAGGTAACACTAACCCGGCAAAAACTACAGAAGATAATATTCCGGCTACTACCGGTGCGGTCACTTCTAAGCCTAAAACAGACAGGGTATACAGCGACCTTGAAAGTACAGACGAAGGCAGGGCGCTGTCTATTAATTTTGAGACAAATAAGGGTCGGCTTCCCTGGCCTGTAGATGCAGGTATTCCTACTATTCATTTTGGAACTTATAAAATACCAGGTACTACAATCACCGGCAAAAGTGATGGTCTAACTATCTCGGTGCCGGTTGGCGCTGTAGTAAAAGCAATTGCTGATGGCGAAGTTTCTTCCGTTTTCGACCTGGGTGGCGAACAGGTAGTTACTGTTAGACATGGAAAATACTTTACTTCTTACAGCCATTTATCTTCGGTAAATGTAAATAAAGACCAGGTTGTAAGGCCAGGTACTGTAATAGGACATGCGGCAACTAACGACAATGGTGAAGGTGAGGTGGTATTTATGGTTACTAACGAACACAGTGTTTTCCTCAATCCTGAACCGTGGCTAAAGAGGAGATAAAAGCTATCTTGAACAAACTATGTCAGATGAATGTGAAAGCTGAATAAAGTATCTGCAGTAAAAGAGAGTGACACAACGATGTCAGGCAAAGTTATATGGCCGGTCAACAAATTTCTCAACAAATACTAATCACAATCCATTGTACAAAAACGGCTGTATAATTTTTCGTAAACAGGCACGATGTTATGGATATCAAACCTGCACGCCTGTTCATAGGCGTTCTGCTTAAAAGCGGCAAGTGTTTCATCATTTTGTAAAATTTCTATTGCACACCTGCTCATACCGGCTACATCACCAACATTACAAAGAAAGCCTGTTTTTCCATCAATATTTACTTCGGGTAAACCGCCTGCATTTGTGCTGATTACCGGCATACTTGCGGCCATCGCTTCCAGCGCAGCGAGCCCAAAACTTTCATATTCCGACGGAAGTATAAACAGGTCGCTTACTACCAGTATTTCCTCCATTTGTTCCTGCTTACCTAAGAAGCGCACATCATCAATAAGACCAAGTTCCTTTACCTTGTCTTCCATTGCAGGCCTTTCCGGTCCGTCACCGACCATCAGCAATTTTGCAGGCATTTGCTTTCTTACTTCTGCAAAAATGTGCACTACATCCTGCACTCTTTTGATCTTTCTAAAGTTAGATGCATGCACCAAAATCCTTTCTCCGTTTGGCGCGATCACCCTGCGAAATGCATCAATCGGTTTCTTGCTAAACCTTGCCACATCAACAAAATTGTGTATCACTTCTATCTCTTTTGTAATGGCAAACGATTTATAAGTTTCCATTCTTAAATTGTCGCTTACCGCTGTTATTGCATCGCTTTCATTGATGCTGAAAGTGACCACCGGCGCATACGTTTTGTCTCTGCCAACCAGCGTAATATCTGTACCGTGAAGAGTAGTAATGAACGGGATATTTTTACCAACTTTTGCAACGATTTGTTTAGCCATATAAGCCGCCGATGCATGCGGAATAGCATAATGCACATGCAGTAAATCGAGGTCATGATGCAGTATTACATCCACCATAGTACTCGACAAAGCCACCTCGTAAGGCGGATAATCAAACAATGGATAGGTAGGCACACGCACCTCGTGATAGAAAATATTAGCGCTAAAAACATTTAGCCTCACAGGTTGCTGGTAAGTTATAAAATGTACAGAATGGCCTTTGTCGGCGAGCGCCTTTCCTAATTCAGTAGCAAGTACACCACTTCCTCCAAATGTCGGGTAGCAAACAATACCTATACGCATTTTATGTTTTTTATGTTGCAGGCATTAGATATTCTATTGTACATCGTTGTGTCACTCACTTGTACCGCAAAATATTCTGCAGCCTTTTTCAAACTTTTGTCTTGAAAGAAATCAATTGATTTTAAATCAATTAATATGCAAGTAACAATAATTTCTATTCTTAGTTCAAATGCAGGTTTACTGCTCCTTATCAAATAACATTTAGTTAATTTGCCTTAAAGTTTTATACATGAAGAAATTATTACTCGCCGTCATCCTGCTTCCCTTTTTCTCGGTAGCGCAGGATGCTGATTCTCTATTTATAAAAAGAATTGCCGATGAAATGCTGGTTAACGGAAAGGCTTTTGAAAACCTCCGTTACCTGACCAAGCAAATTGGCGGACGCCTTGCCGGCTCGCCTCAAATGGTGAAAGCTGAAAAATGGGGTCTTGCAACCTTACAACAGTCAGGCGCCGACACTGCTTACCTGCAGGAATGCATGGTACCGCATTGGGTTCGTGGGGGAGAAGATAAAGCCGCCGTTATAAGCGTGGATGATAAGAAACAAAAAAGAGCTTTAGATGTGCTTGCCTTGGGCAATTCAATGGGAAGCGGGAAAGAGGGTGTTACTGCCCAGGTAGTTGCGGTTTCATCTTTCAGTGACCTCGAAAAGCATAAAGATGAGGTAAAAGGTAAAATTGTTTTTTACAATTATCCTTTCAATCCAACCTATATCATTCCCGGTAGAGCTTATGGAGAGTCGGGAGTATACAGATATGCCGGTGCCAGCAGGGCTGCCAAATATGGAGCTATTGGAGTGATGATCCGCTCGATGAGTGAAGGGACAAACAACAACCCTCACACCGGTGCCATGATGTATAACGATTCTTTTCCTAAAATTCCGGCCGTAGCCCTTGGTTTGGAAGACGCGGATTATTTGTGGCAAACCTGCAAAAGCCATAAAGTGGAGGCGACTTTTACTACGTATGGACACTTCTTACCAGATACGATAGGGCATAATGTGATTGCAGAATTAAAAGGCTCCGATGGGTCCAATGATTTTATAACTGTCGGCGGACACTGTGATAGCTGGGATGTAAATGAAGGCGCTCATGACGATGGAACCGGGTTAGTTCAGACAATAGAGATTTTAAGAACACTAAAAGCATTGGGATACAAACCTAAGAAAACAATCCGCTTTGTACTTTTTGCAAATGAAGAAAACGGATCACGTGGCGGACTGAAGTATGCAGAACAGGCAAAAGCAAAAAATGAAAATCACGTATTTGCTCTTGAAACAGATGAGGGAGGTTTTACTCCACGCGGCTTCTCTTTTACAATGAGTAATGACAAGCTCCAAAAAATAAAACCGTGGACAAGCCTTCTGCAGCCTTATGGTGTGTACGAGTTTAGCCAGGGTGGAGGCGGTGCCGATATAGGCCCTTTAAATAAAGAATTAAATACACCCGTGGCAGGTTTGGTTCCAGACAACCAGCGCTATTTTGATCTGCATCATGCACGTAACGATGTATTTGAAGCCGTTAATAAAAGAGAGCTTCTGCTTGGGGCGATCAACATGGCGGGATTGATTTACCTGGTTGATAAATACGGGTTAACCTCCAACCCGTAAAGTGACTTTACGCTACAACACCAAATGTGTAAATAATAATGGCATGATTACTTTATGCTGCTATAGTTGTTAAATTAAAATTATGCGCAAGGCTACTACAATCATCATAACAGTTATTGTTATTGCACTTATCGGGTTTATTTACTGGCGGTACTATTTCGTTTTTGCCAGTGGCACCAAAGCCGGAATTTTAAACACCTTTCAAAAGAAAGGGGTTATGTTTAAGACGTATGAAGGTCAGTTAATACAAAGCGGCTTCAGGGGCAATCCAACCACAACGTCTATTCAAAGTAACCAGTTTTCATTTAGTGTGACTGATGAAAATGTTGCACAAAAGCTAATGCAAAACAGCGGTAAAGACATGGAGCTTCATTATAAACTCTACAACGGCTCATTGCCCTGGCGGGGAATGCAACTGTTTGTAGTTGATAGTGTTTACCAGATAACAAACGGAATGCAGCCGCAGTAGGGAGTCCGAAGTAAGGAGTCGGGAGTCGAGAAATTCGTTAGGGGAGTTAACTCAAATAGGACTGGCATAAATGAGAAAAATAGCCAGCCTTTTATGTATATCAGGCAATTGCTTCTTCCATTCACTTATTGTTTTGGTTACAATGCTTTCGGAAGGAGCAGTGATATCAACTGCAATACAAAGCTGTGTTTGTAGCTTGCAGGTTTCTGTTATTTGTTTAATTAGTTGATTGTTGCGATAAGGCGTTTCTATAAATATCTCCGTACAATTCCTTTTTGCTGACTCGTTCTCCAGTTCTTTTATTGCGGCTTTTCTTTCAAGGTTATCTATGGGTAAATAACCATTGAACCGAAACTGCTGACCGTTCATTCCGCTGGCCATTAAGGCTAATAAGATACTGCTTGGACCAACTAAAGGCTTAACGGTTGCTCCAGCTTTTTGCGCAGCACTTACTAATAATTGTCCCGGGTCAGCAATGCCGGGGCAGCCCGCTTCGCTGATGATGCCGATATTATTTCCTTCTTTTAGTAGTTGTATAAATGTTTGCCGTACCTCTTCTTCAGCCTTGTGAATAGTGAACCATTTGTAATCGTCAATGATCATCTCCCGCCATAATAATCTAAGATGACGCCTCGCTGTTCTTTCATTCTCCGCAAAAAATACCTGGCATTGCTTTACCATCTCCAAAACATACAAAGGAATAGTTTCAGTAGCCTGGTCGTATAAGAAAGTAGGAATGAGAAAAACGGTACCGGTCATGAGTTAATGTGCTAATTTGCTGATATGCTTATGTGCTAATGCAGATGTGCTAATTTGCGCGTAAGTATTTTAAGCATTACTTGCATAAACTTACATCATTACATCAAATCATACTAATACAACAGCAGGAATTGAACACGAATGTAACCAACTGGAAAAAGCTGCCACAATCGTTTTATGAAAGAACGGATGTGGTAACGGTCACCAAAGAACTGATCGGTAAAATACTGGTAACAAACTTTGATAATGAACTAACCGCAGGAAGAATAGTTGAGTCTGAGGCATATAACGGTCCTTTTGATAAAGCTTCCCACTCTTATAACAACCGCCGTACTAAACGAACCGAAGTGATGTACAGCAATGGCGGCGTTGCTTACATCTACTTATGCTATGGCATTCACCAGATGTTTAATATTGTTACCAATGTAAAAGATATTCCCAATGCCATTTTAATAAGAGCTTTGGAGCCATTGACTGGTATTGATGTCATGCTTAAAAGGTCTGGCAAAACCGTTCATTCATTCGACCTTACCCGCGGGCCTGGCAATGTTTCAAAAGCTTTGGGATTTCACACCAGCCAGACAGGAGTGAGCCTGCAAAGCGCAGAGATTTACATTGCTGAGGATGTGTTTAACTATACTGAAAATGAAATAACAGCAACAGTAAGAATAGGTGTTGACTACGCGGCAGAAGACGCTTTGTTGCCATACCGTTTCATAGTAAAAGGCAATAAGTATGTAAGTGGTAAAAAAATCTTTGAGCAATGAATGAAATTCAAATAAGGCTCATTAAGAAAGAAGATTACATGCAGTTGTACAATGTTATCGAAAAAAACAGGCAAAGGCTGCTTATGTATTTTCCAAAAACCTCTCATGCAATTACCAGCGCTGATACTGCAAAGAAGTTTACTGAGCTAAAACTAAAACAAGCTTTCAACAGGGAACAGTTTATTTTGTAGTGGTTTTAAAAAGTGCATCTCACATTATTGGCAGTATCATTCTTAAAAATATTGACTGGAGCGTTCCCAAAGCTGAGCTTGCTTATTTTATTGATGGTGAGTACGAAGGAAAAGGCTTTACGTCTTATGCTGTTAAATGGCTTACAGAATATGCTTTCAGCGATTTGAAAATGGAAAAGCTGTATATCAAATTAAATCCTGAAAACGAAGGCAGTAAGAAAGTGGCAATTAAAAACGGATTTGAAAAAGAGGGTTATTTTAAAAGAGAGTTCAGAACAGGTCAGGGAGTTTTAACCGATGTGGAAAGATACGGTTTGCTGAAGTAATTGTTTTTATTCTTGCCGCCTTACAGGTTTCCCGGAAACGCATAGGTGTCAACTTAAGATTTTTTGGGGGGACGAACATTGGTTTTTTGTGGTACATCGTTGTGTCACTCACTTGT
>CAXUMK010000140.1:0-13667 GCA_964251885.1 uncultured Segetibacter sp. | reverse complement strand
ATCCGTTGTAAATAATGCGCCTCTATTGCAGAGCCGTCAGGCTCGTTTCATTTTTATATCTGCTCATGAAAGAGATACCGTTCATCTTATTGTTATTCTCTCCTTCATTGCACATTTACAAGGCTTTAAGTATAAATCGGGGATTGCACTTGCCGCCATAAAAAAATACAGTACACGCTGTGCGACGCAAGAGATGATGCCATAGAAAAATAAAGCCGGGTAAAAAAATAATACAAGATATAAAACTCCCTTACATCAATCCGTAAACTTATCTGCTGTACTGTCAGTAAAGGCTTTGTCTTTCTTTCTAAACTTCCTGAACAGGTCGAGCTTAAACTGGATGCTTCCATCAGAGCCGGGTCTGCCTCTTACAAAAACGCTGGCGCCACCTTTTGCATTTGCGCCTTTATTTTCGGGTGTATAATCCTCATCGCGTTTTTTAATATTACTGATAGGTATCTGTATGCTGATATCGGTTTTGCCGCTTAAACTGTATATGCCTTCAACAAAAAGAGTAAGCACTGTAGATTGTATTTCCATCCTGTTAATAACAATGTCTCTGTTTTTAATATCGAGCTTGTCTTTTAACTCTGCAAAATAAATTTCATCAAAGTTTCTCTTTTTAAAAGCTACTTTCTGTATTTTTTGCAAAGGTTCATAATGCAGTAAAGCGCCGTTTTTTAGAGAAAAATCTACAAAGCCATCAATGTTTGATGGTGAGCCTACATTGCGGTCTATATCCATTTTTACATCTGCAGAAGAAGTGAGTTTTCCACGCAGGTTTTCTGATGAAATGCCCGACTGACCAAAGTTGTCAAATGCGTACATCACTTTATTCACATCCACATTCTGCATATTCACCTTAATATTTGCCTGGTAGTATTGATTGTTTTTGGCAGTCAGGTCGCCATTGATAACCATAGAACCACCGCCGTGCTGAAGACTTACATTGTTAAGAATCCAGTTCTCGTTTACAAGTGCAAGTGAAGCCTTTACATTTGTTGCTGCAAAACGCTTAAACGTTAACTGGTCTGCTTTTACACTTAACCTGAAATTTGCTTGGCTTACAATTTCATCTATGTTTCTTGCCGTGTTTCCCAGCTTCGATTTGGCGTGACTGACCGCAGCAGGTGCAGGACGATCTTTTAAAAGTGATGTAAAATTACCAAGATTTAAGGAGGGCGAATAGATGCTCCAATCAAGAAAAACTTTATCAGGACTTGTATTTAAAAGAGCAAGCAAATTTTTGCCAACACCGTTCATAACGATCTTATTACCCTGCACATTTCCCCTGAAATCTGTTACATAAATATCTGTATTCTTAAAGACGATATTTCCGCTTACATTGGTCATTGGCATATTTCGGGGGTGATACATAAGTAACCCGTCTGAGAATGTCAGCTTTCCATTGATCAAAGTGTTGCGGCTGTTATTTGCCTGTAAAGGTCCTGAATAAGTAATGTCAAGCTTTCCCTTGCCCTGGTGCAGATCTAAAGAACTGCTTCCAAGCAGATTATTTAACTGCGTAAGGTCAAAATCTGTTTTAATATCTGCTTTAACTATTGGCAATGCTAAGTTATCTACATACACATTTTGAGAAGTGATTTTTAGCCTCTCCCAATTTCCCGTAAAATTTTGGAAGTGCAGCCTTGAGTTCGGATCCTTTCTGGGCTGACCTTTAACCATCTCATTGGTAAAGGAACCGGTCAAAGAGCAATCTGTAAAATTTGCATAAGGAGACGTTACATTATTGTCTTCTACTTTCCAGTTTATATTTACAAGCGGATCGCCGCCCTTTAAACTTCCGCTTATTTCTGCTTTTACTTCATTTACAGGTTTTTCAAGTTTTACTAATGAAAGAGAAGAATCAATTATGCGGGTTAATAAAGTTTTTGCAAATGCGTAATCAATGTTTTTAGAAGATACATTGAGAGCAAAGCTGGATTCCTCCGAAAAATCAAAGTGACCCGATAAATTAAACTTATGGCCTTTCAATTTGATGTCTATATCATCAAAGCTTAAGCGTTTGCTGTTTTTATCAAATAACAACTTAAAGTCTCCGTTAAATTGCGCTTCATGTACATAGCTTCCTAAATCGGTATTAAAAGCAAGACTATGAATGAGAATATCATTAGAAGTTTTAAACGTAATGATTGAGTCTCCTGTATTAATGCGCCAGTTAAGCTTTGCTACCTCAAAGTCGTACAGTTTACCTTTCTTTCTATCGTCTAAGATCAGTCTTACATTTTTAAGCTTAACGCTTTCAATATCTGTTTTTGCCGTTGATGGTTTTTTTGCCGCCGTCGAAGGAATGCTTTTTGGAGATAAAAGATAAGAATTGGTATATCCTGAAATATCAGTATAAATGTAGAGTTGCCCGTTCTCGATCTGGATACTGTTTAACGGGTTATTTTTTTTAATCAGGTTTATAACGCTGATGCCTGCATATACTTTTTCTGCCGCAAAAAAAGGATGCTTGTGCTGGCTGAAGAGCGTATCTTTTATAGAGATCTGATCCAGTTCAACTGATATGCTTGGAAACTGGGCAAGAAAGCCAAGACTGATGTTTCCGATCTGCACTTGTCCATTTAGCTTGTCAGCCACCTGGTCTTTTATTTGCGCAATAATGCTTTTTTTATTTGCTACAACATAAATGTATGCAATGGTATAAACGATCACCAGCACGCCGGCAAAAATTGCCAGCCCTCTAAGTAAATATCTAATAATTTTTTTCAACTCTTTGCAAGCTGAAAATTCTATGCCATGATAGATTAAAGAAATAAAAACAAGACCGCTTTAACTAAAACTTTTTGTCTAAAATATAAGGCAGCATGTCGCGCCATGCAGGCCAGTCGTGCCTTACATCAGTGCCCCAGATATCAAGATCGCACCAGATACCTTTGCTAAAAAGCACCGAAGAAAACCTTCTCGAACTATCCGGGTCTTCATATTCGCCGCTGCCGGTACATATATGAATATGATGACTTGCTTTTAACTTATCTAAATAAAACGAATCATTCAGGTTTGGAATGTAGTGCATCGGACTGTTATAATAAACCTGTTCATCCCAGTAGCCACGTGTATATTCGGTCAGGTCATATACTCCGCTCATTGCGATCACCCCGTTTAAAATGTCAGGACGTTTGCAAAATAAATTCATCGCATGCAACGCTCCGAACGATGCCCCACAGGTATAAATAAAAGTTCCGTTGCTGGTAGCATTACGAATAAAGGGAACGACTTCGTTAAAGACGTAATTATTAAACTGGTTGTGGCGAATGGCTTTGTGTGCAGGTTCCATCTGGTAATTAAGCCAGCTTTCTTTGTTCATACTATCAATGCTGAACACCCTGAATTTGCCGTTATTTATCAAAGGCTCAAGCGACTGAATTAACTGAAACCGCTCGTACTCCAGGTAATCTGCAGCAGCAGTAGGAATTAATAAAACGGCAAATCCGTAATGACCATAAGAGGCAATTGGCATTTCCCTGTTTAATGCGGGGCTGTACCACGATGTGATTTCTCTTCTCATGTTTTCAGTTAATTAAAATATTAGTTTGATAAATTTTTTGTTACAAACATTTATTCTTCGCTTGCTTCTTTTTGTGTTACTTGTTTAAGGTGACGAAATTGAGAATAGATTATTTACCGGCCGGTATACAATCTATATTATTTAAAAGTACTTGTTTTCATCCTGAACTGTTTATTCTTTATTAAATACCGGCAATGGAATTTTTACTTATGAACGTTAACAGGTAGAAGCTGTTTGAATTATTTATTTTAATACCAGCGATAACTTTTCATGGCGTCTTCGTTGCGTCGCAATCACTTCATCTGCATATTTTCATGGCAACAACAAACACTATAATAAGTTCTCCGCAATTAACTCTAAGAGCATCTTATAAGGATAAATAAATTCAATTCACATTTCTTTCTTTTCAAAGCAATCAATCCTCTATCAGCTTCATGCCTGTTTTTGTAAGGGTTATTTTTTGCTGCTTATACAAGCTTCCTGCAGCCATCTTAAATGCTTTTTTGCTCATTCCAAAAAAATCATAGATCTCTTCAGGATTCGATTTATCGTGATAAGGTAAGTAACCGTTGTTTTCGTTTAACAGGCGCAAAATTTTCCCGGCTTCATCCTCTACCCTTTCATAACCTTGTTTACCCGCAACCACATCTATTTTATTTTCGGGACGGATGGTTTTTATAAACCCTTTCATTTTATCGCCAACACCTATGTTTCTATAAATTTCATTAAAGTGTAAAACGCCTGTATGCACATTATTGATGATGACAACATAGCCAATATCGGTGCGCCGGTAAACGGTTAAATCTACTGAATCATTTTCTTTAACGGTAAGCTGTTCGTTAGTAAGAAAGGGTTCGATTTTCTCTGTAGCCGCAACCCTGCCGGTTTGCTCATCTATGTAAATTTTTACAAGGTATTCTGCTCCCTGCAGCATGCCGCCCAGTTGTTTGCTTTTAGGAACAAAGATATCTTTCATCAAACCCCAGTCGAGAAAGGCACCCTGGTTGGTCACTGTCACTGCTTTCATCTTTACAATCTCACCTACCACCCCTTTCGGATGCTGGGTTGTAGCAATCAGCCTGCCTTCAGAGTCATGATATACAAATACCTTTATTTCATCATCCACTGCAAGTCCTTCCGGAACAAATCTTTTGGGCAATAAAATTCCTTCTCCACCATCCTCTAAGTAAAAACCAAAATCTACCTCACGAAGGACTTTTAGTATGTTATATTCTCCAACTTTTATCATAGCATTATTTTCCTAAAAATATAAGCAATGGAAAGAGGAACCTTCGGGTTTACTTATCAGTTAAAGAGTAATTAATATTACACTCCTGTTTTTTCGAAATTCTTCGCCTTGCTTGTTTTTCTCTTCTTCAATTTTCTTTCCTTACTTTTTAAAATAATTACGCTCAGTTCTGCTAATTCCTCCTCTGTCCATGGTTTTGACTGTATAGTTAAGTCAACGTCTTTAGGTTCCTTTACTAGTGCCATTACTTATTGTTTAAAATATTTTGAAATGAGTTTGCGGGCAGCCACATCATTTATATACATTCTTTGCCCCCCTAAGTGTGTTGCGCCAAGTGTTCTTTGGTAATGTTCCATTAAAGCTGTTTTCGAATCAAAAGCGACAAATCCATCAAATCCCTTTTCCCAAGACAATTTGCATGTAAAAGCGATTAGATTACCCGGCACTCCAAAATAAGCCTTTTCTTTCCCTTTATTAAATTTGGCGCTTTCTACAAGATGCATAAAAATATGATCGCTTTTATATTCAATACTGATTAAGCCTTGAATTATACCGGGATTATTAACGACAGAAAGCTTATAAACTTCTTTCTTATCGTCTTGAATTTCTTTTTTCCAGTTGAATTGCCACTCCCGAGCCTTGATGAGTTTTAAATCACTTTTTGTAAGCCTCCTTATTTCTGTATTAAAAGTTTCTCCCGTAAGAGCATTTTCGAGAGAATTGGTAAGCTTGTCAATAATCGCATCAATATGTCTTTCGCGTTTTAAGCCCATCTTTAAAGCTACACATTTTATGTATGCGTTCTATCCTCTCTACAACTTCGCCCTATCATACTGCACCGGCCATTGTACATCCACACCCAGCGCTTTTGCTGCATGTAAAGGAAAGTAGGGATCGCGTAAAAACTCCCTTGCTATAATCACCACGTCAGCCTTACCAGATGCTACGATTTCTTCAGCCTGTTCAGGAGTTGTTATCATTCCTACTGCCCCTGTCAAAATCCCTGTTTCTCTTTTGATCGTTTCGGCAAATTGCACCTGGTACCCCGGGCCAACAGGTATTTTTGCATGCGGCACATTGCCGCCGGTAGAGCAGTCGATCAAGTCAACTCCTTTGGTTTTTAAAATTTGAGCCAGTTGTACAGACTCTTCAATTGTCCATCCGCCTTCGGTCCAGTCTGTTGCTGATATTCTTACAAACAACGGCAAATCTTCAGGCCATACTTCTTTTATAGCTTCTACGACTTCGAGCAATATTCTTATCCTGTTTTCAAACGAACCGCCATATTCATCTTTTCTTTGGCTGCTTAAAGGTGAAAAGAACTCATGCAAAAGATAGCCATGAGCAGCATGTATTTCTATCACTTTAAAACCAGCTTTAAGCGACCTTTCAGTTGCCGCTTTAAAGTCCGCTTTTACTTTTTCAATTCCATCCTTATTCAGCATTAACGGAGCTTGTTCTTCTGGTTTAAAAGCAATCGCATCCGGTGCAACAGTGTCCCAGCCTTCCTGCTCTTTTGATAACATCTTTCCTCCTTTCCACGGGCTGGTATGGCTTGCCTTCCGTCCGGCGTGAGCCAGTTGTATTCCTGCCACGCTTCCCTGGGCTTTAATAAAAGAAGTTATGCGCTTTAGTCCTTCAATGTGTTCATCTTTCCAGATGCCGAGGTCGTCAGGTGTTATTCTGCCTTCAGGGGAAACAGCAGCAGCTTCAGTTATTATCAGTCCTGCGCCTCCTACCGCCCTGCTTCCCAAATGTACCAGGTGCCAATCATTTGAAAAGCCGTCTGCACTCGAATATTCGCACATTGGAGAGACGACAATTCTGTTCTTAAGTTCAATGCTTTTTATTTTAATCGGTTCAAATAGTTTTGACATATTCAGTTGTTTTATTTCTATTAATTGCTTTCTTAAAAAGCTTTGCTTTAAGTCCGTTTATAGTTTATGGTTGTCAAGCAATAAATTAGTGACTCCTGGATTGTTGAATAAAGAACAAAAAGTAGAAGAGTGCGACGCAACGTTCGTCTAATAGTAGTAATTAAGACCGGTTCAAAAAAATCCTGCTCACCTTTTTATTCATTGTGCTTTATAACAAGCGTGTTTTGCTGCGTATTAAAATGACTACTTCGACTATATCTGTTTTTTAGGTAGCTAATAATGCACTCCTTGCATTTTCAAACTATTCATTCTACATTGGTTACTTAAATATCTATTTATGAGTAAAATTATTATTGCTGTTTTAATTTTTGTCTTTGCCGTAAGCAGTTGCAAAAATAAAACCCAGTCTGCGAAAGAGGTAAAGCAATACACCATCGAGCAGTTGTATAATAACAACAACATCTATGGCAGCGCGTTTAATACAGACGAGACAAAGCTGCTGATAAATTCGAACCGCACCGGTATCAGCAATGTGTATGAACTGAGTATTGGCGACACCTCTGTAAAACCATTAACGAGGTCGACAAAGGAGTCTTTTTACTCGATAGATTATCTGCACGGTACAAATAGCTACCTCTATAGCGCTGACCAGGGAGGCAATGAGAATAGTCATATTTACCTGCAAAATCCTGCAGATACTTCTGCAAAGGACATAACGCCCTGGCCCAACAGCCAAAACAGTATGTATGGCTGGAGCAATGATAAAAAAGCGATGTATGTGAGCAGCAATAAGCGTAACCCCAAATACTTCGATCTCTGGAAGTTAGACACAACAAGCTGGACGCCTCAGATCTTTTATCAGAATGACTCTGCCTATTCGCCCGGCGCCATAAGCAAAACGGAAAGATACATCACCCTCACAAAAAGCATTACCACCGACAAAAACGAAATGTACCTGTACGACCGCAATGCAAAAACAATGAAGCGGCTGAGCAATGACAACGAAGCTAACTGGAACCCGGTGGTGTTTGAGAAGAACGACAGCATTTTATACTACATCACCAACGATGGAAGCGAGTTTTCTTACCTCGTAAAATACAACATCAGCAGCGGGGCTGCCGCCAAAGTTTTTGAAACCAACTGGGATGTGGTGGATATGGGTTTGAGTGAAAACGAGAAATACCATACCATTTTTACCAATGAAGATGGTAAGAATAAAATACTGCTGTACGACCATGCAACTAATAAGCAGCTCGATTTTCCTGAAATAAAAGATGGTGATGTAAAGGATGTTACTTTTTCTAATTCAGAAAAAAATATGATGCTTACAGTTGGCAGCAGTCGCAGCCCCAACAACCTGTACGTGTATAATTTTGAAAAGAAAGAGCTGAAACAACTAACAAAAACACTGAACAGTGAAGTGAATGAAGACGACATGGTAAGCGCTGAAGTTATCAGGTTTCCATCATTTGATAATAAGGAAATACCGGCCATTTATTACAAACCTTTAACCGCATCGGCAGATCATAAAGTACCTGCACTTTTATGGATACATGGAGGTCCCGGTGGCCAATCAAGAGTGGGCTTTTCAAATGATATACAGTATCTCGTAAATCATGGCTATGCGGTACTTGCCGTAAACAACCGCGGCAGCAGCGGGTATGGTAAAGCTTTTTATAAAATAGATAATAAAGACCATGGAAACGGAGACCTGAAAGATTGCGTATGGGCTAAGAAATGGCTGCAGCAGCAGGACTATATTGATACTGGTAAGATCGGCATTGAGGGTGGAAGCTATGGCGGCTGCATGGTATTAAGTGCGCTTGCTTTTCATCCCGAAGAGTTTAAGGTGGGGGTAGATTTGTTTGGCGTAGCAAACTGGCTGCGTACCCTGCGCAGCATTCCGCCTTACTGGGAGTCGTTTCGTAAAGCTTTGTACGACGAAATGGGTGACCCCAATACGGCTGACTCTGTCATGCTAAGAAAAACCTCGCCGCTGTTTAATTATGAAAAGATAAACAAACCTTTAATCGTCTTCCAGGGAATGAACGATGTAAGAGTGCTGCCTGTCGAAAGTGAGGAAATAGTAGCCGGTGTAAAAAAGAATGGCGTACCGGTAGAGTATGTCACGTACAAGGATGAAGGCCACGGCTTCGCCAAAAAAGAAAACCAGATCAACACAGCAAAAAGGACACTTGTGTTTTTGGATAAGTATTTAAAAGGGGCAGGAAGTTCAGCGAACAAGTGAGTAGATGTGGTAGCAGGAATTGTAGTAATTGAAAGGTTTAATGACAAAAGGTTGCAGGTGAAGAATAGTTGCAAAGGCGGAATTGAGTAAAGAAGAATAATTTTTATGACGCGGGTGGTTGGTTATTTATTTATTAGACATTTGTTCATGGCACACTTATACTTTTATTTATCTTTCTTATTTCCTCTTTTTTAATTGCTAAATTTGCAGATTTACTGCAATTCAACGTGTAAAATTTAGCTAATGATTATTGAATTTAGTGTAAAGAACTTCGGTTCTATTAAAGAAAAGCAAACAATAAGCTTTGAAGCAACTTCAGGAAACGAGCTTGAAGAATATTATGTAATTGAACCAATACCAGGCTTAAGATTATTGAAGTTGGGAGTTATTTATGGACCTAATGCTTCTGGAAAATCTACTATACTAAATGCTTTAGAATTTTTAAGGAAATTAGTTGTTGAAGCGGTTTATAAAAAAACAGATAGTTTGAATTTTGAGCCTTTTTTACTGGATGATGAATTCATTAATAATCCTTCTCTATTGGAAATATCTTTCATTGCTAATAAAAGAAAATATTCTTATGAGGTTCAATTTACAAAGACTCACATTGTTTCTGAAAAATTGACGTATTATCCTAAAAATCGTGCAGCGGAAGTATATACCAGGTCAACTGATCCTGAAAAACAGATTTCATCAATTTCTTTTGGCAGCACAGTAAAAATTACTAGTAAGGATATATTAACCCTGGAGGCGAATACAATTTGGAATAATACATTGCTGGGAGCTATTGCTAAAATTAATATTGACGTTAAGGAACTGAGAGAGATATTTGAGTGGTTCGATGAAAAATTACTTCCTTTTATAACCTCTAAAAGATTTTTGATTGAGTGGACAACATCTCAGGTAGAAAATGATGATAAAATGAGGAGGAAAGTAGTTGAATTAATGAGGAGGGCAGATGTACAAATCGGTGATCTAAAAGTTACAAATAAAGAAACAATAGTTGATGATAGAATGAAAAGGGTGTTATCAACCCTTAGAGAAGATGCCAACGATGTTACTCACCCGGTAAATAGAATTTTGCAGGAGGGGAAGGTTTTTAAAAAAGAGGTTGAATTTTCACACACAGTTAATTTAAATGGTAAGAACTATACGAGAAAATTCAATCAGGACTTAGAATCGAACGGAACTTTACAATATTTTGGATTAATTGGGATATTAACTGTTTTAATGGAAAGTGATGCAATAGGATTCATTGATGAAATAGAATCATCTTTACATCCTGATCTAATGAAGCACCTTATCATGACATTTTTAGCGAATTCATTGAGATCTCAATTATTAATAACTACCCATAATGTTTCTTTTTTAGACGAAAAAGATATTCTTCGAAATGATAGTGTGTGGTTTACCCAAAAAAAAGAAGATGGATCAACTGAATTATACTCATTAAATGATTTTGATTCCTCCATTTTTAGGAAAGGTTCTTCTTTAATAAATGCTTATAAGATTGGAAAGCTGGGCGCCAAGCCTAATTTGGGAAGTGTTTTTTTTACAGAAACTGAGACAAATGCGTAGACAAATTAGACCGAGGCAAATAATACCACAATTTGCAATTATAGGGGATGGCTTCACAGAAAAGATTTATTTTGACCAGCTCCGGGTCGAGGAAAATTTAAAATCAATAATTATAAAACCGGAATTCCCCAACAAATCTGGAAAAGGCGGTGGCCATGTAAAAGTATTTAGTAGGTGTGATGAACTTATTGAGAAGGGATATGACTTTATCTATTGTTTAATTGACTATGATAAAATTATAGAGGAGAATAACATTGAACGTTATAATAGAGATAAAGATAAAATTCAAAAAAGCAAAAGAGTTATTGTCTTAGAAAATAATCCCTGTTTTGAGATATGGTTCCTATTGCAATTTCGTACTACTGCACATTTATTTAATTCTTGTGGAGACGTAGAAACAGAACTTTGTAAAAATATAAATGATTACTGCAAAAACCAGGATTACTTACGCAAAAAGAATATTTATACTTTTTTACATGGGCAAAAGCCAATAGCCATAGTTAATGCAAAACTTTTGGAAGCAGATAGAGTAGATGTTAGTCCACGTTTTCCACGGGCAGAGGTGTATAGATTAATTGAAGATCTTTTAGGTTAATTTAACTAAGGTTTCTCCACCTTGCAGGTGTTCTTCACCTGCAAATCTCTCTTATCATTCAGTCTCTCAATGAATACAAATCCTGCTACCACAAAAGCGATTTTTTCAGTGACGCTCTGAAATTTAGTAGTGTAATAAAATAACATCACCCCTTAGCTTCATTCTTCCTAATGCACATTTTCCACCACAGCTTTATACTGCACCATATCAACCGCCTTTTCACTCCTCGCAATTACAACAGTTGCAACCGTATTACCTATCATATTTGTTAATGCACGGGCTTCGCTCATAAACCGGTCAACACCTATTAGTAAAGCAAGGCCTTCAACAGGTACAACTTTTAATGCGGTGAGTGTAGAGGCAAGCACGAGAAAGCCACTGCCGGTAATGCCCGCCGCTCCTTTACTGGTGATTAACAAAATGCCTATGACAGACAGCTCCTGACCAAGTGATAACGGCACATTAAACACTTGTGCGAGAAAGATTACACTCAGGCTTAAATAAATGCTTGTCCCATCCAGGTTGAAACTATACCCTGCAGGAATGATTAATCCAACCACACTTCGCTCGCATCCGGCTTTTTCTAATTTAGCCATAATGTTTGGCAGCACAGACTCGCTGCTGCTCGAACCAAACACAATCAGCAATTCTGCCTTGATATAGCCCAGCAACTTCCATAAACTAAAGCCGTAATACCGCGCAATCAGGTTAAGCACAACGAAGATGAAAAGCAGGCTGGTGATATAAAAAGTGAGCATCAGTTTGCCCAGCAAAGCAAGGCTGGTAAAGCCGAATTTGCCAATGGTGTAAGCCATTCCGCCAAAAGCGCCGATTGGACTTACCCGCATTACCATCTTTAGTATGTTGAATAAAACTTTGCTTAATTTTTCGAAGGTAGCTATCACGCTTTCGCCGGCTGAGCCCAACTGCTTTAGCCCGATGCTGAATAAAATGCCAAAGAACAATATCTGAATGATGTCGCCTTTTGCAAAAGCATCTACTGCGTTTGTTGGCACAATATGCAGCACAAAGTCAACCCAGTCAAAGCCTTTTGGGTCAGCTGTAAAAGCCGGTGCATTTGTCGCGGGAGTATGATTGATGCCCGCGCCAGGTTTTATAATATTGGCCACCACCAGCCCAATGATGATGGCGAGAGTGGTAACAATTTCAAAATAGAGAAGGCCTTTGCCGCCAACCCGTCCTACCTTTTTTAAATCCCCTGCACCGGCAATTCCTAAAACGATTGTAAAAAAAATGACAGGCGCTATTACCATCCTTATCATATTGATAAACATCTCGCTAATCAGTTTTGCAGTTGGAGCAAAGGATGGAAATAGCCACCCGACAAAAACACCTGCGATAATGCCGATAAGTACCTGTATGTAGAGAACCTTCAAATATTTCATTAATGAATTTTGCGGATAAGTTTATATTTGGACTGCCATTCCCGGTAAATCCTCTCTCCGTTATGGAATGATGAAACCGGGTTTTTGATTCTTATACTCTTCGCATTTCTATTTGCAAGATAAAACAAATGGTGAGTCTCTTTGATTTACAAAGGAAAAAAAGCAGACAGAAATTGCTGCGACAAAGCCTGATAAAATTGCTTTGAAAAGACTCAATCGAACTCACTATACGTTGCATTAATATAGTTTGTAATTTTGAAACAACTTATTCAACAATGACCAGCTATATAAAGGCAGATGAATTAGAGACAGTTCTTGAGCTTCATCTGAATGTATTGGTTTTTCAACAGGGAGATTATTATGTAGCTTTTTGCCCCTCCCTTAATTTATCTTCTTATGGTGATAGTATTAACGATGCTAAAACAGGTTTCGATGAAGTAATGACAAGCTATTTAGAAGAATGCAGAGATAACGGTTCGCTGCATGAGGACTTATTGAAAAATGGCTGGACTTTTAATATTCAAAACCATAAAAAAGCAGAACCTCCTGCAATGGTTGAGTTAAATATTCCTGCCGGGTTGTTACTAACCCAATACAACGAAAATTGGACTGTTTTAACGTGCTAATATGGGAGTTAAACAATTCCCTCAAGCAAATTCATTGCATGGTTAGAAAGTTTGGGTTTGAGGTATGAAAGAACTAAAGCTTCACATGATCATTATAATTATCCTAAAGGCCATCCAGGTCGTTTAACAAGAACTGTTACCATCAGAACTAAATACAAAGACATTCCTATTTTGCATATTCATACAAATCTTAAAACGTTGGGCATATCAAAATCCGAATTTGAAGAGCAAATAAAAAATTTTTAAGCAATCTTGATCACCTTGTCCTTTTATATCAGTCGTTGTCAACAGTTTTAATGCTCCTTCCACTCTTTTCTCTAATTATCACCTGCACCGGCTTTTCATACACCTTACTTTCCAACCACGAAATAATATCTAAATAAGCAAAGGCACGTGTTTCGAAACGGTTGTTTTCTATGCTTTTTAGTTTTATCAGCAACTTTTCAAATTCAGGTTTCAATCTGCGGTAGCTGAGTTGAAATGAATTGCGCAGAAACCTGAATATTTCTTCTTCCACAATACTTAAATTTTCCATTTTAGCCATGAAACGGTAAAC
>CAXUMK010000139.1:0-13696 GCA_964251885.1 uncultured Segetibacter sp. | reverse complement strand
AACGGTTATCATGAGAATGGTAAAGGGCAATAGCGTTAACCCTGCCCGCATCTGGCTGTAGCCCTGCACCTGCACCACGTTGAGCGTAAGAAATAAAATGCCTGCACCAAGCCCGGCATATAAAAAGAACGTAAGCAGGTTAGCGCCGGTAAACGTTTTATTGCTGAACAATTGCAGGGGCATCATCGGGTGGCTGCTCCTGCGCTCGATAAAAATAAAAGCGGCGAGCAGCAACATGCCGACGGATAGTGAAGCAAGCACCTGCCAGTTTGTAAACCCGGTAGCGGGTATGCGTAAAAATCCAAACGTGATCAGTGCAAGCCCTGCAACGATTGCGATGGCTCCGGGGTAATCGAGGGTATGGTCAGCCTCTTCGTCCCTGCTTTCTCCGACCTTAAAAGAAAGAATGAGGAGCGCAATAATACCGATGGGAACATTGATAAAAAAGATATAGCGCCACAGTCCTGCATCGGCTAATGCGCCGCCAAGAATGGGGCCGCCAACAGTAACCATAGTGGTAATGGCGCTCCATGTACCAATGGCTTTTCCGCGTTCTGTATCACTAAAAGAAGAGGAAATAATGGACAGGCTTCCGGGTATCATCAGCGCACCGCCGATACCCTGGATAACCCTGCAACCTATCAGCATATTTACACCGGCCGAAAACCCACAAGCAACAGAGCCAAGCATAAAAATGAATATGCCGGTCATGAAGATTTTCTTTCGCCCCAGCTTGTCGCCCAGTGAGCCGCCGGGCAATACAAATGCTGCCAGCATGAGCAGGTAAGCGTTTAGTATCCAGAATAAGTCGGCACCTGTTGCCTGCAGATTTTGCTGCAGCGATGGCAGCACAACATTTAAAGCAGTGCCATCAATAAAAGCCATTGCCGATGCAAGTATGGAAGCGCTCATAATCCATCTGCCCGCCGGGCTGTTTAATGCTACTGTAGCCATTAAGTGAAGTTAATGTATTATAAGATGGGCGGAAATACCGAAAGCATTTCAAATTGTTGCATAAGTTAGAGGATTGCTTATACTGTGCAAGGGATAAAAAGGTTAGCAGAATTTTTTTTTGAACCGGGCTGAATTACTACTATGAGTCATTCTTGCGTCGCACTCTTGTACCTTTTCATTCTTTATTCGACAGCAAGAAAATTCAGGAAAGGAACGATAATAGCCCGTTCCTTTCATTGTTCCCTGATTATTATACTTCCCGCTTTATAAGTTTCCCGTAAACGGGACAAGTTCCCGAAAAAAAGGGACACGAGGTGCATTGCAGAATATAGAACAAAGTGTCTCAAGTGTGCGACGCAACGATGTAAAATAGTAGCAACACTGCCCGGCTCATAAAATACCCCCCGCCCTAAAGGGAGCCAATACCTTCACGATCAAGCTTAATGCTACATGCTTTAGCATTTTTGGTTTCATGAGTAGTTCTTCAAGTCCCCTTTGGGGATTTAGGGGCTTTTTCAAATTACAAAAAAGCCCCCATTAATATTATGGGGGCTTTTACAATATGCTCATGACTGATTACTTTGTCTTTTTTTCCTGTGCTTTTTGCATTGGGCTTAAGCCGAAAGACTGACCGCGGCCTGCTCCCTGCTTTTGCTTAAATAATTCGAAACGGGAAGGCGGGGTAGTAATGGCGCCCCATGTGTTGTTGCTCTCATCAATATCTGCAGTTTCGCGCATGGGGTCAATTTGGATGGAGGCGACTTCTTTGTCTTTCATAAAAGACTTGACTACCTGTTTTTCATTTAACCGCCATACCTGTGCCGGTATGCGGTCGGTTTCTTTTGAACCATCTTTATACGTCCATCCGATTATGATTGGCATTACAAGACCACCTTTGTTGGTAAAAGTGAGCTGGTAAAAGTATTTGTTACCATATTTTAGTTTTGCCGCTTCATCCAAAGGCTCAAAACGCCCGGGAACTTTAATAGCATATTTTGCTGTATCATACACTTCCATTCCCCGGCCATATCTCCAGTAAAAATCACGCAGTGTAGTATCTACGTCTGTATAAAAACGAATGCCTGTATCCTCACGATTGCGAATTTTAGAAATATCATCATAAGCAGGTATCTGCGGTTTTGTGACAGAAATCATGGTTGAAGAGTCTACGTTCCGGGGAGTTGCATTGACATCCGGTGTCAAATATTTAACAGAGTCGAGGGAGATGTCGGTTACGTCTGTGCTGTAAAACCATCCGCGCCAAAACCAGTCGAGGTCTTCACCACTTGCATCTTCCATTGTTCTGAAAAAATCAGCAGGGGTTGGATGTTTAAAAGCCCAGCGCCGGGCATATTGCTGAAAAGCATAATCAAACAGTTTACGACCCATAATGGTTTCACGTAAAATGTTCAGTCCGGTTGAAGGTTTTGAATATGCATTGGGCCCAAAACCAATAATGTTTTCAGAGTTCGTCATGATGGGCTCCAACTGATCTTTGGGAAGCTTCATATAATCAGTAATGGTCCAGGCCGGCCCTCTGCGTGAAGGGAATTTATTATCAAACAATTCTTCCGTCAAGTATTCTACAAAGGTATTCAGCCCTTCGTCCATCCACGTCCATTGGCGCTCGTCGCTGTTAACGATCATCGGAAAGAAATTGTGTCCTACTTCATGAATGATGACACCAATCATTCCGTACTTGGTTTGCTCTGTATACGTGCCGTCTTTATCTGTTCTGCCGTTGTTAAAACAGATCATCGGGTATTCCATACCATTGCTTGCTTCAACACTTTGAGCGACGGGATAAGGGAAGGGGATACTGAAATGAGAATACGTTTTCACTGTGTGGGCAACCACTTTAGTCGAGTACCTGCGCCACAAAGCATACGCCTCTTTGCCATAATAACTCATGCACATGATCTTTTTGCCTTCAACAGTTGTTGGCATGCCATCCCACACAAACTTGCGTGAAGAAGTCCACCCAAAATCACGTACATCTTTTGCAGCGAAAATCCACGTTTTGGTTGCGGTTGATTTATTGATTTCGCGTTCTTTTGCTTCCGCAAGGGTTACTATTTCTACTGGTTCTTTTGCTGTCTGCGCCTTTTGCCAGCGCGCTAATTGTGCTGGCGTTAATACCTGGGCGTAGTTTTGGCATTCGCCTGTTGCACCTACTACATGATCAGCAGGAACGGTCATTTGTACATTGAAGTTTCCGAATGTCAATGCAAATTCTCCACGGCCTGTAAACTGGTGGTTTTGCCATCCCTGAAAATCGCTGTAGACGCAAAGGCGCGGATACCACTGGGTTATGGTAAATAAATAATCTTTTGTGTCAGGGAAAAATTCATATCCGCCCCGTCCTCCCTGCACCATACGGTCGCTGATATTATAATTCCAATCAATTGAAAAAACGAATTTCTGACCCGGCTTTAATGCAGATGGAAGGTCTACACGCATCATTGTCTTGTTGACTACATAAGGCAACGACTTTCCAAGAGCATCTTTAATTTTTACAATGTTTACACCAAAACCGTTATCCATTTTTGGATTTTCCAGACTCATCAAAGACTGGGTGGTAACCTGTGCCGGAATGCGGTTGCTGTTTTGATAACCCGCATTTTTGATAGAACTGTGCTCATTTTCATCCAACTGCAGCCACAGGTAAGATAACGGGTCGGGCGAGTTGTTGTAATAAGTAAGCGTTTCACTGCCTGTTAGCCGCAGGTTTTTTTCATCCAGACTCGCTTTGATGTCGTAGTCGCAGCGCTGTTGCCAGTATTTGTTTCCCGGAGCTCCGCTTGCGGTTCTGTACTCATTCGGCGTAGGAAGAATGGTACCCAACTGCTCAAATTTGTTGGCGTGGTTAGAGCCCGGATTGTTTTGGGTATTTTGCGCACCGGCCGTAAACAGTAAGCCTCCTGATGCAAGAAATAAGAAAAGTCTTCTCATCTGTTATTGTTGTTTTTTTATGATGGAAATCGTTCTATAGCCATTTTTAGCGATACAAGTAAAACCGCTGCAGAAATGAAAATGATCCAGTATCTGCGGTTTACTTTTAAATAAAAAATGAAAAGATGGGCAAGCAAAAGAAGAATAATAACAACCGCAATCTGTCCTGCTTCCAGACCCAAATTGAATGACAGCAATGACCATCCTAAACTTTGATCTTTGGCAAGCATGAATTGTAAAGCGTTTGCAAAACCTAACCCGTGAACAAGACCAAAAAACATGGCAAAAAAATAATTTAACTGAATGCCTTTTTTAGCGTTTGCCGGTTTTATAATATTTGCAGCAGCAGTGATAAAAATGGTACAAGGTATTAAAAATTCAACTAAATGTGATGGCACTGTTAAAATATTCAGGGTACTTAAAGCAAGCGTAACAGAGTGGCCGATAGTAAATGCAGTTACTAAAACAAGCACCTGCTTCCATTCTTTTAACGTATACAAAACTGTTAGCGCCAATATAAAAAGCTGGTGGTCAAGTGCATCAAAGCTTATAATGTGCTGCCAGCCGATAGTAAAGTAGAAACCAACATCACTCATTTGCTAAAGAAAATATTTAAGATGATGGGTTGAAAATAAAACAGAGTTTTGTAAACTAACAAAATCATTTCCAATGCCGTCCGCAGTCTTTAAGTCTTCTCTTGTTTTTATCCTAAGTATTGCGTTGTGGTTTAATGTTGCCAGGGCTTACACATTCCATCCTTTTTATGTAAGTGTGACAGAAATGAATTATAACACAAAGACCAAATCGTTTGAAATAAGCTGTAAGATGTTTGCTGAAGATATTGAAGACGTGCTGAAACAGAACTATAAAACTGCTGTTGACCTGGGGAATGATAAGCTGCAGACACAAAACAACAAACTGATGAATGATTATATAGGCAAACATTTTTCATTGAACATCGACACGAAGCTGATGAATTATAAGTTTGTAGGGTTTGAAAAAGAAAAAGAATCGGTGTACTGCTACTTAGAGGTGATGAATGTACCGGCTATCAAAAAGATGACAGTCACCAACTCCATCTTATACGATTTTAAACAGGAGCAGATAAACATTGTGCATGTCATAATCAATGGAAACAGGACAAGTACCAAGTTAGATTTTCCGCAGAGCCAGGCAAGTTTTAGTTTTTAGAGCTGCATACAATGTCATTAACCTAAGATTTTTGCGAGGCCAATATTTGTTCCTTATTCAGCTTTGGTTGTGTCACTCACTTGTACCACATCTTTTCATGGAGCTTTTTCCTTTGCGACAATTTGTATGCACCCTTTTTTTGAGAATATATTTCCAGGCAGAATAAGTTACATCGCCTCATATTTACGGACTGTCAAAAAAAATTTACGCTATCCTTTGCAGTTGCTCAGGCTACTAACTGCGGCGTTGACGCCGATGCTGGTTGCTTGACAGCAATTTTTTCCAGTGAAATAAAATATGCTGAACTATTTGAACAGCTTTTTTTATTGTCTGAAATATTCGGGTATTACAGCTTGCTATACGTCTATAAAAAGAAAAAACCCGTCATTTGTACCAGGACTATTTCAAATACCCAATTATCATTTTAATCTTATGAAGTTATTTTCAGGCTTATTGTTCATTTTGGCTTTAGTAGCATTGACAGGTTGTCAAAAAGAGTTAGCCGGAGATATTATTGCTGCGGGAAATACTGTAGACTCAACCGGAGCGGGTGGCACAGGAAGCCAGTCAGGAACCTACACTTACTATTATCAGGCAACTATTGACGGAGTCAATTATAAAGAAATCGTGACAGATAATAATGGTTATATAGCCGGCTCCGGTGCTTCAGGCAATGATGATGTTGTTGTAAGTGGGGGAATAAATATAATGGACACAACAAAAAAAGGAACCACTTTTGGAGTAACTAAAGGAACATTGCATAATTACCTCACACTTACAGATTCTCAATTCAAAGCTTTTTTTAGCCCCGGAACTTATCCTTATTCTAAAGAGGCAATAGATGGTATAATTGTAGGATGGGGTGATAAAAATGGTAATTCATGGGACACTGACCAGGGAGCCAGACAGGAAGTGTATTTACCATTACCTCTGTTAAAGATGTAATTTCCATCAACGGTTATTACATAGAAGTTACTGCTGATTTCAACTGTAATTTATACAACGAGGCAGGCAGTAAAAAGAAACTGACCAATGGAAAAATGAAAATTGTTTTTGGAAAGATCTAAATGTATCATGAGCAACAAAAAGGCCGTTAACTTATTTAGTAAACCGCTGAATTCTCTCTCTAATTAACTTGAAAAGATTAACCGTACTATTTTATTTTTCTTATCTAAATACCTGAAATAAAGCCTCGCAAAACATCAATAACTGACAATTTCAATTTGTCTTCTCTGGCAGATATCGTGAAAGTCTTTGCCATTAAAAGTTACAAGGAAATTTACCCTGACATTGATATCTTTTAGTATTTCCCTGACTACACCGTCTGTAAGGCTGTAAGTATAACCAGCGATACGGTTTAAGTTGAAAACTTCTTCTAATGCATCCAGCTTATAATCTGTATCATCAAAAAGAGTGACGTAAGGTTTTTGTATGAATTCTTCCAAAATAAGTACTCTTTGCCTTCGTCTCACAAGACGGGTTGATATAGTTTCGTAAAGACAAGGCCAAGGAAAAAGGATTTGGTATCCTTCAATCATTTCTGCAATGGTATTAGACGTTTGATGATACTGATCTGCCGGATCTAATAATCCAATCCAAAAGCCAGAGTCTGTTAAAACTGTTGCGGCCATGATTTAAAAGTCTTCTTCAGTAGCTGAACTTATTGTTGCATAACCCTCCCAGGGTGATCTTTTCCTCGATCCAAAAAGGAATTTCCCTTTTGCTTTATTTGTATTATTTTCTAAATAGATTACATAAATCCTGTCATTCTTACTAAGGCTAACGTGCTTTTTCAAGTCGTCTGTCAAGCCTTCAATAAAATTTTCGCCATACTCTTTATGAAAAAATGCAATGCTGTTACCGCATTCTTTTGCACCAACAGAATCAAGAAAAGTGTACAGTCCTGTGTAATCACCTTTTAATCCTAAATCATAAGAAATCCAAAATACTTTTTTAACGCTCATCTTTTAATGAATTAAGTAGTGTAATATATTTCATAAGAAACAACAGGATTGAAGTTACAATCCTTCTTTCATTTTTTAAAGTGATTATTGAAAGTTGTATCTCCTCTTTTTTAAAACCTCTCATTCATCAATTCACCCTGCTCAACTGTCTTTTGTTCACCCTTTTTCAAATCTTTAATTACACAGGTTCCGTCCTGCAATTCCTTGCTTCCTATGATCACTGCATAAGCAATTCCTTTTTTATCAGCATATTTAAACTGCTTGTCAAACTTTGCATTTTCGTGGTAAATTTCGCAGGCAATCCCTTTGTCTCTCAATTGCTGCATTAGTTCAAATGCAGTTTTGCTTTCCGCTTCTCCAAGATTGAAGAACAAGACTTTCGTTCCTGTCTGCACGGTTTCGGGAAACAGTTTCAGTTCTTCCATTACATCATATATTCTGTCAACTCCAAAGCTAATGCCTACTCCGGGCACATTTGGAACACCAAATAATCCCGTTAAGTCATCATATCTTCCGCCGCCGCCAATGCTTCCCATTTGCACGCCTTTGGCTTTTACTTCAAAGATTATCCCTGTATAATAGTTCAAGCCGCGGGCAAGAGTGAAGTCAGTTGACAGATTCTGGATGACAGATGACGGAAGGAAGTTCATTAGAAATTCTATTTCCGCAATTCCTCTGTTTCCGGTTTCGGTATTGTCAAGCAGACTTTTTAAAGCAGTTAGCTTTTCTTCCGCGCTGCCACTTATTAAAAGATACTTTTCAATTTTTGCTATTTGCTCCTCATTCAAACTTCTTTGGGAAAGTTCTTCTTTCACTTTCTCCATCCCAATCTTGTCTAATTTATCAATCGCAACGGTTATATCCATCATCTTATCTGCGCCTCCGCAACTTTCCGCTAAAGCTGCGAGAATCTTGCGGCTGTTAATCTTGATTTCTACATCTATACCAAGCTTTTTAAACACTGTACTGTAAATGCTTGCCAGCTCAACTTCATTCAGTAAACTGTTGCTTCCTACCACGTCTGCATCGCACTGGTAAAACTCACGATATCTTCCTTTCTGTGGCCGGTCGGCTCGCCAAACGGGTTGAATTTGGTAACGTTTAAATGGCAATGTTAATTGGCCAAAATTCATAGCAACATACCTCGCAAAAGGAATGGTAAGGTCATATCGAAGCGCCCTTTCGGTCAGGCCTTTTATGCTTTTGCCATCTAATACTTTCTCAAAATCCAGCTTTGCCTGCAGATGTTTCCCAGGGTTATCGAGACCATTATTTAAAATCTTAAAAATCAGTTTATCACCTTCTTCCCCGTACTTTCCCATCAATGTTTCCAGGTTTTCCATGGCCGGAGTCGCCAATGGCTGAAAGCCGTACAATTCAAAAACATCGCGGATAGTATTGAAAATATAATTGCGTTTGCGAACTGTTTCTGCCGAAAAATCCCGTGTTCCTTGTGGTAGTGTTGGTTTCATACCCTAAATCCCTAAAGGGACTTTTTAGCTTACATCCCATTCGGGATGTAAGCTGTTGTTATCAATTTTTAATTTCTTGCTTATAATCAGAGACTATTTTTTCGCAGGCTTCGTCTATCATTTTATATACTTTATGAAAGCTGTCTTCGCCACGCGACCAGGGGTCGGGCACGTCCCTGTTTTGATGAGGGTACAAGGAATTTAATAAGAAATCTACCTTGTTTGCGTCCCAGTTTTTGCCGCTGATCCTTTTTACTTCGTCGTAGTTTTCTTCGTCCATAACATACGTCATGTCGAAGTTTGTAAGATCGTCTTTTGTCAGATCGCGGCATTTTTGTGCGGAAATGTCTATCCCATTTTGCTTTGCTATGTTTTGCGAAAATGAATGAGGTGCACATCCGGGTTCATATCCATTTGTGCCGGCACTGTCAACTTCCCAATCAAGACCAGCTTTTCTAACTTTGTCTCTTAATATCCCTTCTGCCAAAGGACTTCTGCAAATGTTTCCATGGCATACCATTAAAATCTTCATGCGGTAAAGATAGGAATAAGTCATTTGGTCAATAAGTCATTGGGTCATTTGGTCAATAAGGTCATTAGGTCATTTAGTTAATTAGGTCATTAGGTTATTGGTCAATAAGTCATCTGTCAATAGGTATGTAAGTCAAATCAGTTAATGAAACGTGTTGTTCTTTTTTGGACCAGCATTAGTTCTTTGTGGATCTCCGGTTGTGTCACTCACTTATACTGTATCTTTTTATGGCGACTTCAGCTTTTAATGCGAGATCACTTCTTAGTCTGTAGCGTTTTTTAAAAAAGCTCCATAATGGTTTGCGGTAAAAGTGAGTGACACAACGATGTTTAATATTTATTCAAAAGCCGGTACCATAAAAGCTTCATTACTCACTCCTTAATCCCTCTGCTTCTTTCTTCTGCCTTTTTCTATAATCTTTATGGATTTGCTTATTACCTGCATCTAATCATTAACTCAGCGCTGGGTTTTTTACCAACCAATTTACTTCACTAAAAAAAAGTTGTTATGAAACCCGAATCAATTTTACAAACAGACCTTTTAGACATTGTATTCAATAACCGAAACAAAGACTACGGAGCATATAGTTTACGCAAATATTATAATGGCAGACTGTTTAAAGCGATGAGCGTAACCTTTGGGATGGCTTGCCTGCTTTCGCTGTCGTGGTATATGCAGGCAAATTATTTTAAAAGTAAGTTTAGTCTTATTGCAGGTGAGCCGGTAACAGAGGTGCATTTAAAGAGCGTAGACGAACCCAAAAAGCCTGATGAACCAAAAATAAAAAAGCCTGTTGTAAAAAAAATAGCGGCTCAGGTTGCCAACGTTACCATAAAGATTGTTCCGGACAATAAAGCTGATAAGCAGGTTCCTGAAGTAAAGGAATTGAGCACAAAACTAATAAGTTCTGTTACTGCTGACGGTGTAATTGACGATGGAATACCTGCATCTTCGCCGAGCGAAGGAGATAAAAATGGCTCGGTAATTGAACAAAAAAAACAGGAAGCTGCCGAGGAAATGAAGCCTTTGGTGAATGCTGAAATAATGCCTGAATTTCCTGGTGGAGCAGAAGCCTTTAAAAAATTTATGTTACGAAATCTGCATGAGCCCGAAGACCTGCAGGAAGGTGAAAAAGTGGTTGTGCTTATAAAATTTATAGTAGAGGCGGATGGTTCAATTGTACACGCAGAGGTTTTGCAAAGCGGCGGAAGGTATGATAACGAAGTATTGAGGGTTGTAAAAAAGATGCCCCGCTGGAAACCCGGAATGCAAAATGGAAAATTTGTTCCGGTTTATTTTAGTTTGCCTGTGACTTTTACAGGTCTGGAAAACTAAATTTTAATTGCTTTAGCACACCGCTTTTACAATAGTTCACAGAACTGTTTTTGACAGGTGGTTAATGCTGTTATAAAAACAATTATATTGCCTCACGATATAAATAAAGTTGTAATGGAAAATGATTTAAGGGAGAACAGAACAAAGAGCTATTCGCTGATGCGTTCGTTGCTGGATTATACAATGGGTATTTTATATCTTGCCGCTGCTGCCTTTTTGTTCTTTGCTGAAAAGTTCGGATTTGCAATGGATAATTTTGATATTACATTCCGCTACATTTTTGGCGGTATTTGTGCAGTGTATGGCTTCTGGAGAATTTATCGCGGTTTTAAGAAAGATTATTTTTAATTATGAAGCAATGGATTTTTTTAATAGCTTGTATCTTTCTGTTTGCAGCATGTAATCAACCTGCAGGCAATGCAAAGCAAAACGAAGCAAACAGCAAAACATTACACATAAGTGTTGATGAAAGTTTCCAGCCGGTAATGTCAGAAGAGGTTAACGTCTTTGAGTCTGCTTACCCGGATGTGAAAGTTCTCGTTGAGTATAAGCCCGAGGCGGAATGCCTTCGAGACCTGGAAAAAGACAGTACTAAAATAGTTATTATTTCAAGGGAATTAAGCCGTGAAGAAACAAAGTTTTATGATGGGAAAATCGGGTATAAACCTGAGTTTGCTCAATTGGCTAAAGATGCAGTTGCCGTAATTGTGAATATGCAAAGCGCCGACAGTGTTTTTACAATAAATGATTTAAAACAACTATTAGCAGGAAAGGGAAACAGCAAATTAAATATAGCTATTGATGGTAATACTGCAACAAGCACGGTACGGTATTTAAAAGATTCGCTTTTAGGCGGCAGCGCTTTTGGAAAAAATATAACAGGAGCTAAGAACAGTGAAGCTTTGATAGACTATATTGCAGAAACGCCTTCGGCAATTGGTTTTGTAGGAATAAGCTGGATGATCGATCCTCAAAACAAACAGCAGGAACAGGCCGTTGAAAAAGTGAGAATGGCATTGATTGAATGTAAAAATTGTGATAAAGGTGTTTTTGCAAAACCCTCGCAAAAAACAATCACATTTAATCAGTATCCTTTGGTACGGGGATTGTATTATGTGCTCAAAGAAAATTACCCCGGCATAGGATCAAGATTTGTTGAGTTTTTAACTACCGAAAGAGGTCAGTTAATATTTAGAAGAGCTTTACTGGTTCCTTCACAAATGCAGTTTAACCGCAGAACAACAAACATAAAAGAAAGTCAATAACAAAAAACATCAAAAACAAAGAGACATGAAGAAACTGACCACCTTGTTATTAGCAGTTTTGTTATCAGGAAAATTACTACTGGCGCAATCTGTTGATGATGCAAGAAAAAGTTTATACTACGGACGTAATACTACTGCCAGACAAACTTTAGAAAAGATTGTTGCTGCTGATCCCAAAAATGCAGAGGCAGTTTATTGGCTTGGACAAACGTACATTGCCATAGATAGTGTAGCAGGTGCAAAAACAATTTATCAAAATGCTTTAAATACCAACGGAAACAATCCCTGGCTGCTGGTAGGCATGGGTCATGTAGCAGTGCTTCAGGGTAATAAAGACGATGCCCGTCAGCGTTTTGAAGTCGCTATTACTTCGAGCATGAATAAGAAAAAAGAGAACCCCGCTATTCTCGATGCAATTGGCCGTGCAGAAGCTGATGGTCCTGCAACCGCGGGCGACCCTGCTTATGGTATTGAAGTATTAAAAAAAGCGATTGCATTAGATCCTAGTAACCCCGATATTTTTACTAATCTTGGTATTAACTATCTTAAAATGGGTAATGACCAGGGCGGAAATGCTTACGAAGCTTTTACGAATGCTTTAAAGGCAAATCCAAAATATGCGAAGGCGGATTACAGGTTAGGTAAGATATTTCAAAGCCAGGCCAACACCGAGAAATTCTTAGGTTATTATAACGACGCCATTACTGCAGACCCTGCTTACGCTCCGGTTTATCTTGAATTGTATGATTACTATTCTAACCGTGATGTAAACAAAGCTGGTGACTATTTAAATAAGTACATTAGTAATTCTGATAAAGACTGCAGCACCGACGCGGCTTATGCTGACTACCTTTTTAGATCAGGTAAATACCAGGAATCTTTAGATAAATTAAAATCCATGGAAGCGGGCGCCTGCAAAAATTACTCTCCATTAAAAGTAATATATGCTTATAACTACGACAGGTTAGGAGATAGTATTCAGGCGAGGTCAAATATAGAATCGTATTTGAATACAGTATCTGCAGATAAAGTGAATCCTGCTGTTTATCAGTTTGCAGGAAAACTAATGCTCAAATTCCCCGATCAGCAAGCTGTAGCTACTTCTTATCTTGAGAAAGCTTTGAATGCTGATACTGTTACTGCAAGCAAAATAACGACTATTAATTTTATTGCAACATCTCTTGGTCAATCCGGAAATTATGCAGAGCAGTTAAACTGGTATCGCAAACTTGCAGCAGTAAAACCTGATCTAAGCGCAAGAGATTTATATTTCTTTTCAGATGCTGCATTAAAAGCAAATAATTATACAGCAGCAGATAGTGTTAGCAACATGTATATTCAAAAATTCCCTGATCAGCCACAAGGCTACTCGGGAAGAGCAAAAGCAGCTATTGCAGCCGACAAAGATACAACTACAGGCAGCGCTGTTCCTGCGGTAACGCAATACATCCAGTTTATGGAGAAAACCGACAAGGAAAAATATAAGAATACGATCATCTCTAACTATGCATACCTGGTTAATATTCATGCCAATGTTCAAAAAGATTATCCTGCAGCTTTAAAGGATCTGGACGGTATATTGGCTGTTGACCCTACAAATTCTTATGCAATGAGTGCATCTCAGCAGATTAAAAAAGCGATGAGTGCACCTAAACAACCGGTAGCACCGCCTAAAACCCCTGCAAAGAAAAAAGCTTAATTATTTTTTTAATAAATAATAAAAAACTCTTCGTCTTTACAACGGAGAGTTTTTTATTTTGTACTCAAGCCAAAGAATGTTCAATACATTATTATTAGCCGGGCTGTATTGCTACTATTTTACATAGTTGCGTCGCACTCTTAATACGGTTTGTTCTATATTAGGCAATGCACTACTTGTCCCGTTAGCTCATTGGCATTAACTTAAAGAAAAGATGCTTAAACTGAAGCAGTTTTTTTATCAATGAGGCAAGCAGATGTGGGTTAAAAGCTGAATAAAGGTTTGCCGTACAAGTGAGTGACACAACGTCAGACTGTGCGAAAACATACAAG
>CAXUMK010000138.1:0-14017 GCA_964251885.1 uncultured Segetibacter sp. | reverse complement strand
TCATCCCTAGTCCTTAAAACAACCGCTAACATTAAGTGGAGTAGACGAAAAGACCCAAAACGAAGCCCCGATACTTACGCTAAGAGCAGCGTAAAGAATAAAAAGTACAAGTGAGTGACACAACAAAAGCTTCCCAATGGACAATTGCCTGTCAACCCACAACTTCTCTTTTCATCTTTTAAAGTATCTCTTACTTACTTTTCTCCAGCGATTTAATCCATTCTGCGATCTTGCGGGCTTCGGCGACCGGAACCTGCGGCATGGGCGGCATTGGGGTAGAATATTCAGGCCAATGCTCCGGCTTTGGCTGGTGAATTAACTGAACAAGCTGGGCAACTGTATACTTGCGTTTGGCTACGTCTTTATAAGCAGGGCCAACCTGTTTTGTATTTGGATTGTGACAGGCAAGACAGGTATTTTTTTGCAGCAGGTTTTTTACATCATCGTAAGCAGGTGCTTTTGTAGCACTTGTCGTAGTTGTTTTAGCGCCAGGTGCAGGGTTACTTTTTTCAGTAGGTGCAGCGCCTTTTGCAGGTGCGCCTTTTTTTGCCGGTGTTGCATTCATTTTTGTGCCTGCCGAGTTTTTAGTACTTACTTCTTTAAGCGATAATTTAGCGCCTTCGGGAATATTGTTCAATGTATAATAGGCAACCGGATGCACTAAAGAATAAGCGTTTTCAGCATCCTGGATTCCATTCAAGGTAATGATGTGGATATAATACTGGCGAAGATTGTCAACGATGATCCGTGCCTTCATTCCATCATTAGAAATCTTTACACCTTTGACAGGGCACTTCTCAGTATTCATGGGAGGACTTCCATAAACACCCTGGTATTTGTAGATATAACTTTCTACGGAATAAGAAGCGAGGTCTTCTGCATATTTTTTATTGGCGGGTTTTGTAAACTCGATCTCAAAACCATCGGGCATCGCCCTCACCGCTCTCATTTCAAATGGAATGCGGTTGTTCCAGATCAGGCGTTGAACACCTTCCGTAGCTTCACCTGCCGAGCCCCACCCGCGGTTGGTTTCTCCGGCAAACAGCGAACCGTCTTTCCCCCAGGCCAAACGAACAATGCCCGACTGAAAGCCGCTTCTGAAAGCCCATGCTGCACCTTGGTATTCTCCGTTCACTTTTTCCATAAATACCCGGTCGATCATACTTTGACCCTGGTCGCATACCAGCAACTGCCCTTCAAATGGTCCGAATGTTCCTTCCGGGATTTTTACAATTTCAGAGTTGGAGATGCCGAGAATTCCATGAGGCAACCAAACGGCAGGCAACTGCAGATCAGGGATTTGTTTTTTGATCTCAAACTCCGTTACAAACTTTCCATTCTCTACATTCTGCGGCTTAATTTCCTGGCCTTCTTTATCAAATTCGGTGGGAGGAGGCGGGTTAACAGCATACACCTGATCGCGTGTAACTTTTACCGGCGAATTAGGCATCCCGCTCCAAACTAAGCTGGCGGGATGTCCCATAAAAGCACCTTTTCGTACCGGCATCACACTACCTGAACCTACCCAATCGCCCTGGTTGTCGGTATAAAACAATTCGCCATCGACCATGCTGATACCGCATGGAGAACGCATTCCCGCAGCCCAGGGTTCCATGTCCCCGTTTTCCTGAATGTGCAGCGCCCATCCTCTCCATTTGGCATTGCTTTGCATGTGCCACCATGCCGGGGGACAGGTGCAGTTCAATGTAACAAAGAAAGAACCATCAGGAGCCAGCTTTGGCCCGTAGCTGTACTCGTGATAGTTGCCGGTTATAGGCCATGCATACACCGTTTCGTACACGTCTGCCTTGCCATCCATATCGGTGTCAACCAGCTTGGTTAGTTCTCCGCGTTGAGCACAGTAGAGAGCGCCGTCTTTATAAGCCAACCCAAGTACTTCGTGCATACCCGTGGCAAACCTACGGAAGAAAGGATGCTGGCTGCCCGGATTTTCTACAATAAAAACGTCTCCGCGCCGCGTTGTTACACCTAAGTCTCCATTGGGCAACGTGCAGAGACCACCTACTTCAAGTATCACTCCCTCAGGCGCAGGCACCCGCATGATCTTAAAATAATCTTCTTCTTTAGCCGACTCTGACTGCGACCAACCTTGCTTGTTGGCTGCTGCAAGGCAGAGGGCAAGCATGACAACAGGAAGATGTTTTTTACAAATACTAATTTTAAATGAACGAATCATAGCAATCATGATTTAAAAAAGGATAGAATAGCTTACTTTATTTTGAATAGGAATAATCAATTCTTTACCGCCGTTTGCATCGCGTATAACAGGCTTTGCTGCGCCGGCATCTTCAATGCGCAAGTAGTAGGATTTGTCATTCAGCAAATACAGTCCTGCCGAAATGGTTTCTATATTATTTGCCCTCGCTAAAAGCAGGTATAGATTGGATGCGGGAGTTTGTAGTGTTATTTCGCGGTGCAATCCCTGGTTGTTTTCGATGACGGTTGAAGCATCGGTGACTGTTGTATTATACACCTGGTATTTAAAAGCAGGTCTGTCGTTATGGTCGAGCACATACCCTTTAGGACGAAAACCTGAACCGGTTGTATCTGCAGACCAGGCAGCAGCAGGAGAACTGAGACTTTCTATAGCAGGCATGGGTGTGCCAAACCTCTGCACCATCCCCACCGGACGCGATGAGCCGTCGCCTCTTGAATGCCACATAGGGGTTGCATCCAAAAAGCCGCCGCGCCACATTTGTACGATCATTCCTTTATCCATGTCATATGTATAATGCAACCGTTGCGGGCTTCCAACATTTACAGCATGTGTAACCCTAAACGTATCTATATCAACAAAGCTTCGTAAAATGGTATTTACAGGAGCATTTATGAGTATCGGGTCAATGGGATCTTCTGAAGCAACATTGACATCACTGATAACATATTCACGAATGCCCGGACCGGCAACTGCAAGACCCAAAGCTGGTTTGGCGTAGTCAAGAAATTTTGAATAAAAAAGCTCAAAAGGAAATTCTCCGGCAGGTAAAGTTACCTTGCCTCTTCCCCGGCCTCTGCTGCCAACAGGTATAACAACCTGGTCTTTAATTTTTAATGAACCTCTTCCACCGGTAGTTTTGAAATTAAAAGTATAATCGCCTGGTTCTTTTACCCTGATCGTTCCGGTGTAACGGATTACGAACTCATTTGGAATGGTATTGACATTGGATGAAAGTATTACCGAACTTCCCTGCGCTTCGGGAGGAAGCTTGCTGTAATCCGGTTCGGCATCGTACCTGCCTTTGTAAACAGCATATTTCAGATTTAAAAGTTCAGGACGTGGTTTATCATACGTAGCAATTTTTATGTTTCTAAACGCAACGGGTCCATGGTCGCCCTGAAAACGCAAAGGACCCATAGCAACTTCATCGCCCAAAGAACCACGTGTAGGCCCTGACAACTCAACATTTTCTTGTATAGAAACTCCATTCAACTCAACCCGCAATATTTTTGCATTCTCTGTTTTCTGACCAAGCGAAGTAAAACGGGGCGCCTGGAAAGAAATTTTGATATGCTGCCAAAGCCCCGGTGCACGGCTTGCATTCTGGCGGGGAGCGTGTCCCTCATATCCCTGCTGACCTTCGGGTTTGCCGTCATTCCATCGCTCATAAATACCGCCATTGTCACCAGAGGTTGGGTTGATAACACCCCAGCTATCCAGCAACTGAATCTCATAACGCCCCTGCAGGTAAATACCGGAATTAGAACCTAAAGCCATCATATAATCCAGCTCCAGATCCATATCTCCATGCTGCATATTGGAAATCAGATCTTGTCCGGGATTATTAAAATCAGTCAGGTTCACAAGCACTCCTGTTCCCGGAGTGGTAGTTAAAACTGCCTTTTGATTGAGGTCGCCCCTCACATCACCTGCAATTTTCCAGATAGCGCCGGGAGATTGAAAAAAAGAAAAATCAGTGAGTGGTAAAGTGTTTTGGGCAAACAACAATTGATGTGCGATTGCAAAAACAAACAGGCTTACAGCCTTTTTGTCAATCTTTTGAAGCATACATTTCATAAGCAAAACAGCGTTCGTTATTGTTAAGAATAATGATTAAAGATGCAGGAAGTTATCATTCTTTTTAATGATACTGCTCAAGAGATAAAGAAGTAAGTAGTCTTTTTTTTGTACCAGGCTGAATTACTACTATGACTCATCCGTTGCGTCGCACACTTTTACTTTTTATTCTTTATTCGACAAGCCAAAGAGTAACTCATATCCCTTAACAATTATAAGAAAGAAAGATTTTGTAGAAACAGATTCATTGATCAATTATCAAACATATAAAATAACGATGAAAGGGTTGAATAAATAGAACCACGTAGGAAAAGATTACACCCTTTCAGGGTTTGAGATATCTTGTTTACCTTTTTCCGCCGGCTACACCGGCGGCTATTGAGATGACGGCCTTTCAGGCTTTAAGACCTTTCACTAAAGCTGACTTAATTCTACTTTACCATACTTTGTTTTCCGTGTGCTTTACTGGAAAAAGCTGCCATAAAAAGATACGGCACAAGGGTGTGACACAACCGGAGCTGCCATGAAATACAAATGACGGTTACCAAAAAAACTACAAATACTGAAACAGGCAAAGCAGGCTTAATCGTCATCATCATCTTTACGGAGTTTTTTAGGAACAGTCATTCGTTTGGGATAGGGCTCGCTGCCCTTTGCTGCAAACCATATAATCCTGTTAAGAAGATCATCGCTGCCTCCGTCGATGTGGTCAAACTCGGGCAGTGAAGATAAAATAGAATATTGTTTTGCCTTGCCGTTTAATGAACCTGTGCTCTTATTCATTTCATCTAAAGGAATGATGTTTTTTAGAAAGGTATACGTTGTTTTATCAGCGCCGGTATTGAAACAATCAAACATGGGCAGTGCTGTGGCATCTATCACATTCATGGGAGGCAAACCTAAGATTTGCTCTATTGTGCGCACCATACAGGTTTGGTTATAATTGGTATGCACGGTTTTTTGTAAATGAGAATAAGGACTGATCACAAATCCTGTAGTACGGTATGCCGATACATGATCCCATCCTGACTGAGAGTCGTCTTCTGTAACAAACACAACCGTAGAATCCCAGAAACGGCTTTTGGTCAATGCTTCTATAATTTTACCAAAAGCCAGGTCATTGTCTGCGACCATTGCTCTTGGTGTGGGAAAACCTTCGCGCATGCCAGCCGTATGATCTTCGGGAAGAGCCATGATGATTAACTGAGGCAGTTGGTCTCCCGGCATTTTTTCATATTCGTTTAACTCTTGTATAAAAGCGTCTGCACGTATCTGATCGGCAAGATTGTGGTTGTCATAGCATGGATAACCTGCCGACATGATCGGTCTTACTCTCGATATGGTTGTATTGTTTGTAAACGCAATTGGTTTTCCGGCAAGCAAGGATGAATAGAAATCTTTCCATCCATAATTACCTTTCCAGGTTGGCTCGCAGGCCTCGCCGTAAATTCTTACCGTTTTACCATGATCCAATGCATTGTTCCAGATAAAGCCTTCTTTGTTATAGGCAAGCGCATCGGCCAGCACATGAGGATAACTGCGAAACCAGGCGCGTACATTTTTTTCAATGTAATCAGTTACAATAGCAGCATCTGTCCATGAATGCCCTTCGGCGGATGATTTACCTGAAGCATAAAAATTATCTAATAAAGAATATTCTTTAGCCATCTTGTGCTGGTTTGGAGTGACCTCGTTGCCAAAGATGCACAACGATTTCATTCCATCGCCTGCAGGCACATCACCAAAAACCTGGTCGTAAGTTTTATTTTCTTTTATGATGTAGACCACGTGTTTAAAAACAGATGGTTCGCCAATTCTTTCAGGAACAGGCTTCGCAGCTATTCCTTTTCTCGGCAAAAGCCGGGTAAGTTTTGTGCGGTACAGCATGTTTGCCGCTTCCACTCTTGCGGTATAAGATTGCAAAGTGTTTTTATCGGGCAAAGGGATTACAGATACAGTAGCCTCCTGCTGGTGAACGGTGAAGTTTTTATTTGTTGCGGCACGCGCTCCTTCACCTTCAAGATTAGATATGTACAGGAAACTATCGGTTATTGCAAGACCTGCCGGATAAGCTTCTGTTGGAATAAAGCCGCTGATATACGATTTGCCTTTACCTGCAGCAGAGGCTTTTGCGCCGGGCTTAACCACTGCAATTGCATTGTCCATTCCGTTAGAAACATACAAGGTCGTACCCGTTTTATCAATGGCAAGCGCATTGGGAGAATCACCAATTAGGGAGCTTTCTTTGCCGCCCAGCTTTACTGAAATCGAATCTGTAACCGCATCAGTTGCTGTATTGATGACTGAAATATTATCACTGTTTCCGTTGGTTATATACACAAATTGATTATCGCTGCCAGCAATAATTGCATTGGGATGTAAACCCACTTCAATTTCAGTCAGCTTTTTTCCGGTCTGCAGATCAATCACACTTACTGTACCCGAGGCAGTGGCCCCGGTGCGTGGATCAATATAAACATTGCCATAAGGTATTCCGGCAGTTTCTCTTGAAGCATCGGTTGGGAAAGCGCCGGCCCAGTTGGTGACATAAGCTTTATTTGAAGCGATGGCTATACCAAAAGGAGCCATTCCGGTTGCCGTTGTCCATATTATTTTTTTGTCGCGCAGTCTTATTTTAGTCAGTTGACTGTTGCCGTTCAGTACAACGTACAGGTAGTTTTCATCACCCTCTTTATTAATGGTAATATCATTGGGCAAAGCCATTGGTGATGGGGCAACTGCATCAAACGAAAAGGAACTTTTTATCGTCGCCTTCTTGCCATCCCATACAGCGTCTAATATAAATGAGCTTTTTTTGTCCGGGTCTGATGCTCCCCAAAAAACGTGTACGGTCTTTTCATCCTGCCAGGCTTTAATGCCTGAATAAGTGCTCATCAGACCTTTATAAGTACCGGTATAATCAAGATGATGCAGTAGCTTGTTATTTTGTACATCAATAAAAGCAACGCCATACCTGTCTTCTACAACCAGCACTTTTTGGCCGGGAAGCAAAACACAATCGAGACTATGGTTTTCAAGAACCGGGTTTCCAAAACGAATAACCGTTCCTGCAGGATCAATAAAACGGTTATACGGCATCAGGATAGCCTTGTTATCGGGAGTGAGTGTAGTATCATCATAACTGCTGTGATAGCTGTCGCCACTGACAAAAGAAGACCTGAATATTTTTGACGACCTGCACGACGCTAATGCAATCGTACAAATAACAATTGACATCCACAGACTATTATTATTCCATTTCAACTTCATGTTTTCAAGCTTGTTTTAAAACGATTTGGTATAGAGCAGCAACCTGTGAAGCAAATATAATAACCCCCCCGCCCTGAAGGGAGCTAAAACCTTCATAATACAACTTCAGTACTTTCTTTAAGTCCCCCTTCGGGGGTTTTAGGGCAATGTTATTTAGTTAAGCAATATCGTTCTTATTTGAGTATTGACTATTGAGCATCGAGCATTGAAAATTTTTATTTTTAAATGTTCAATAACCAATGATCATTCTCAATGTTCAATCATAAAGCCCTTAACTAAATGACATTAGGTTTAGTAGGCTGTTAATCTTTTATTAAAAAAAACTCTGAAAGCTACTATTCAAAATTTACTTTCTAATATTGATACGAAACTACTCGTATATGGCAAAACAAATTAAACCTACAGAAGGAGAATTAGAGATACTGCAGGTGTTGTGGCAAAAGGGCAAAGCCACTGTGAGAGATGTGCACGAAACCATTCTGTTGTCTAAAGAAGCTGGGTATACAACTACTTTGAAACTGATGCAGATCATGTTTGAAAAAGGGCTGGTTACAAGAGATGATTCTGCAAAGACACATATTTACCAGGCAAACGTGAGCAAGGAGAAAACGCAAAGCCAGTTTGTAGGAAAGATGATTTCAGGCCTGTTTGGAGGTTCATCAACACAGCTCGTAATGCAAGCGCTTGGCAGTCAGTTGCCAAGCAAAGAAGAGTTAGATGAAATACAACAACTTCTCGATAACCTGAAAAACAAATAGTATGCATCAGGCAATCCACTCTCCTTTTTTGCAGGCGCTGGGTTATGCTATTATCAACAGCCTGTGGCAGTTTGCACTTTTATGGCTCTTGTATTTTTTTGTAAATACTATTTTCAAATTATCTTCCCGCCAGAAGTATACTGCCGGTCTGGTTTTGCAAATAGCAGGCTTTACCTGGTTTATATTAACGGTGGTATTTTATTACCGCCAGACTTCACTTTTAACACAAACTGTTTTCATCAATCACTCCTATTATGAAGGTATAACAGATAACACCGGCGCTTCGGTGAAAGAACAATTTTTTCATTGGCTTAGCCGGGCAGAATTGTTGTTTCCGTATTTATCTGTTGCCTATCTTGTCTTGTTGTTTTTTCTTGCGCTAAAGTGGTTAAATGCTTACAGAAATATACAGGTTGTAAGAACGAAAGGGCTTATAAAAATAGACGCAGACTGGCGGTTATTTGTGAAAAAAATAGCTTTACAATTAGGACTAAACCGCCCGGTACAAATTTTCCTGTCTGATGCAGTTCAAACTCCTTTAACCATCGGCTTTTTTAAACCGCTGATATTAATTCCGCTTGCTGCAATCAATTATTTGAATACACAGCAAATGGAAGCGGTGATATTGCACGAGCTTGCTCATATAAAACGCTTTGACTATCTTTTTAATCTTCTTCTTGCCTTAATTGAAGCCTGCCTGTTTTTTAATCCTTTTATGCAGTTGATAAAAAATCACATAAAAAGAGAAAGAGAAAACTGTTGCGACGATTGGGTTATTCAGTACGAATACAATGCTCACTCTTATGCCCGTGCACTGCTTCAGATTGCTTCATTTCAAACGTCTTCGCCGCTGCTGGCAATGAAGGCAACGGCGGATAAACACCTGCTGTTAAACAGGATAAAAAGAATGATTGAAAGAAAGGAAAAGTCATTATTCAATTATAAGCACCAGTTAATTGCTTTCTTAGTAATGACCACTGTTTTTAGTTCACTTGCCTTACTTACCGGCAGAAAGATGAATAAAACAGAAGCTGCGAATAAACATTCTCATGTTGTTTTTGAACCTCTTGCTGCAAATATCAATAACCCGTTATTCAATCCGGTTTTCTTTCTTGCCAATGCTCCCAAAACCGACGTTCAAAAGAAAAAGCAGCAGGAACCTCCTGTTTTAAAAACCCTTGAAGGTGTCAGGCAGCCACCTCCTCCTCCCCTTCCTGCAAAAGCAGATGAAGAAGATGGGCAGTCAATAACATTACCTGAAATAAACTCAGAAGCAGCGCAACAGGAAGAGTCTCCGGTACGTGACAATATCAAAATAACATTTGAGAATTCGAAAAATGAATTAGAAAAACAAATGCAGGAAGTGGATGCACAAAAGCTGTTTGTAAACCTGTTTGCAAACAATGAAAAAGCAGCGAAAAATGCAGAAAGAGCAGTAACGATAGCTCTTAATAACAAAAGATTTGTTTTGAAAGGTGAATTCAGGCGAACAATAGAAAGCGCTTTTGCAAATCTCAAATCTGCAAAAAAGGAATTAGAGTTAATGAAAGTGAAGAGTGTAACACCGGCTGGAATAAGAAAATTGCAGAGGCAAAATGTGATCATTATTGACCAGGATGTAATCAATGGAAAATTAGACGAATTAAAGTCGCTTGAAAACCTGATTGAAATGCAGGTAGATTCTGTAAAACAAACTGTTTTTTATTCAACAAACTATAACACTGATTATCATTTCCTGGCTCCTCCTGCGGTGTATATAGCTCCTCTTCGGGATGAAGAGCATAGTTATTCTTACGAGTATTCAAGAACTCCACGGGCAGCAGTTAGCGCCTCAGTCACTTCTTATAAGCGAATAAAAGCTGCAAAAAGAAACAAAAACAAACCTGTTGATGAAGATGGAAATGAACCCGATAGGAATGAAGATGTCGACCACTCAGAACCTGTTCCCTTTGCTCCTGCTGTGCGTACTTTTTCTGTTATTAAAATTTAAGTAACCGTTCTCATTAATTTAGTGACTGCAGCAGGTATCAAGAATAGTTTGAGATAGATAATGCAGGAGTATGGCCGCTATGAAAAGATGCAGTACAAGGGAGTGACACAACCGGAGCCGAAGAAAGAACAAATGTTTGCCCCCCAAAAACTTTAGTGATTGAATATTTTGATGGCCACATTATAGCACCTTTTCTCTCTCTTACCATAAATTCCTCGGACAGGTATCACCATATTTGTTGCCGAGCAGAAAACCAATTACAATTTCATGCGAGCCTCTGCTGACTGTATTAAGCTGCGATGTGGTAGCATCATAAGAGTAACCGATGTTTAATGTATTGCTGATGTTTAACCCAACCATTCCTGCCCAGCTATCGTTGTAGCGGTAGCTTGCACCTACCCACAAAAAATCTCTAAACTGAAACTTTGTATTGATGTCGAAACTAACAGGCGTTGAAGTAACGTATTTAAGCAGTCCGCTTGGGAGAAAAGAGATATCATCTGTAACAAAAAAACGATACCCGGCTGTCAAAAACAGGTGGGGTATCTGGCGGCCTCCTGCCAGCTTTACCGTATCCTGTGCAAATTTTAATTTTGTCGGAATGATGTTTTGGGCAGAAAGTCCGACGAAGTAATTAGCCGAATACAGCCACAGTCCAGCATTCATATCGGGGCTTAAACGGTTTAGATAGCCGCTGCCGGCAACGGCAGGATCAACCGGCACATCAAATGAAAGCTTGCCCGCATTTAACGAAGTATTTTGTATGCCCACCGAAATGCCCGCGGCAAGGCTGGTTCGTGGTGCAATGCCCAAATGATAAGCATACGTGCCATAAGCGGCAAACCGGTTAAGAGGGCCCGTGCGGTCGTTGAGGATAGTCAACCCGATGCCGCCATGTGGCTCCGCTTTTTCGTAATCCTGCCAGTAGGCTTTACCACGTGGGTTCTCTCCTTCTGCATGAAAACCCGTTGCAGTCTCGCGGTCGTAATCGCTTTTCTTTAAAGGGCCATGAATGGTAAGGTAGGTAGTCACTGGCGCTCCGTCTATACCCACCCATTGATGCCGGTGACTGACTTTAACATCAGTATAATTTTCAATGCCCGCCACAGCAGGATTTATGATGAAAGTATTAAGCACATATTGGGTATAATGAGGAAGCTGCTGGGCGAAAGAAGCAAAACACGACAGACACAAAACAATTGCACAAAAAACCTTTTTCATTTTTTAAATTTATAGGATTATTGCAATAATCCGCAGAGCTGAAATTTGGATTTATCATTTTAAGTTTCATTTAACCCACTACAGTCACGCATTCACTTTTAAGCCCCTTCAGGGTTTTTATTTTAAAATAGTCACATAACCCGACACTTGCTTCAGGCCGTTCTTTGGGTTGATGATGTAGTAATACACGCCCACCGGTAAAGAACTTCCTTTGAATGTTCCATCCCAGGGTTTGTTGTAACCTACACTGCTGTATACAATTGCTCCATACCTGTTGAATACTTCTACCGTACAATCAAAGTAAGATGCTAAAGCAGGAATATTCCAGACATCATTTATACCATCTCCGTTAGGAGAAAAAGCATTGGGAATTCCAAGTGACTTAAGTAAAACAACAACTACTTCACCGCTTCCTGAACATCCTTCTGCCGTAGTTACAGTCAACAGGTAAGTAATATTTTCTTTTGGTGTGCTTATGGGTTTCTGTACAGTTGCATCGTCTAAGTAAGTGGGCGGAGTCCACATAAACTTAACCGCATTTCCAGTGATGGAAGGATTCAATATAGCAGAACCTCCCTCTAAAACATACTCTTTGGCAGGTAGCTGAACAACAGGATTAGGCACGACATCAATGGTTTGTGATGCAGAGTCTACACAACCAGCGGAAGAGGTAAAAGTATATGTCACGGCAGTTGGCCCCACTCCTGCTGTAGCGGGATTGAACACACCGGCAGCAGAAACTCCCTTTCCAGTAAATGCAAAAGTTCCGGTAAGCCCGCTTGTTTCGCCTGCCTGTGTTATTGCTCGCGGATCATCGTTTAAACAAATTGGCGGAACAGCAGTAAAGGAAACCTTAGGCGAAGGATTGACGGTTACTGAAACCACTTTTTCATTCACACAACTTGCCCCGGAATAAGCCCGCATCTTTACCTGGTAAGTTGTAGCAGTCTGCACTGCAGCAAATGTGTGAGAATATATTTTGCCTGCAGAAGGCGCGGAGTCGGTTTCAATGATGCCGGGATTATTTTGAGAATCCCATACCAGTTGTATTGTATTGATTTTACCAATATCTACAAATGAATTATTCTTAATCATCACCTGCGAATTACCGCAAAGCGCACCATTATCAATCACTGAAAAATCTGCCTGGGGTGAACCTCCGTTGACAGTAAAAGATTTAGTTGCAGTTGCAGCACAGCCGGTATTAGAGATAACAGTCAGCGATACATTGTAAATGCCAGAAGATGCATATTTGTGCTGCGGGTTCTGAGCAGCAGAAGTATTTGGATTTGCAGCGGTCGCAGCAGGATCGCCAAAGTTCCAGCTATACACTAACGGTGTAACTGTAGCGCTGCCGGGCAAATAACTACTGTCAGTAAATGCTGCAAACGGATCATTCACACACACATTGGGCAATATAACATTGACAACAGGCAAAGGGCGAACGACAGCGGTTTGTTTTGCCGTATCACTTCTACAACCATTATTTGTTTCTACAACAAGAGAAATAATGTAACTGCCCAGGGCATTATAACTTTTAGTAAACGGATTTACACTTGAATGAATATCAGCAGTTCCATCGCCATAATTCCAATACCAGTTAGTGAGTATTCCTGAATTTGCTTTTGACTGGTCTGTTATGGTAAAGGGCTGCTTTTCGCATGTCGAACCTGTAATAGTAAATGCTGCAACGGGAGATTTATTGATGTGAATGGTTTGCTTAACCGTATCTGAAACACAACCTGTGGCAGACTTTATAGCCAATGTAACTAAGTAAGAACCGCTATCTGCATATCTCTTTGCAGGGTTTTGAAGACTGCTTGTTGTCCCTTCGCCAAAATTCCAGAACCAATTATTTACCGAACTGTTTTTTGCGCTGCTGGTATCGGTAAACCGTACACTGTCTGTAACACAAATTGTTTGCGGAGCATAACTAAAACCGGCTATTGGCTGCGGATAAATGTTAGAAAAAACCTTTACCGAATCTGCAGAACAGCCATACACAGAGGTAGCTTTAAGATGAACAGTAAAAGGGCCGGCAGTGGTGTAAGTATGTGTAGGATTTTTTGAAGCAGATACTCCGCCATCTCCAAAATTCCAGGCGTAAGTAAGCGAATTGGCAGTTCCATCGCTTATGGTTGTCTGGTTTGTAAAAACGGCCACGGCCGAGGGTAAACAGGCGCCTGGCATATCAAAACTGATAACCGGAGACGCATGAACAGTGATCGTTTGTTTATAGACAAGGCTTTTACAACCTGATGCATTTTCAACCTGAAGAGACACAACGTAGCTGCCAGGCAAGTTGAAGCTTCTCGTTATAGCAGCATTGGTAGAATTTGTAACCATATCTCCATTTCCAAAGTCCCAATACCATTTTACAATAGTACCTGCAAAAGCAGAGGAAGAATCTGTAAATGTAACCGGGCTATTTACGCAGGTAGTGTCAGAAACACCAAATTTAGCCACAGGCTGGGGAGCGATAGTGAATGCTTTGGTCGTATCAGCAAAGCAGCCAATATCATTTATTGAAGTATGCTTTACATTAAATGTTCCTGAACCTCCAAAAGCTTTCCTGGTATTTTTAGCAGTATCAGTTGTATTATCAGGGAATTGCCAGCGCCACTTTTGCAAGAATCTTCCATTTCCATTAGATGCGTCAAAAAACAAAGCGGTATCGGTTGCACAACCATTTTGCCCAAATGTAAAATCTGTGGTTGGAGGAGCAGATACATTGATGTTGTA
>CAXUMK010000137.1:13090-14136 GCA_964251885.1 uncultured Segetibacter sp. | reverse complement strand
AGTACAGTGGTTTTAAAAATGTGTCATTGGCAGGAGGAACGACGAAGCAATCCCTTCATTTGCCTGTGTGCCCGTTAAGTAGCATGATGGATTGTACTTTTGTTCATTATTCAGCAATGAACAATCTTATCCAGCGGGCAATATAATTTTAAAAGTTACGGCCGTGTATCACAAATGACGAAACATAGCTAATCGCTTACTTAACCGTGAACCCAGTTACTATGTTCCCCCAATACAGTCTTACTATGCCCAATGGATCGATATGATACTTTAGACGCTCGTTATATGAGCCTTTCATTTGCATTGCTGTAACCTGTAAAACATCCTGAGACATATTTTGCCTGTAGCTGTAAGCTCCCCAGGTTTGCCATACTTTATTAAAGATAAAAGTCCATGTGTTGCCATGTTTCCTTGTAAATAAAGCATATCTGCCTGCAGGTAGCTTTTTACCTTCTATCATTACATCTCTGCTTACTTCAAAAGTAGTGGCTTCGTTAGCGCCGGCTCTCCAGATAGAATCTTCTTTTGGTTCTAACTCTTTGCCCATGGTGCGTCCTTTTATTGCAGGACTGCCATACGTCATGGTTATGGTAATGCCGCTGGCCGTTGTTGCTACAATACTGTCGCGTGGGCTTGCAAGAGGTGGTCTTTTTGCCGTATCGCTGATATTGGGAGTAGGCTGCGAAAATGTTTGTAAGGCGGCTAACAATACTGTAGAAACCATAACTGCCTGTAGTCTTTTTTTCATTGTTTGATTTTTGTACAAATTAATGGATTGTTTTTTAAAAACGTTTTTCTTTTAATGGACATTTGGTTTCGTGTTTTTGTCGTGGCTGGCTTTGCTGTGTAGATTTTTTCAACGGCAGTTATACCGGCATAATTCCACCTTAAGCATTAGACTGCATTTTTGTTCTTATGATTTTTATAATTGTAAGACAAAAGGAGAAGGTATAAATAAGAATGCGGGGTTGAGAATAACTATCTGGATCAAACTTACATCCGGTTAAAATAATAAACCCTGCAAAGAGCAGGGTTTACAGCAGTTT
>CAXUMK010000137.1:1128-13080 GCA_964251885.1 uncultured Segetibacter sp. | reverse complement strand
AATACGACCCTCGATTTTTCAGATGGATTAAATGGAAAAGGCTTTTACTTTAGTAATCCCAATGCAAGCCGCAGTTGCGGATGTGGAGAAAGCTTTGCGGTGTAACCTTAAACAGATACAATTGAAAAAGCCGGTGCATTTGTGCCGGCTTTTTTTGTGTGCGCTTTTAAATTAAATAGTAAACCCTGCAAAGAGCAGGGTTTACAGCAGTTTGGTTTTGAATGCTACGCTAAGCGTTCTGGAAAAAAGCAGATAGTTTTGGTTGCTAAACAATAAAAAAACCGTAAAACTGAAACTAAAACACATATTAGACAGTGGCAGTTTACCTATTGCTGCACTACTAAAAAAATTTTTTCATCTATTATACTTTTGCCGCTATTTATTCGTTAAAAAGTTCCTTTTAGAGGCAAAGACGAGTTCGGCTTACCCATTGTTACCAACTCATTTAGATGAAAGCAACTTAAAAAGTATTAGTTGTGCGGATAAATTTGGCTTGGTTAACCTTTCCCGCATTCAAGTTATCGGTCTAAGTATCGTTCAATAAATTTCTCTTAAAAACAACTTATTTCCCCGAAATTTGCAAAACTTAAAAAGAAGGGTATGATCGATATAAAAGTTCCAACGGTAGGCGAATCAATTACAGAAGTTACATTGATAAAATGGCTTAAAAAGGACGGAGATTATGTGGAGAGAGATGCGGTAATTGCTGAACTTGAAAGTGAAAAAGCGACTTTTGAAGTAAATGCGGAAAAGCCTGGAATACTACAGACAAAAGCGGTAGAAGGCAGTACCCTAAATATCGGCGATGTACTTGCACAAATCGATGAAACTGCACTAAAGCAGGGAAGCGCTCCTGCACCTGCACCGGTTGACGAAGCACCTGCGCCACCAGTTAAACCGGAACCAGCTCAACAAACAGTACCATCAACAACACAGGCAGTTGCAGCCGGAAAAGGTGTGATAGATATAAAAATACCCGCTGTTGGAGAGTCGATTACAGAAGTAACTTTGGTAAAATGGCTAAAAAAAGAAGGTGACCTTGTAAAACGCGATGAAGTAATTGCTGAACTGGAAAGCGAAAAGGCAACCTTTGAACTAAATGCTGAAGAAGCAGGTAAACTGTCGCAAAAAGCAAAAGAAGGCGATACATTAAAAATAGGAGATGTAATTGCAGTAATAGATAGTGACGTAGCTACCGGCACTGCGCCAACTGAAACAAAGGCAGAAACAAAACCAACCACTGCTCCGGCTGTACAGCCGGCACCTTCACAGGCTCCAGTTACTTCTGTCCATAATGATATAAAAGCGTCGCCGGTTGCGGCAGCTATTATTGCAGACAAAAAGGTTGAACCATCTTCTATTACAGCATCAGGCGCAGGCGGTAAAATAATGAAAGAAGACGTTTTGCAGGCTTTGGCAAACCCCGGTAAAAAAGCGGTTTCGGGACAGGAACTATTTAGCCGTAACGAGCGCAGGGAGAAAATGAGTAATCTGCGCAAAACAGTCAGCCGCCGTTTGGTGGAAGCGAAGAATACCACTGCCATGCTCACTACTTTTAACGAGGTTGACATGAGCCGCATTATGGCGCTTCGTACCCAGTTTAAAGATAAGTTTAAAGAAAAGCACGGGGTAAATCTCGGCTTCATGAGTTTTTTTACAAAAGCGGTTTGTTATGCACTGCAGGAGTGGCCTTCAGTAAACGCATATATAGACGGCGATTCTCTTGTTTACCATGATTATTGTGATATCTCTATTGCAGTCTCTGCGCCTAAAGGTTTGGTGGTACCTGTTATAAGAAATGCCGAAAGCCTTAGCATGGCAGAAATTGAGAAAGAAGTGGTAAAGCTTGCAGGTAAAGCAAGAGATAACAAATTGTCAATGGAAGAAATGCAGGGCGGAACTTTTACGATTACCAATGGCGGCGTATTTGGTTCTCTTATGTCAACTCCCATCATCAATATTCCTCAGAGCGCCATTTTGGGAATGCACAAGATACAGGAAAGACCTATGGCTGTAAACGGGCAGGTAGTTATTAAGCCGATGATGTATCTCGCCGTAAGCTACGATCATCGTATTATCGATGGCCGCGAAAGTGTAAGCTTTTTGGTAAGAGTAAAAGAATTGCTTGAAACGCCGGAACTGTTATTATTTGGAAAAGACCCTGTGAAAGCGTTGCTTGAATTATAAGATCACCGTTTGCATTTATAAAAACCAGTTAAAATGTTCGGGTTGGTGGCTTGCCTTTTAACTGCCGCAGATGTAGTGATTTATTTTACTGATATCAATGTTTAGAATATTATTATCATCTGTAAAGGTAATGTCTTCGAAACGGCTGTTTGGGATGATATCATTTGCAGAAAAAGAGGTTCTAGCAAAAACATTTTGTGACAGAATATCATCAGAGCCTTCAATTACTACTATAATCTCTCCATCCGCTGCTGCAATGTCTTCTATTGAAAACGTATCGAGCGGGCTTTCATCATCAATTGGATGCACAATGGTCCAGGTAAGCAGCAGCATGCCAATAGTTTCCTGTTCGAGCTTCAAGTTGTAAAACATGTTTTTCTTAATCCCGTCAACTTCTATGCGCAGCAGCAATATTACCTCTGCACTTACTTTCAGCAACTGATTTCGTTTAATGTTTGCCATTCTTATCATGAGTGCGCTGCCTTGCTTGTATGGGCCGATAAGAATTTTATCAGAAAAAATAATCTTTGAATTTGGTCTAGAAAATCTCGAATAAAGCAAGCCCGTAATCAGGGCAAAAAGGAACAAACCTACAACAGCTTCAATCGCTGCAAGAGAGGTGGAACGAATGGAAACGGGAATTGTATCGGTAAAATATCCCGTACATAATGTTTGAGCGGAGAAGTAAAAGACTTTGAAAAAAATATTGGTGGAAGTAGCATGTATACCAGACAAGCCGGTTGCGTCGGTAATAATATACAAAATAGTAAAAATGGTATTAGTAAAAAGGTAAAAGCAAAATACTACCGTTACAAATCCGAACCAGTTGATGGATAATAAAAGGTTATGAATTTCGATCGTTTTAAAAAAAGACAATCCCTTTACCTTGAAGTTCAGCGTGCCATCCGGCCTTATAATTTTAGAATATTTGCCAGGGCTGTTGTATTTCTCTTTCACAATGTAATGTACTAATTAAACAAGCGTATACTTTAAGTTCTTTAATTGCGTTCTTATTATATCAAACCTGTATGTTATGCATTTCATTCTGTATACCAGTAAAGCGCTGAAACCTTTTAAAGACGATGAACTGCAAAAGTTGCTCGAAGTGGCACGTCTTAATAATTCAAAAAAATCCATTACCGGCATGCTTCTGTACTGTAACGGCAACTTTATCCAGTTGCTGGAAGGAGATGAACAGGAGCTAACAAACCTTTTCGAAATTATTTCCAGGGATGCAAGACATTTGGAAGTGAAAAAGATAATTGAGGGAAAAATTGATAAGCCTCAATTTCCTGACTGGTCTATGGGTTATAAATACTTATTTCCACAGCAACTGACCAATCTTGAACAGCACGAAAACGTTGATGTTGCTGCTTTTATCCGCAAAACCCAACCATACAAGCTACTAAAATTGTTGTCTGCAAAATCGTGGAGCTAAGGCTGGGTCTACACCCCAGCCTCCTCGTAAGCTTCAATCGGCTCGCAGGTACAAATCAAATTCCTGTCGCCATAGGTATTATTTACACGACTGATCGCCGGCCAGAATTTGTTATGCTTTAAATACTCCAGCGGGAACGCAGCTTGTGAACGGCTATATGAATGATTCCATTCGTCAGCAGTAATTACCTGCAGGCTGTGAGGTGAATTTTTCAATACATTGTCTGCCTTGTCTGCAATACCATCTTCAATTGCCGCGATCTCTTCATGTATGTTTATTAAAGCATCGCAAAAACGGTCAAGCTCTGTTTTAGGTTCGCTTTCTGTTGGCTCGATCATAATCGTTCCCGCAACGGGAAAACTTAAAGTAGGAGCATGGAAGCCATAATCCATTAAACGCTTTGCCACATCTTCGGCTTCTATTCCGATACTCTTAAAAGGACGCAAGTCAACAATAAATTCATGAGCGCAGGTATTGTTTTTTCCGCTGTACAAAATCTTATAATGCTTTTCTAAACGTGCCTTCATGTAATTGGCATTCAGAATAGCGTATTCTGTCGCTCTTTTTACTCCTTCAGCTCCTAATAATTTGATGTATGCATAGCTTATAAGAAGAATACTCGCCGAACCATAAGGTGCAGCACTGACAGCATTTGCACTGTTTCCTCTGTTTATGTTCACGTGTCCAGGTAAGAAAGGAGCAAGCTTATCATTCACGCAAATTGGCCCCATTCCGGGACCGCCGCCGCCGTGAGGTATGGCAAACGTCTTATGCAAATTAAGGTGGCAAACATCAGCGCCGATAAAGCCCGGAGCAGTCAATCCAACCTGCGCATTCATGTTGGCTCCATCCATGTAAACCATTCCGCCATTTTCATGAATCAGGCTGCAGATCTGACTGATGCTTTCTTCAAATACCCCATGTGTGCTTGGGTAAGTAACCATCAAACCTGCAAGTGTATTTTTATATTTTTCTGCATTCTTTTGTAAGTCTGCGACATCTATATTTCCTGCTTCGTCACATTTGGTTACTACCACTTTAAATCCGGCCATCACTGCACTTGCAGGGTTGGTGCCGTGAGCGGAGATAGGAATGAGAATAACATTACGATGTGCTTCGTCCCTGTCTTCGTGGTATCCTTTTATTGCAAGCAGACCAGCGTATTCACCCTGTGCACCACTGTTTGGCTGAAGCGAAGTGGCTGTAAAGCCTGTAATGCTGCTTAACCATTTTTCTAACTCAATAATGATATCGTGGTAACCCTGCCACTGGTCAGTTGGCGCAAAAGGATGCATTTTTGAAAACTCAGGCCAGCTAACAGGAATAAGTTCAGTGGCTGCATTCAGTTTCATCGTACAGCTTCCAAGGGCTATCATGGAGTTATCGAGACTCAGGTCTTTGTTTTCCAAAGACTTCAGGTAACGCATCATTTCTGTTTCACTGTGATGACTATTGAATACGGGATGCAACAGAAAGGAAGAGGTTCTTATCAATTCATCCGGAATATTATCAAGGCTCTCATCGTATTCAAAGATCACTCCTGCATCACCCAAACCTTTTGTTTGCGCAAACAGGTGAAGAATGTCAAGCACATCGCATTGTGCAGTTGTTTCATCAATAGAGATACTAACAAATCCTTCCCCGAAATAGTGGAAGTTTATCTTTTGCTCTTCTGCCAGTTTCCTGATTGCTGCAACATCATCCACTTTTACTTTAATGGTATCAAAATAATATTCGTTCACCTGTTCAAAACCCATTTCCTTCAGTTCTTTGCTCAAGGAATGCGCCAGCAGGCCAACCCGTTTTGCAATGTTTTTCAATCCTTCAGAACCATGATATACAGCATACATGGCGGCCATGTTTGCAAGTAAAGCCTGCGCTGTACAAATATTACTGGTCGCTTTTTCGCGGCGAATGTGTTGTTCACGGGTTTGCAGTGCCATGCGTAACGCCCGGTTGCCCTGTGCGTCTATGCTTACACCTATTATACGTCCCGGAATAACACGTTTAAATTCATCTTTAGTAGCAAAAAAAGCAGCATGAGGGCCGCCAAAACCCATTGGCACGCCAAAACGCTGGCTTGAACCAATTGCTACATCAGCCCCTAATTCTCCCGGAGGCGTGAGTAAAGTAAGCGCCAGCAGATCTGTAGCCATTATCACTTTCGCATGTACAGCACGAGCTTTTTCAAAAAAGCTGCGGTAATCTTCAACCGCGCCATTGCTGTTGGGATATTGTACAATGACTCCAAAGTAAGTTTCATCGAGTTCAGCGGTTTTAAAATCGCCTTTTACCAGTTCTACTTTAATGGGAGTTGCACGTGTAAGCAGTATGTCTTTTGTTTGTGCAAAAATGTGTTCGTCAACAAAAAACTTTGGAGCCGTTATTTTGTCAGCCTTATTCTTATGATTAAAGAGCATTGCCATTGCTTCTGCTGCTGCAGTTCCTTCATCGAGCAAAGAAGCGTTGGCGATCGGCAAAGCAGTCAGGTCGCTCACCATTGTCTGAAAATTCAAAAGGCTTTCAAGGCGACCCTGTGCAATCTCTGCCTGGTACGGTGTGTATTGTGTGTACCACCCCGGATTTTCAAAAAGATTGCGCAGAATGACGGTTGGGGTAATCGTATCGAAGTAACCCTGCCCGATATAATTTCTAAAAACTTTATTTTTAGAGGCTGTCTTCCTCAAATCTTCGAGGTATTGATGTTCGCTTACAGGTCCTGCTACATCCAGCGCTTTATCGAACCGTATATCTTTCGGAACTGTTTTGTCTATCAGTTCATCCAGCGAAGCTACCCCGATGGTTTCGAGCATTTCTGTTGTCTCCTGCTCATTTGGCCCGATGTGTCTTTCCTGAAATTCCCTTGCCTGGCGTTCAAATAAATTCATATTCTGGTTATGAGTTGTAATAGTTTCTTTTAATTTTTTGGTTGCCAACATTTGTTCTTTGGGCAACATCGTTGTGTCACTCCCTTGTACGGCAAATTATTATTCGTCTTTTCTTAATGATAGTCAACATTTCTGTACGTTTTAAGTTCACATACGGCATAACAAATACCCTGTAAAAAAGAGTTGCAAAGGTATGGGGAGGAAAGGAGAATTCCGAACTGCCCCGATTGCTTCATAAGCTTATCAGTACGTTTTAACATGCTCTTTTTCTGTTGGAATCAATTGTCTTTTTCCTGGGTAGTAAAAGGACTTTGAATAATACAACAAGCGAAAGATGCAACAAGGAGCAAATAGAACCACTAAGACACTAATGACACAAAGCAGCACAAAGCTTAGTGAAACTTCCTGCCTTTGTACCTTGTGGTTCAAAAAAAGATGCAAGAAGATTTACTGTACAAGTGAGTGACACAAGAATGCTTAATGCTTATTCTTCCGCTAGCATCAAAATTTATTGTAGCGAAATAAAAGTGAAATAGTTTTAAAAATAGTTTGGTTTATAAAATAAACCATATTATGTTTGTATTGCAAATCAAAACTGATGAAAAAGTCACTACTTGTTTTAATTGTTCTTGGCATAGCCAATTCGCTGCTGGCGCAAATAAAAATCTCAGGAACTATAAAGGATAACAGGAACCGTCCCATTCCCGGCGTTAGCATAAGCCTTAAGGATTCTTATGACGGCGCAACTACCGACTCTTCAGGACATTTTACTTTTCGTACAACTGAAAAGGGTGAACAAACCATTACTGTAACCAGTATCGGTTACAACTCGTATGAGCAAAAAGTAACCATAGCTGCAGAAGCTATAACACTCAATATAGCCATAAAAGAAAAGCTGGATGAGCTGAAAGCCGTAATGGTAACAGCAGGTTCGTTTGCTGCAGGTGACTCCAAAAGAGCTGCAGTATTAAGTTCGTTGGATGTTGCTACCACAGCAGGTTCCAATGCAGACATCACGGCCGCTTTAAAAACTTTGCCCGGTACACAACAGGTAGGAGAGCAGGAGGGCTTGTTCGTGCGGGGCGGTGCAGGTTACGAAACCAAACAGTTTATTGATGGTACTTTGGTGAATAATCCATACTATTCAAGTGTGCCTGATATTGGCAGCCGTGGCCGCTTTTCTCCATTTCTTTTTAAAGGAACTGTTTTTACCACCGGCGGATATTCTGCTTTATATGGTCAGGCATTGTCGTCTGCACTTTTACTTGAATCAATAGACCTGCCGGAAAAGTCAGAAGTTGACGCTTCAATATCGCCCTTGCTCGCAGGTATTGGAACACAGCAATTGGCAAAAGATAAAAAGTCATCCTGGGGTATCAATTACAGCTATGTAAATGTGGGTCTGTATTTTAGCCTCGTAAAACAAACGCCTGACTATTTCAGAATACCTCAATTTCATAACGGAGACGCCAACTTTCGCTTTAAAACAAAGAAGGGAGGCATGGTAAAATATTATACAACTTTCAGTTTTAGTAACCTCGGTTTAAGAAGATCCGACATTGATAGTTCGTCTTTGAAAGATGCGTTCGGCTTAAAGAATGTTAATTGGTACAACAATCTTAGCTGGAGAGAAAATTTAGGTAACGGCTGGAGAATGAATCTTGGCAGCAGTTACAGTACCAACAGAGACGATGTTTCGCAGCAGATACAGGACCAGGGCAATCAGCCAAAAGAATTTTCAAGTAATTTGTATTGGATGCAAAACAAAAATTTTATTCTGCAGCACCGGCAGGATGTGGCACAGGCAAAAGCGGTTTTTGAGAAAAAGATCGTGGGCATCAGCGCCGTTCGCTTCGGCGGCGAATACTGGTATTCTTACGACCGCAGCCAGATACACGATTCATTGTTTAAACTGATTGATAACTATACCGCCTTGTTTGCCGAATCCGATATTTTTCTTACAAATAACATCGCAGCCAAACTCGGTGTTCGTTTCGAAAATTCATCCATCATACACAAGGCTGATATTGCTCCACGCATTTCACTTGCTTATAAAACAGGTAAAGATGCGCAAATGTCTCTTGCTTATGGAACCTTTTATCAGAAACCCGAGAATACGCAACTGTATTACACAACAGCCCTTGGTATGACGAAAGCCACGCACTATATAATCAACTACCAGAAGATGACTCATGAAAGAATATTCAGGGTAGAAGGCTACTACAAAAAATATGAAGACCTGATTAAAACAATACCTGCCGCCAATTATACTTCATACTACAACAACAGTGGCAGTGGTTATGCAAAGGGAATTGATGTATTCTGGAGAGATAAAAAGTCGATCCAAAACTTTGATTACTGGGTCAGCTATTCTTATATAGATACCAAGCGTGACTACTTGAATTACCCGCAGCAGTTGCAGCCCAACTTTGTTGCCAATCATACTGCATCTGTAGTGATGAAGCGGTTTTATACTTCCATAAAAACCGGTTTTAACTTCACCTATACCTATGCAACCGGGCGGCCTTACTACAACCTGCTGGTTAACAACGATAATAAATATTTCATTGCCGACCAGGGCAAAACAAAAAGTTATAACAGCCTTAACTTCAGTGCAGAATGGGTGCCAAGTGTAGGCAATACCAAAGCAAAAACTTTTGTGGTGCTGTTTGCAAGCATGACCAATGTGCTGGGTGCAAACCAGGTATACGGGTATAACTATTCATACAACGGAATGTATAAAGAACCCATTCTGCCTCCGTCGAAAAGGTTTTATTTTATCGGCTGTTTCTTAAGCTGGGGTGTCGACAGGTCGCAGGATGCAATTAATAACAACCTGTAGCCCCGAAACCCCGGCCCTAAAGGGAGAAGAGATATAGACCAAAAGTACAAGGGAGTGACACAACGATGTTGAATGAGGTTATATGGCTTGTAAAAAAAGAAAAAAAGGTAATTGTGTTACCGGCATTTGAAAATCTATTAGGCATCGTTGCGTCGCACACTTTTGCTGAGGGTAATATTTCGGCAAAAGAGAGCAGTCATTTGGCAGGCACAGCTTGTCCCTCAACAGAAACAGGAAAGCAATGCACTTCATTTGCCTGTGCCCCTTTGAGGGGTGGATGAAATTTCAGATTAGAAAAGAATATGAAAAATTAAAAAACAAACAATAAAACAACAATTATGAAAAGGATCATTCTATCATTCGCGTTTTTTATGTCGTTAGCCTGCGTATTTGCGCAAAGCGATAAATACCAAAAAGGCATGCAGGCAAATATTGCCTTGCTCGATTCAGCAAAAACGCCTGACGATTTTACTGCTGTATCTGCCGCTTTTGAAAGAATAGGCGATGCCGAAAAAACACAGTGGCTGCCTTACTATTATGCTGCTTTAGCAAATGTATGGAAGGGTTTCAGGGATCCTAAAGGTGATAAAGATGCAATTGCAGACAGAGCAGATGCTTTAATAGCCAAAGCAGAGGCTATAGAACCCAAAAATGCAGAAATAATTTTGGAGAAAAGTATGGCTGCCACACTTCACATGGTTGTAGACCCAATGACACGCTGGCAACAATACGGAACTGCTGTAAGAGAGAATATGGAAACTGCTAAACAACTTGATCCAAACAATCCACGGGTTTATTATTGGGAAGGTCAAAACCTTTTTGGTACTCCTGAACAATTTGGTGGAGGAAAAGAGAAAGCCAGGCCTCTTTTTGAAAAATCTGTTGAGCTATACAAGACCTATAAACCTGCAAGTGACATTGCCCCAAAATGGGGTGAAAAAAATGCAGAGATGATGTTAGCGCAATGTAAATAACCTTTGCAAAACCAATAAGTGAATATAATGGATTGATGCTATTACATTGTAAATAAAGATGCATGAATAGCAATCATACTTGATTGCAATTCGTGCATTTTGTACAATAATCAAACTCATACTTTTGAAATGAAGCCAAATGACAAAGAATTGTCGCCCGAGCAAAGCCTGCGCCTGATAACATCGATGATCGAATCAACCAAATCATCTATTAGTGATAAGAGTCATTTTTTTCTGCTTTGGGGTTATGCCACTATAGCGGGTTGTCTGCTTCAATATTATTTATTGGCTATAGTACATTATCCACGGCATTATTATGCATGGTTTGTAACGCCTGTTGCATTACTGGTGCATGTTATATTCATTTATAAGTATGAAAGAAATGAGAGAGTAAAGACCTTTATTAGTGAAGCAAATAATTACGTATGGATAATCATTGGATTTTCTTACATGGCTTTGGCATTTGTTTTTAGTAAGATTGGCTGGCAATATTCTTTCCCTTTCTATATTTTATTATACAGTATCGGTACTTATATTTCGGGAAGCCTATTGAAATTTAAACCAATGAAATTTGGTGGAGCGGTTTGTTTGGTTTTAGTCGCTGTTGCTCCCTACCTGGAATATTCTTTACAGATATTACTTGCCGCATTTGCTATTCTCATAAGTTATATCATACCAGGTCATTTGCTTAGAAACCAGTATCGCAGAATTACCGCACAAGGCATAAGAAGTAAGTAGCATTTTTTTTGAACCGGGCTGAATTACTACTATGAGTCAGCGTTGCGTCGCACTCTTGTACTTTTCATTCTCTATTGAGACAAGCCCACTAAGGCACTATAAGAACACCAAAATATGAGCAGTGAAGAACATGAACTAAGCGAACAGGAAAGCCTGAAGCTGATCACAGAAATGATTCAAAAAGCAAAGAAGAGCTACTACGATACCGGTATCAGCGCCCTGCTGTGGGGAAGTGCAGTTTGTATTGCGGCACTCGGCACTTATCTGCAGGAAGAGTTTAGCTTCAAACTGCCTTTCGATATCTGGCTGATAGTGCTGTTTGCCATCATTCCGCAAATCGTGATCAGTATAAGGGAATCTAAGTTTCAAAAATTCAGAAGTCATTCTGATGTAGCTGTTGATGCAGTATGGATAGTATATGCAGCTACTCTTTTAGGACTGATGATCTATCAGAATATTGTACCTGCAGCTACCGAAAGGCTGATAACTGCCGAAGGCTGGCAAATGGTAAAACATACCATTAACAACAGCAAAGCCGATGAACCGGTGTGGCCTTTTGCGCCAAGCATTACTTCCATTTTCCTGCTGGTATATGCTTTTCCAACATTGGCAACCGGCCTTATAAAACAATTCAAACCTATGATCATCGGGGCTATCATTACTTATGGTTTGTTTATTGTATCCTGTTTTACCGAAACTAAATACGATATGCTGCTCGCAGCAGTCGCGGCACTGGCTTGCTGGTTTATACCGGGAATGATTTTAAGAAAAATGTATCTGAAGCAAAAGAAAGGCGATGTTTAAAGAGCTCGATCCCATATTACATTCGCAACTACGTTTAGCCGTTATGAGTCTGCTTATAAGTGTTAAGGAAGCTGAGTTTAC
>CAXUMK010000137.1:0-1118 GCA_964251885.1 uncultured Segetibacter sp. | reverse complement strand
ATTCTACTGCGGGCAATTTAAGCGTGCAGGTGCAAAAGCTTAAAGAATCAGGATACATTGAGGTGAATAAACAGTTCAAAGACAACTATCCTTTAACAACCTGCAAAGTAACCCAGAAGGGAATAGAAGCTTTTGAAAATTATGTAAAAGCGTTGCAGGAATACCTGCAGGTAGGCAAGTAGATTTTGTAACTATACTTGCCACCGCATAAAAAATAGGCAGCAATTTTTTTGGAGCCGGGCTGCATTACTACTATGTTACATCGTTGCGTCGCACACTTATACCTTTTGTTCATTATTCAGCATGCACTACTTGTCCCGTTTAGGGAATCTTATCGGGGGTGTAGTATAAAAGAGTTTTTTACAGGATTTTTTTATGTTAATTAAATAAGATTTAATCAATAAGCTTATTTGTAATTGTGTTTAGTCATTACATTTGTTGCACGATCAGGCGCATGCCATCTATCAGCCTTTGCGGGTTTTTCTCCTGGTATTTTGAGAAGGATTTGCAGAGGCTGAGCCAATTTAGGGAAGATCTTTTTTCAGTCTGTGCATTTGGTTTGTAAGCAGGTTTGCAAGTGTCCAGTCTACTTTGTGTTCAAAATTGTGTTGTCTTACAGGGCACGAAAATTTGTCGCACAAACGGCAGCTAAAAGACTGACAAGGGTCGGTATGAACAAAAAATTCTATTGCAGCGCCGAATTTCTCAGTTATTAAATTCATCAGCGTGTCAATCTCTCCCTGTGCTTCATGCACATTCAGGTACCACGGCACAGTAAGGTGACAATCTATATGAAGATGACTGCCATATTTAATAATGCGAAAGTTGTGGAGGTCTATCCAGTTTACGCGGCGGTGATGGTTTAATATGTCTACAATTTCCTGCAATAGCTGCATATCCTGTTCATCCATAATACCGGCAAGCGATTCTCTTATTATTTTATAGCCATTGTAAATGATAAAGCCGCTCATCACCAGTGCAATCACTTTATCGAGCCAGTACAGTTTGGTAATTACCATCAGCAGCAGGCCAACGATAATGGCGAGAGTAGAGTAGGTGTCTGTTTGCAGGTGGCTTCCGCTTGCCTGCAGTGCGAGAGACTTGTTTTTTTTGCCGAT
>CAXUMK010000136.1:10014-14217 GCA_964251885.1 uncultured Segetibacter sp. | reverse complement strand
CTTACGTTGCGTCGCACTCGTGTACTTTTTATTCTTTATTCAGCAAGCCATAGATTCGCTTGTATTACTGACAGCTATAACAGATTTGGAATAAGAATTTGGCTTTAGATAAGATTTACCTGGTAAAAGAATAACTTCTTTCTGCAATATTGCCTGCCTGGTCTTCTACAGTTACTTTCAGTTCATGCTTTCCCGGTGTTGTTCTTGAATCAAAAGTATGAATGAAAGAATCACCCTTTCTGCTAAACATCAGCCAGTTTCCATCAAGAAAGGCTTTAAAGCTTTTTATTTCCCCGGCATTGTCTGCTGCTGTAAGCGATATAGATTTTCTGTTCCTCACGGTTCCCCCTGTTGTCCAGCCTGCGGTGCTTATTCGTGGAGGAATGTTGTCGATCATCAGCCGGACTATTCCTAAATCCCTGAATTTTGCTTCCATAAAATCACCTGTCCATGTACCTTTTACAACATCTACTTTATGATTGCTGACTAATTGCATAATCACTTTGTCGCGGTCATTTTCGGCAAGAGCAACAGATGGCTTTATGCGAACTGTAAAACTATCGTGAACAGGTATTGTATAATTATGAAGGTGATGAATAGCGGATACAATTCTGCTGTCGATAGAAGGCTGTGAACTGTATATAAAAGGAACTGTATCGTAAAAAGCTTTATCAGAAAACAGCGCTTCAAAATCAGTTGTTTTTATCTCATTTTCTTTTCCCGGAATCATAGGAATGCTGTTGGCCGTAAATAGTAAATCCTTTGTTTTAGATGGTTGCCATCTGAATTTAAAATTGAGCGCCGATGAATTTCCGGCTACGTCTTTTACCAGTATTTCTGCTGTGTGAATGAGCGTGTCTGTAAGTAATACCGTTCCGTCTTTCGCATTAGAATAAATGCTGCTCAGGTTACCCGGAAGACGGCTTAAGTGCTGTATATAACTTCCACCCGACATTTTTGCTTTGTAATCGATGCTGCCGTTTACATACCTGGTATCATCATAAGAAAAATCATTCAACCTGAAAGATGATTGCAAAGAATCATCAACCGAAAAGTCAGCTTCATAAATGCCGTAGTAATTAGAGGCTGCAGTTATTTTATCTCCTGCAGCAATTCCAAAGCTTACATAAGGAGAGTGTACAACGACAACATTACTTTGTGCAGAATACCTTCCCGCCGATCCTGTAATGGGTACAGGTTGAGGACTGGTTTGGTAAGTGCTGTACCTTCTGTCATAATAATATAATTTGAAGATGGATGGCTTGATTACGTCTGATAATCCCAAATTAAAAAGCAATGGATTAAGGTTGTTCCCGGTTTTAGTATCCCTGATTTCAAAGTGTAAATGAGGACCTGCCGAACCACCGGTATTTCCGCTGTAAGCTATAAATTGTCCTTTGGTAACCGGAAACTGGTCTGGCTCAAAATCTATTTGCTGCTCCCACTGCTGGTCAGCGTATTGTTTATCGATTACATAATTATTCAGTTGCGGATAAAACTCATTCAAATGAGCATATAAAGTAGTATAGCCATTCGGGTGATTAATATAAATGGCATGCCCAAAGCCTGACCTTTCAATTTTTATTTTGCTCACGTATCCTTCTGCTGCGGCATACACGGGCAGGTTTTCGCGCTGGTTTGTGCGAATGTCTAAACCCATGTGAAAATGATTGGGTCGTAATTCACCAAAGTTTGCAGCAAGTTGAATAGGAATGCCGAGGGGATCTCTAAAATAATCTTTGGGATACTCTTCTGCCTTAACTCCTGGCTTAAGATGAGCCGCAATAACCGGAGCTTTGGCAGCCCATGAAACAAGCGAGAGCAGCAGTAAGATGGTTATTTGCTTCATTAAATTATGTATGCTAAATCAAGGCTGTTTGTTGTTGTCAAATCAATATCATTAACTCAAAAATTTTGGGAACAAACATTTGCCCCTTCTTCTGCTCCGGTTGTGTCACTCCCTTGTACCGCATCTTTTCATAGCATCTAATAACAGTGACTACTAAACGACTTATTGACCCAATGTCTTATTGACTAAATGACCCAATGTCTTATTGACTAAATGACCCAATGTCTTATTGACTAAATGACCAAATGACTTATTATTGCTGTCAAGGGATGAAAGCGACTCTTTGGCTTGTACAATTACGAATTAAAAGTACAAGAGTGCGACGCAACGCTGACTCATAGTAGTAACTTGGCCCGGTTCAAAAAAAAATTCTACTCACTTTTTTATCTCTTGCGCAATAGTCAACAAATATCCCACATCACAGAATATAAGTTTGTCATCTTAACTTCTCTTTCTGAATAAAAGTAGTAAAACCGGTAGTAAAGTTAAATTAGTAATGGTACCGGTTACAAGCGTTAGAGACGTGAGCCATCCAAGCGCTTTTATTCCGCCAAAGCCACTGAAACAGAAAATAATAAACCCTGCTATCAGCACCAAAGAAGTGTACATAATGCTGATACCAGTATGTCGGATGGTCTCTGAAATGGTCAATTTTACATCGTTATTTTTAGCAGGAAGTTCCTGCTTATAATTGATTAAAAAACGAATGGTTACATCGATGGCAATCCCAAGCGCCACGCTAAAAACAAGGATAGTGGACGGACGTAAAGCAATACCGGCCCAACCCATTACTCCGGCTGTTACGATTAACGGAACTACATTTGGGATAAGCGAACAAAGCAGTATTTTAAATGAACGGAACAGGTAAAGCATGCACAGGGCGATCAATATAAAAGCATACATGATGCTGTCTTTCAACCCTTTTATTATGAAGCTGCTGCCTTCGAGAAAAGTAACACTTGCACCTGTAAACTGAACATTGTACGCAGCGCTGTCAAAAACCCGGTTGGCCTGCTGCCGCAAAGTATCTAAAATAACAGGCAGCTTGATGCTTCCCACATCTTTCATATTGACGCTTATTCTTGTATACCGTTTACTGGTATCGATAAAACCGTTGAGCAATTTGGCAAAGCCATCTTTTGATGCGCCATTGGTTTTGCCTTTTAAAACAGGAGCCAGAAAAGCCATGTCAAATTCTGAAGGTGCAGCATAGCTTGCACTATCATTGTCATAAAATGCCTGCTTCGCAAACTTCAATCCTTCCACTACACTAAGAGGCCTCGACATGTTTGTGTCTGCTGCAATTACTGTCGAAAATTCATCTATCCGCTCAAAGGTTTTTAAAGAACTGGTTACTCCTTTTTTCTTTTTGGTATCAACCACAATTTCCAGCGGCATAACACCTTTAAAGTTACTTTCAAACCATTTTAAATCGGTATAAATTTTATCTGTTTTAGGCAGGTCGTCTACAATAAAAGCTTCACTTCTCAGGCGAAACATTCCGGCAACAGCTACAATTGTTATTGCTGCAGTAATGATCACAATCCACTTTTGCTGATAGAATACCCAGTTCTCTAAACGTGCAAGCACAGACACCAACAGTTTGTTTTGTAAGTATTGTAAATGCCGGGGTTTGGGTGGAGCAAGATAGCTGAGAACAGATGGAATAAAAATGAGGGAAATGATAAAAAGCAGCATAATGTTTATGCCCGCAACCACACCAAATTCTTTTAACAGTGCACTTCTGGTTAGTCCAAATACGGCAAAGCCGATAGCAGCGGCAATGTTACAAAAGAGAGTGACAATTCCCATTCTTACAACCATCGTAACAAGGGCTGATCTTTTATCGTTTGTGTCTTTGTAAGCAGAATGGTATTTGTTCAAAAAGTATATACAGTTAGGAACGCCGATGACTACCAGCAAAGGTGGAATTAAAGCAGTCAGCAAAGTGATTTTATATCCCAGCACAACCATGATTGCCAGGCTCCACACGACACCCATTATTACAACCAGCAAACTGATCATCACAGCACTGATTGAACGAAAAAATATAAGCAGCGTTATTGCAGATAGCACGAGTGAACCGATCAAAAACCATTTCATTTCAGATTTAATTAAATCTCCCACAGTGGTTCTTATAAAAGGCAATCCGCTTATGTGCACCTTCAAACCAGTTTCTTTTTCAAAAACCGCAACCTGCTGCATCACGTCTGCCACCAGTGTTGACCGGTATTTGCTGTTGATTAAATCCTTGTTCACATTTACTCCTGTCAGGTAAGAATGGGTTGCAGGATTGTACAATAAGCCCCGGTAAAACGGAAGGTTTTCAAACAAAGCACGGCTGCTGCCAATTT
>CAXUMK010000136.1:0-10004 GCA_964251885.1 uncultured Segetibacter sp. | reverse complement strand
GTATTTGAGAAAGGTTTGCAGCAGGAAAAATATTTGCAGGCATCAGCTTTTGCGCACTGTCTTTTATCAGCATCACTGCACCGGGAATGCTTAAGACATTTTCAACTCCTTTTACCGCTTTAAGGTTCTGGGTTAAACGCCTAAGGGCATTAAAAACCGGGGCAGTATAGAATTGATCAGATTCAATTCCCAAGACCAGTATGCCTCCGCTTTCGCCAAATTTTTGTTTGAACGATTCGTACTGGATATACTTTTCATTATCAACAGGTATGGCTGCAGTAAAATCGTAACTCAACTGTACTTTGGCTGCAAAATATCCCATCACTGCAGTTGCAGCCAGCAATGCTATCAAAAGATAAAGCCGGGACTTCAATAACCATTTACCCAAACTTTGCCACATAGCGAACGTTGATTTTAATAGATTGTTACAAAGAAAAGGAATATAAACAGAAGAGAATCTGGTTACCGGTCACGTGACACTTGTTAGCGGTAATGTCACGAACTCCAAATCTTTGTAACTTCAAATTGTAACACCATCAAATATTCTAAGTGAACTTGTTCTTATCAAACATCATGAACAGTCTCTTCATGCGACGCACTTTCGTGGACTAAGAATGTTTATTGAACCGGGTGCTGCATCGAGGCTAATTACACAATATTTTAAAACTTAAATTATGGGATTAATCAGAGAACCTAAAAACGCAGACTTTTCAAACAAGTCTGAACCGTGGACAGAAGAAGAACTTGCCGATTTTAGAAAAATAATGAAAGCTATAAAAGAGAAAAATGTCAAACAGAAGAAAGGAACTGTAAGAAGTGCTGAAAAAAACAAACAGTCTGCATGACAACGTTCGACCGCTAACAAGACTATTTCCGGTAACAGGGGATAAAAGAATTTTTATCAACACGGATCCTAATCCTCAAGAATAATAGAAAAAACAAGCATCCGCGACGAAAGCCGGTCTAACACGTTGCTGTATTTCAAATGTGCATCCCTGCTGTGAATGTTGGTAAGGCCGTTGCTGATTTTTAGTTCGGGCGAGAAGGTTACATAGCGGAAAAAGAAATTAAAACCAATGCCCGCCTCTATGCCAAAATCGTTTTTATTTAGCTTTACCAGGTCTTCTGCATTTCGTGCCTGCGAGTTACTCGCAAGGTCTATATCGTATTTTATACCAGAAAGCAAATACACCCTGAAATTGTCAATCCTGTCGCTGTTAAATTTAACCTGGAATGGAAAGCTGACAATGGTCGATGGAAGCGTTTTCTTCTGTATCGACTGCTCGCCGTACAACGGATACTTTAAACTGTAAGTAAAATACTTTGCTCCGCCAATGATCAGTTGCGGATTAGCCCGCAACGAAAACCTGGGTGATAGCTGCAATGTTCCTACTAGCCCTAATGCGACACCGCCACTGCTGCCGGGTTCTACAGACAGCACACTGTCGTTCTGAAGAAATGTGGGATGCTTCGACGGATGAAGCGTGGATGAATTATAACTGATAGACAACCCAAAATAGTATGGCCAGTTATCGTGATTGGGTCTGTTTTGTTCTCTTTCCTGGCTGTAAGCTGAAAATGAAAAAATGGCGGCAGCAACAGAAAGTATGATTTGCTTTCGTGAAAAATATATGCAGTCTCTAATTCCCTTACAATCTAACATTACAATCTTAATTATTCTTTCAGTTATTTATAGTGTAGATTTCTGCTTATATTTTTCTTTATTTTTTAAGGCAATTTACCCGCCTTTTTTGATGCTTCCTAATATGAGGTTTAAAGAAGTGTTAATAGTAAAACGTAAAAATAATGGTTTAATTGTAATGAACATTCTTATTGTGTTTTTACTAACTTTCACAGAATAATCCTTAATGCCATATAGATATCTGTAATGAATTTTATGAGCCCGGCTGTATTGCTCGGATGATTCATCGTTGCGTCGCACACTTTTACGATTTGTTCTTTATTCAGCAAATGCACAACCTTACGAGACGTAAAATATAGCACTTGTGCGACTTACAATGTGCTGCAACATGTAGTGCTGCTCAAAAAAAGAAAAGCCGGACACTTGAATATGTCCGGCTAAAATCTTTATATATAAAGTTTTCTCTCTTCTCCCTTTAGGGCTGGGGTTTCGACTAACTTCTGCTATTCAGTCTGCTTAATAATTTAAGCATCTCTACATACAACCAAACGATAGTAACCATAAGGGCAAATGCACAATACCACTCCATATATTTTGGTGCACCCATTTCTGCTCCCTGTTCTATCATGTCGAAATCTATTATTAGGTTTAGCGCTGCTATAATAACTACGAAAAGGCTGATACCAATGCCAAGCAGGCTGCCGTTTCCCATCATCATAAAATCCATCTGCACGCCAAACATCCGTACAACAAAGGTGATTAGATAAAAAATCATAATGCCTGCAGTAGCAGTAAGAAGCACAGATTTAAACCTTTGTGTAGCCCTGATAATTCTGAAATTGTATAAGAGAAACATAGATATTGCTACGCCAAATGTTAATCCGACTGCCTGTATGACTATACCGGGATATTTCTTTGCAAACATTTCATTTACAATGGCAGATATAGCGCCGATAAAAAGTCCTTCAAGAAGACCATACAGTGGCGCCAGGTATGGAGCCCACGTTTGTTTAAAGGTGATAACAAGAGCCGTAATCAACCCTCCAAATACGCCTAAAATCATCAGCGGCATCATGGTTTCGGCTTTGCCCTGGTAGTACAAATGCCAGGTAAAGGCTGCGCCTCCGATTACCATTAAAAATAAAAAGCCGAATTTATTCATTGCTCCCCGTGCGGTCATCACACCCTGTTGCTGGTCGGCTATTGTTGTGTTGAAAATCTTTGAAGTTAATGTTGGATTTCCTGATTTAAAAAGTGCCATAATTCCTATTATTTTTTATTTAATTATAAGTTGATGACAAATATAATTAAGTCGTTGTTATCAGTTTCAAAAAATTGCTGCAATAATAGAGCGTCGCAAGCAAGCCTGTTGATATACTCTAATAATTAAAGGTTGACTAATAAATAAAACAAAGGATATGAAACAATCACGACTTTCACTACAGATACAACGTTTAGATTAGAAAGAGTGTCACTGTTTTATAAATTTTTTTATGAAAAAGATAAATTTCCTTATTGTAGCTTTTGCTATGACATTTACATCAATAAACATAACATGTAAAAAAGAGCAAAGTTTGCAATGTGTTCCATGCAATGGACTAAGTTATCATGTTCAAGATTTCTCTTCGATAGAGGGAGTAATAAAAAAAGTGGCTGACGGCGAACCTTACTATGATGGGAGAAAGTATTACATTCTTGTGCAAGCTCAAAAATATTTAAAACCTCTTTACAATAATGATTCGCTACAGTATGAAAGAATATTTCCTTGCTCTAAAGCTGTTTTATATACTGATTCAGATACTGGGAAAACTACTAAAATTTCAGGACAATTATCAAAATGTACAACCGCTGATCATGGATTAACCGCAAATCTCCTTATAACTTTTAATACTTATAAATAATCCAAATCTGCAGTATTATACTGCGGGATAAGATTCCTATTAACGGGATAAGTTGTGCATTGCTGAATAGTGAAACAAAAAGCACAAGTGTGCGACGCAACGACGTAAAATAGTAGTAATGAAGCCCGGCTCCAAAAAAAATCACTGCACATTTGGGGAGGGAAGTATAAATACCTCTTTTATTATCTGCCTGAATTTATATGTTTATTAAGAGTAACTGCTGTTTTTAATCTAAAATCGAAACAATGCTACCCTTACTTGCAGTACTTTTGCAAATTGTTTTATTTGAGTGAAATAAGTTGAAAAATGATCAGAACAGAAGAAGTTTTACAGGACGTAGTAATAAAATTTGCAGGCGACAGCGGAGACGGAATGCAGTTAACGGGTAGCCAGTTTACGAATAATACCGCCCTGCTTGGTATTGACCTTGCCACCTTTCCCGATTTTCCGGCAGAGATACGTGCGCCCATAGGTACTTTACCGGGAGTGAGCGGTTTTCAGCTTCATTTTAGCAGCAACCGCATTTTTACTCCCGGCGATGACTGCGACGTGCTGGTAGCAATGAACGCCGCCGCGCTGAAAGTAAACCTAAAAAATCTGAAAAAAGGCGGGAAGATCATTGTGAATACAGATGGTTTTGATGCAAGAAACCTGCGTCTTGCCAACTATCCCGACAGTGTTAATCCTTTGGAAGATGACAGCCTTACTAATTATGAGGTCATTAAAATAGATGTTACCAAACTTACCCGTGAGGCGTTGAAAGAGTTTGAAATGGGTACAAAAGAAAAAGACCGTGCAAAAAATATGTTTGTGCTTGGCTTTTTATACTGGATGTACAACCGCGACATGGCTAACACGATCGACTTTTTAACAGAGAAGTTTGGAAGAAAAGACATCATTTTGCAGAGCAACATCAAAGCGTTGCAGGCGGGTTACAACTACGCCGATACTACAGAGACTTTCGCCACCCGTTTCAGTGTTGAGAAGGCGAAGATGATAAAAGGCCAGTACCGCAACATTATGGGCAACCAGGCTTTAAGCTACGGTTTAATTGCGGCCAGCCAGAAAAGCGGTCTGTCTCTATTTTTGGGTTCTTACCCGATTACTCCGGCCTCCGACATTTTGCACGAGTTAAGCAAGCATAAAGCTTTTGGTATTAAAACTTTCCAGGCCGAAGATGAGATTGCCGCCATCACTTCCGCTATTGGCGCAAGCTATGGCGGGCTGCTGGGAGTGACCACCACTTCAGGGCCGGGAATGGCTTTAAAAGGTGAGGCGATGGGGCTTGCGGTGATGCTTGAAATTCCTTTACTGATCATAAATGTACAAAGAGGCGGCCCATCAACCGGTCTGCCTACCAAGACAGAGCAAAGCGATTTGCTGCAGGCTTATTATGGCAGAAACGGCGAATGTCCGATGCCTGTAATTGCCGCCTCAACTCCGAGTGATTGTTTTGGGGCTGTGTACGAAGCGGTGAGAATTGCAGTGCAGCACATGACGCCGGTTATTTTATTGAGTGATGGTTTCATCGCCAACGGTTCCGAACCCTGGAAATTTCCAAAAAGCAGCGATCTGCATAAGATTGAAGTGAAGTTCAAAACAGAGCTGGGTGACCACGAAGAAAAGTTTCAACCATACTTACGCGATGAAAAGCTGGTTCGTCCCTGGGCTATTCCCGGAACTGCCGGTTTGGAACATAGGGTAGGTGGAATAGAAAAACAAAACATTACCGGCAATGTTAGCTACGACCCCGAAAATCATCAGTTAATGGTGAAAATAAGAGAAGAAAAAGTAGAGAAGATAGCCCAATACATTCCCGAGCAAAAATTAGACAACGGACCTGGTAAAGGAAAAGTTCTTATTCTGGGCTGGGGAAGTACTTACGGCGCCATCAAAAGCGCCGTTATTGAATTGCTACGCGAAGGTTATGCTGTTGCACATGCTCACCTTCGTTATGTCAGGCCATTCCCTAAAAACCTGGGCGATATTATAAAACAGTATGACCACGTTTTAATTCCTGAAATAAACAACGGGCAATTGATAAAAATTATCCGCGACAAATACTTAGTAGATGCAAAAGGCTATAATAAAATCATGGGCGTTCCGATTACCAAAGGGGAAATTATAGATGAAGTAAAAAAGATGATTGAGGAGGAATAAGACGAAGAAGTGCCACACCTCAGAGGTGTGGCACTTCTCTCTAAAGCCCCTTTAGGGGTTTGGGGTTTAAGTTGCCGCAGGAATATCTGCCCAGTTTTCACCTCTTTTTATTCTTAATATCTGTGTGTCAGTTATTTTAAATTGCTTAACCAGCGTTCGCAATGGCTTTCCCTCGTTAAGCATTTTTTTTAGCAGCATCACTTTTGTCACGGTTAGTTTGGCAACCTTGGCGTGCGTTGTATATTTACGGTCATCTCTTCCTGCGATAACGAATGGGCTTTTTTGCTGGTGAATAAAATTTTCTTCTCGTGTCATCCATTTTAGATTGCTGCTTCGGTTGTTCAGCTTATCATGGTCAATGTGGCTTACAACAGTATACGCAGCAGAAGGTGAAGGTTTTGTGCAAAAGTATTCTGCAACCAGTTTGTGTATGAGTGAGTGATAATGAATTGTGCGGTCTTTAGAGTCAATTTTGAATTGTTTTGCTAACTTCTTCTTTGCCTCAGCAAGACGTTGGTTTACTTCATCCACTTTTGTTTGTTCTGCTTCACTTTGTTTCAGCGATTTAATTTTTTCGTTCAGTTTTAAAATCTCTTCCTGTAAAGCAGAAATCCGGCTTTGAATTTTAGGATCTCTTGGTTTAAAGAATTTAAGGCGTACAATGCGGTAGCCGTTTATCATTGAACCCTTCAGCTCGTTGCCGTCGGAAAGCATGTTGTAGCTTCTTACTCTTCCAAAGTTAGAAACCTGAAGGCGATAGTCGTTGGTAAATTCAAAGTCAAACTTTACTTCTTTCCATATTTCGCCGGGATAGTTTTTTATCATGGGGGCAACTTTTCATTTTTGTAATAAGTAAACTTATGGAAATACCTTAAATATTACTATCAGCAAACTCATCTATTTGGGAGTAAATATCAGACAAAGCAAGATCATATTTTAAAGAACTGATATGAATATGACCGGTCTTGTCTTTTGCTGTACTTAATATCCAGTTGTCATCACTTTTGGTATATACTTCGGAACTGAACTCTGTACTGCTGACAAGCACATAATTTTGCAGCGAAGAAATGGTGCGGTATAGTTTAAACTTTGTTCCCCTGTCGTAACCCTCTGTGGCAGTAGAAAGCACTTCGAATAATACTGTAGGATTAAGCAATGTATCAAATTGATCGTCGAGGTACTCTTCTTTGCCACAAACAATGGTTACATTGGGATTTGTGTAAAATCCATTGTAACTGTTATGAACTCTTAAATCACTGGGATAAACTTTGCAATGCTTTCCTTTAAGAAAACCATATAGTTCGCCCATAAGAGAACCTACAATAGCATTGTGCTCTTTTGTAGCTCCGGCCATAGTAAATATTTCTCCTTTGTAATATTCGCTTTTGTAATTGGCTTGTCTTTCAATCTCAAGATATTCTTCTTCTGAAATGAGAGTTTTAGTAATTGCGGGCATTATCAGGTATTTGTTATAAAGTTACGGCTATTTCCAATTTGTTTTATTCTACGGGGGAGTGTGCCTTAGTTGAGGGAAGAGAATTCCTAAAAGTACAATCCATCATGTGCCTTAACCTGCATACGGGCAGATGAAGGGGATTGCTTTGTCGTTCCTCCTTACAATTACGGCTCTCTTTTCGCTGAAGTAAGTACCTTCAGTACAAGTGTGCGACGCAACGGCTGCTGAATAGAATTACTGAAGTCAGGCTCATGAAAAACCCATTTCATTATACAACAGGTTATTCAATTTTCAGCGTTTGGGTTATCTTGTTTACATCAATTGCTACATTGTAAATAAGGTTAAACTGGTCAACTATAGATTTTAGATCTACCAAAGGTTTAATGGTGGAAGTCTCCAGTAAACCCTGCTGCAGTTCCTCCTTTCGTTTTTGCATCAAACTATTTACGCGGTCATTTAGCTTGCGCAATGATTCTTTGTTGCTGATTGTTTTTCCGGTTACATTTTCACCATTCAGATAGCTGATCGCATTGGTAAAATATAGCCTTATATCCTCAGCTACCTTTATAAAATCATCAGAGATATAAGGTATCGTTTCCATTTGGATATAATGCGACAGTGTGGCTATGTAAGAGGTAAGCATGTGGTTTAATACTACAAACTGGTGCAATACTTCTACGCCCTGCTGCTGACTTTTTGGTTCTGATATCATGCGGTTAAATGCATCAGACAAATTTGCCAATGCAACAAGGGCGTTTTTTCTTGCAAGTTGCTTGGTTGAAGCATCCATTTCTTTTCCGCTGAATGCCTCTGCAATCACAGAAAAATATTCTTTGGCATCAGTAAGCATTGTGATCATAACCGGTTTAAACTTTTTTCTTTCCCACGAAGGAAACAGGAAAATGCTGGCTGCAAAGGCAATAGCAGAACCAATAAGCGTATCAATGATGCGGTCTTTGAGCAGTATTTTAAAAACATCGGGATTGAGCAGGTGATAAAAAATAAGCAGGTAAGTGGTCATCAGCAATACGCTGACAAAATAATTGGTTCTCATAAAACTATAACCGCCTGCCATAAATAGTACAAGCAATGCAAGCAACGCATTGTTATTATGTACCAGGCTAAGTAGTATGATAGCAATAAAAACACCTGCAAAAGTTCCCGCCAGCCGGTCACTGTTTCTTTTTTTAGTTAAGCTGAATGCGGGCTTTAAAATAACAACTATCGTTAGCAGTATCCAGTAACTGTGGCCTATGTTAAGCGTTAATGCAACAATAAATCCTGCAATGATTGCAATGCTTACCCGCAGCGAATGCCGGAAGGTGTCGGATCGTAAAGTGAGATTATCGAAAAAAAGCGCCGGTGTAATTTGTTGTGATGAAATAAGATGCGCGTAATCAGAACCTTTAATTTTCCTTCTTTCAACGGTTTTGTCGAAGTGCGTATATTTTTGCAGTGTTACCAACCGGTCTGCCAAGTCTTGTATGTTTTCCAGAATTCTTCTAAGGCTGATAAAGCCGTCGATATTATCAGGCTTTAAATAGGTTTGCCTGAGATGGTTGAGCTTTTCGGCGGCTTTGCTGATCTGTTCAATTATATTTCTGCCCCGCTGTAAAGGTTCACCGCTTTTTACTGCAATGCCAATGTCTGCCAGCTCAAAAGCAAGTTCTTTTGCCAGATGCTGATAATCGGCAAGAATACCAGTGTCATCGAAGTATTGATGCAGCAGGGGATACTCCTGGTGAGACATCATTATTCTGTCAAAAATATCAACGGCATCAAGATGTATCATTACAAGTGTGCGGCCGATATTGGTCGACTCTTTTACAATGCTTCGTGTTTTAAATAACAGTTCGGTTAGTTCTGTCTGCTTATGCTGCACTTCGGCCTGCTGTTGCAGCAATCGCTTAAAAGTGTTTTCGTAGTTAACCTCTTTACTGTAAAATTCTGAACGGATCGAAAGATATTCGGCGGTCGCCTGTATGCAGTCTCCCAGCGCCTGCTGCAAAAGCCGGTAAGGACGGAAATTATACAAAAGCATACTAAAGCACATATACCAAAATCCGCCGGAAGCGATGTAAAAAGTATGCATGAGTACTTTAAGAGGTGTATCGAGGTGCAGCCGGGTGTCGATGGAAAGCGTTGCGACAAGCATAACAGCAGTGCCGACAGAGCCCGCTCTTGCCCCGTAAATGCCTATCATCGAGAAAAAAAAGCAACTAATAAAAAGAAATAAAGCAAGAAGAAAAGGAGATTTTACTACGAAACCTATAACAACCGTGACTATAATAATACCTGCAATACAGGTAAGCATCCCGTTTTTTCTATGATGAATAGGGCCGGCGCTGTCTGTAACACTTACGAAAAGCGCACCGAGAGAAACAATAATGCCCGTGGGCAGCATATTGAACCAGCCAAAAGCAAGCGCAGGCAGAATAACCCCGGTCGTTATTCTTACGCCCTCACTTAAATAATGACTGTTGATAAAGCTCTTATACGTTCTGATGTAATCCATAGAGGTCATTTGGTTTCTTCACTTCGCAGGCCTTCTGCTATTGTGAAATGGCAAAAGTCTGAAAACTAAATTTATAATGAGTTTAAAAAATGCTGCCCGAATGGTTAATAGAACCCGGGGCAGCCAGCCATCTCCACAATGAATTTAGCACTGTCAACAGTATAATTGTTTGGTAAAGTTCATTATACTGCTTGCTGCATACGTATGCAATAGATTTTTTTGGGTACCAGCGGAAGAATAAGTATTAAGCATTGTTGCGTCGCACACTTATACGCTTTGTTCGCTGTTCGGCAAGACCTCATCCTCCGTCTCCTTCTCCCCGCGGAGAAG
>CAXUMK010000135.1:3289-14225 GCA_964251885.1 uncultured Segetibacter sp. | reverse complement strand
AGATGCGGTACAAGGGAGTGACACAACCGGAGCAGAACAAAGAACAAATGTTCGTCCCCCAAAAAAAACTTAAGCTAATGATGTGGCTTAATCATGAAGAGATTTTAGCTCCCTTTAGGGCGGGGGGTACTTTTTCCACTTTCAAACATCTTGTCCGTAACCGGACGTTTTTTAAAACTTCTATTTAAACAACTGCTTCTTTTTCAACAGTTTGCGTTTGGCATCTTGCTTGGAATATTCTACCAGCAAATACCAAAACATGGATACGAATATTTCAAAAGAGATTGTGCAGAAAAAGAAACGAAAAAGCTTTTTCATCGCCCTTACAATTGTTGCATTACTCGTTGCTTCTGTAATCGCTTTAAGGGCTTCCTTTTCATCAACCATAAAAAAACAAAACATAACCACTGCAGTTGTAGAAACAGGAAACATTGAAAACACCATTTCCGCCTCGGGCGAAATACTTCCCGAATTTGAACAGGTAATAACAAGCCCGATCAATGCATCCATAAAAAGCGTTTCGATGGATGCAGGAAGTTCGGTAAAACCAGGACAATCCATTTTAGCGCTTGACAAGCAGGCAACCGAAATGGAGTACGAGAAACTAAAGTTTCAACTGGAAGGCAAAAAGAACAACATCGAAAAGCTAAAGCTCGAACTAAATAAAAGCTTTTACGACATTCAATCAAACAACAACATTAAAGAACTTAAAATAAACAGCCTGCAGGCAGCAGTTGAAAATGCAAAACGCCTATACAAAGCCGGTGGCGGAACAAGAGAAACAATCGAACAGGCAGAACTGGATTTAAAGGTTGCTTTACTTGAGAAGAAACAGCTCGAAAACGAAATCAAAAGCAAGCAGCAAACAATGAAAGTAGATATAAAAGAATCTGAAATTGCTGCACAGATACAACAAACAGATCTTACTGAATTGCAGCGCAAACTGCAGCAGGCAAACATTGTAGCAAACCGTGCAGGCGTAGTAACGTGGGTAAATAAAAACATCGGCTCATCAGTGAAAGAAGGTGAAACCCTTGCACGCATTGCAGACCTGGGAAGCTACAAAGTATCAGGAACTATTTCTGACAATTACCTCAATGAATTAAGAACAGGTCTTCCGGCTATCATCCGCATAAATTACTCAGCCGTCAGAGGAACTGTTGTCAACATTCATCCAGCCATTCTAAACGGGATTGTTTCATTTGACGTTCAGTTAGACCAACGCAACAGCAAGCTTTACAGACCTAATATGAAAGTAGATGTATTTGTTGTAACGACCAGCAAGACCAATGCAATGCGTGTTGCAAACGGACCGGCTTTTAAAGGCGGAAATACACAAGACATTTTTGTCGTATCAAACGGCAAAGCACAACGCAGAACCGCAAATATAGGCTTGACCAACTTTGACTACGTTGAGATAAAAGACCACGTAAAACCAGGAGATGTAGTCATAACATCAGACATGAGTGATTATAAAAATTCTAAAGAAATAAACATAGAGAAATGAGCCGTCATTAGACGATAGTCTATAGTCTATAGTCCATAGACAACAGCCCATAGACGACAGACCACATCTAACAACTGTCATCTGTCACCTGTCACCTGTCAACCGTCAACTGACAACTGACCACTGACCACTGACCACTCACCACTCACAACTCACAACTCACAACTCACAACTAACAACTCACCATTCACAATGCAACCAAAACTACTGCTTATATTACCCGCACTGCTGCTCTTTTGCCTGAAAAGTTTTAGCCAAACGGCCAACGATACTTTGCGGCTAACACTGCAGCAGGTTATTGAAATGGCGAAAGGTAAATCCATAGCGGCAAAGCAGGCGGTAACACTCAAAGAAAATAAGTACTGGCAATGGCGAACCTACAAAAGCAACTACCAGCCTCAACTTTCTTTAAACGGGATATTGCCGGCCTATACCAACTCCTTCGAAGAAGTGGTACAGCCCGATGGAACCATCCAGTTTCAGCCAGTGAAGTATAACAACTCATCTTTAAACCTTGCGCTAACTCAAAGCATAGCAGCAACCGGGGGAACCGTTTTTGGAACTACTCAGATGCAGCGGTATGATGACTTTGACCGGCAGTTCAAATTGTACAACGGCGTTCCTTATGCAATTGGTTACAGTCAGCCGCTGGCAAAATTCAACCAGTTGAAATGGGATCAAAAGATCGAACCTTTAAAATACAACGAAAGCAGGCAGGAATACATTGAGTCGATGGAACAAATTGCTATAAAAGCAACTGGCTATTTCTTCGACCTATTAATTGCACAGGTTAACTTACAAATAGCTGAAACAAACTTTGCAAACACCAAAAACATTCTGCGCATAGCCAAAGAAAAGTTTGACCTGGGAAAAGTATCACGAAACGAGATTTTGCAACTCGAACTCGAACAACTAAAAGCACAAAAAGCCGTAGGTATAGCAAAGCGCGATATGGAAATATCTGCGCTTAATCTAAAAACATATACAGGTCTTACCAATACTGAAAAAATAGTATTGCTGTTACCAAAAGAAACAAAGTCAACAGATATAAACTCAGAAAAGATTTTATCGGAAGCTTTGGAAAACCGGTCGGATGCAATTGCCTTTATGCGCCGCATTGCTGAGGCAAAAAGAGACGTGGCAAAAGCAAAAGGCGACAATGGCATCAATGCAATGCTTACGGCAAAACTGGGATATTCTAAAAGTTCAGCAAATTTTGCTAAAGTTTACCAGGCGCCAAAGAGCCAGCAATTGGTGCAGTTAGAGTTCGATATTCCTATTCTCGATTGGGGACGTTCAAAATCGAGGATGAAAACTGCAGAGGCAAATAAGCAGTTTACCGAATATGCAGTGGAGCAGGATAAACAAACCTTTTCGCAGGAAATATATACGCAGGTAACCCTTTACCAGATGATGAAAGAGCAGTTGGTGCTGAATGGAAAAGCCGACAGCATTGCATCCGAAAAATACCAGATTGCAAAAGAAAGATATGTGCTGGGTAACCTTAGCATAACCGATTTAAGCATTGCTTTCCAGGAAAATGACCAGGCAAAAAGAGACTTTGTTCTTGGATTGAAAGACTTCTGGAGCGCTTATTACCAGCTTAGATATTTGAGCTTGTACGACTTTGAAAAAGATCAAAAGATTGTTTATCAATGAGGAGAGGGGAATGGTCAAAGGTGAATGGGCAAAGGGGAAGGGTGAAAGGTGAATTAGTAGCCGTCATTGCGAGTAACGACTTTTTCAGAGCCAAAAAAGAAAAAAAGCTAAATGACATCCATACGTTACTTCTTGTTTTTTTCAAAGGGTTAGAGTGGATGTCATTATAAGGCACGAAGCAATCCCCTTGCATAAAAACAGGATTGCCGAAAATGCAGCGGATTGCTTCGTCGTTCCTCCTCGCAATGACGAAGGAATTTTGCCGTCATTGCGAGTAACAACTTTTTCAGAGCCAAAAAAGAAAAAAAGCTGAATGACATCCATACGTTACTTCTTGTTTTTCAGAGGGTTAGAGTGGATGTCATTATAAGGCACGAAGCAATCCCACTGCTATAGACAAGATCAGTGAAAGAGCAGGAAGATTGCCGAAAATGCAGGAAGATTGCTGAAAGCGCAGGGGATTGCTTCGTCGTTCCTCCTCGCAATGACGGTTCCGCTATAACAATAGAAATGATCTATCAATAAAAACTAAAACAACACTTATGATACCAACAGAAACAACTGAAAAAGTTCGTTCAACTAATCAAATAAACAACCAATCTGAAGTAATGATACGTTTACAAAACATAGAAAAAGTGTACCGCACCGATACGGTGGAAACACTTGCGATAAACAACATCTCGCTGAATATAAACAAGGGAGAATTTCTGTCAATCATGGGTCCTTCGGGTTGCGGCAAAAGTACTTTGCTCAATATCATGGGTTTACTGGATGCGCCGACAAAAGGAGAAATTTCAATAGATAAACAGGATACAACACATCTGAATGATAAAAAGCTTGCAGCATTTAGAAACCATAAGCTCGGCTTTATTTTTCAAAGCTATCATTTGATAAACGATTTAAAGGTTTTGGATAATGTTGAGCTGCCTTTGCTGTACAGAAGCTCTACAGCCAAAGAAAGAAAACAACTTGCCGCCGAAGCATTGGGGAAAGTTGGATTGAGTAACAGGATGAAACATTTTCCCACGCAACTATCGGGCGGTCAAAAGCAACGTGTTGCGATTGCAAGAGCGATAGTTGGCCGGCCGGAAATAATACTGGCAGATGAACCAACAGGAAACCTCGACAGCGCTATGGGAAATGAAATCATGGATATACTGCTCGAACTAAACGAACGCGACGGAACAACGATAGTGATGGTTACGCATGATGAAAACATGGCCCATAGAACGCACAGGCTTGTACGATTGTTTGACGGTTCACAAGTACAATGATTCTTGAACCACTAAGGCTCAAAGAACACAAAGATGCACTAAGAAATTTTGTGATGCTTAGTGTACTTCGTGTCTTCGTGGTTGTTAAAAAAAGCTCAATAAAGAACAAACCGTACAAGTGAGTGACACAACGATGCCAAATCAAAGAACAAATGCCCGCAATCACCAAATGCCGCAATCACCAAATCACCAAATCACCAAATCACCAATCAAACCCATGCTTACAAATTATTTTAAAATAGCCATAGCTGTACTGAAACGCAGGAAGTTCTTCACCTTTATCAGCTTGTTTGGAATAAGCTTTACGCTTACCATTTTAATTGTTTTATCTGCGTTTGTTGACAACCTTACCAGCGCTACTTATCCTGAAGTAAACAGGGACAGGTCGTTGTATATAACCTTTGTACAAGAAAAAGATACGAAGAATCACGGGCAGATGAACAGCTTTGCAAGCTTTTATTATCTTGACCATTATGTGCGCACTTTGAAGACTCCTGCAAAGATTGGTATCTCATCCATATTCCGCGCAACGAACGCTTATGTGAACGACAAAAAATTGGTAATAGACCTGAAGTACACCAACGACGAATTTTGGGATGTGATGGGTTACGATTTTATTGAAGGTAAGCCGTACACGCTGCAACAAATTAATAACGGTGAGCGTGTGGCGGTGATTACTGAAGAAACCAAGAGAAATTATTTTGGAGAAGGCACGAGTGCTGTGGGCAAATATATTGAGACCGACAACGTGCAATATCGCGTGTCGGGGGTGGTAAAGAGCGTACCGATTACGATGCTTATATCGTATGCCAACATGTTTGTACCGTACACGGTTTCTAAACTGGATTATAAACAGAAGGGACACATGGGAGAATACTCTGCGGTGCTGCTTGCCAACTCTAAGGCTGACGTACCAAAGATGAAAGCAGAGTATGCAGGCGTAGTTTCAAAAATAAAACCCGATGCTAAAGGTTTTGATGTCTTCATCAGCAAGGCTGACCCTTATGTAGCAAGCCTTATAAGAAGCTCACCTTTGGGTGATGACGCTGAAGATGGCGGGGTAAGTAAGCTCATATTAATTTCGTCCGTTTTTGTTTTGCTATTTATGTTGCTGCCAACAATCAACCTTATCAACATCAACATCAGCCGCATTATGGAGCGTTCTTCTGAAATAGGGGTCCGCAAAGCATTTGGCGCTTCGGGCATGACCCTGGCTGGTCAGTTTATTGTTGAAAATATCATCCTTACATTTTTTGGTTGTATCATAGGCATTGCCCTTGCCTTTATCATTTTGCAGATCATTAATAACAGCGACCTGATTGCCAATATGCATCTTAGCATTAATCTTACAGTGTTGTTTTTCAGCCTTCTTGCATGTCTTGTTTTCGGATTGCTTTCAGGTGTCTACCCCGCATGGCGCATGTCGAAACTGCAGGTAGTAACAGCATTAAAAGCACAGTAGGGAGGAGGGAGTAGTGAGTAGTGAGTGGTCAATGGTCAATGGTCAGTGGTCACTAATCAATTTTTTACTTTTTAAAAACGAATTATATGTTTAAGCATCTCTTCAAATTAATATGGAATAAAAAGAAGCAAAACTTTCTGCTGATGACCGAAATGTTTTTTTCATTTCTCGTAATGTTCGCCGTGTTTTCGCTGGTGGTGTATGAGTACCAGAACTATAAAAAACCAATGGGTTTTGACTACGAAAACGTTTGGACAGTGAACATCAGTTATCCTAAAGGAATTAACTCTCCAGATTCGATGCAGCAATACCAGCAAATACTTAAGCGCCTTATTGCATCTATGCCGCAGGTAAAGGAAGTAAGCTTTGCAAGCGGAAATGTTCCTTTTTCTGCAAATACATTTAGTAACATGGTATCCTACAACAAAAAAGAAGAGCAGTCAAACACGTTTACGGTAGAAGACAGCTATCCCAAAGTGCTAAACTTATCGCTGAAGGAAGGAAGATGGTTCAACGAGGCGGACAAGGCTGCCAAAGAAAAGCATGTATTAATCAACGAAACATTAAAAGATAAGCTGTTTGGAAAAGAAGATGCGATAGGAAAAATCATGAGTGATAACATGAAGGTAATAGGTGTAGTTCGCGATTTTAAAGAAAAGGGTGATTATCATAAAATAGAAAGCGGGTATTATGTACGTGCCGACACTACTAATATTTGGAACATGGGCTCTATATTAGTTCAGGTAAAGCCAAACACTAATGCTGCATTTGAAGCACATCTGTATAAAACTGTTTCAAATTATCTCAATACTTCAAATCTTGAAATAGAACACCTTTCAAAAAAACATACAAGCAAAAATAATGCAACCCTGGTGCCTATAATCATACTGATGATAGTTGCCGGCTTTCTTATTATTAACGTTGCGCTCGGTTTGTTTGGGGTGTTATGGTATAACATTAACAAGCGCAAAGGTGAGATTGGTTTGCGGCGTGCAGTTGGCGCTTCGGGAAATTCTATTTCAAAGCAACTGGTTGGCGAGGCGCTTGTGTTATCAACCATTTCGCTGATTATAGGTTGCTTTTTTGCGTTCCAGTTTCCACTGCTGAATGTGTTCGATTTACCTGCTGGTGTTTACCTTGTTGCGATTGGGTTGGCTATCGCTTTCATTTATGTGCTGGTAACCGTTTGCGCTTTGTATCCCGGCAAGCAGGCGGCGGCAATTTATCCGGCGGTGGCGTTGCATGAGGAGTAGGAAACCCTAAATCCCTAAAGGGACTTTCTTGAAGCGAATGTTGAAGAAGAGTTTGGTAGCAGGGGGGAGAATATCTATTGAGCTGATGTTGCGTCGCACTCGTGTGCTGCATCAAGATGGCGGCAGATAAGCATACAGATTCAAAGAAGATGTAAAGGCTGCTTTAACATGATCATAAAAAGGATCATGATCTATTTGAGTGAAAATAGTCAATTACTTGTCTGAACTGTAGTCCTTGAAAAGTTTATTAACTGCTTCTTTTAAAGAGGCACGTTTTATACTTCCAGCATCGATTACTTCCACTTCATTAGGTACTTCTTCAATTCGTTTAAATTGAAGTTTGTGCGGTTGTTTTAATAGACGTTTTGAAGTATTTCTTTGCTTTTCTTTTGATAGTGTGATTGAGCTTTCTTTTTGCCTTTGCTATTATCCTTGCTGATTTCATTATAACAAATGTAAGATTGGTGCACTAATAAAAAAGATAAGTTTAGCTAAAGGTACAAGGGTTTTTATTGTACATAAAATATCAGCACATTTGTAAGTAAGTAAATCAGGATTATGAAAATTGAAAAAGCCCGGGTTAATATTCAACTTTCTAAAGAACAAAACCAACAGTTGAATAAGACTTTATCAAAGAGAGACCAGGAAATTTTTTTTGATGCAATATTAAATCCAAAGAAGCCTAATAATAACCTTATAAAAGCTGCTTTGGAATACAAAGAAGCAATTGCAGGCAAGGGAGTTATTTAACTACTATATATATTCTTTCCGTAACTGTTATACAGCAAATTTACCTGACATTTCAACTCATATATGATACTCATAATTGATGATGATATTGCCGTTAGAACTTCGCTTCAGCTACTGCTTGACAATGAAAGATACAGAACATCCACTGCTGATGGACCGGTTCAGGCGCTTGCTTTTCTTACAACCAATACACCTGAACTCATCATTCTCGATCTGAACTTTTCTATTGATACTTCGGGCAAAGAAGGGATGAATTTGCTGCAGCAGATCAAAAAACGAAACGATGCAATTCCAATCATTTTAATTACCGGCTGGGGTAGTATAGAACTGGCAGTGCAGGGGATGAAGCTGGGAGCGAATGACTTTCTAAACAAGCCCTGGAGCAATGATTATGTCTTACAAACCGTAAAAACATTGCTCGACCTGCAGGATAAAAAGAAACAAAAAAACAGCCGCAAACAGTTAGACAGCTTATACAGGTTTCACCAGATCATTGGTGAAGATGATACTGTTCTCGACCTGCTTGAAACAATCGGAAGGGTTGCCTCAACCGATGCGCCGGTTTTAATAATGGGTGAAAGCGGAACCGGTAAAGAACTGATTGCGGAAGCGATACATCAAAACAGCTTACGGGCAAACAAGTCTTTTATAAAAGTAAACCTCGGTGGCATCTCAACATCCTTGTTTGAAAGCGAAATGTTTGGTCATGTTCGAGGCGCTTTTACCGATGCAAGATTTGACCGTGTAGGTCGTTTTGAAATGGCAAATAAAGGAACCATCTTCTTAGACGAAATTGGTGACTTAGATGCCGGAAGCCAGGTAAAGTTATTACGCGTATTGCAAGACAGAACTTATGAAGTATTGGGCAGCAGCCGCACAAAAAATGTTGATGTAAGAGTAGTCTGCGCAACCAACCGGAATCTCGAAGAAATGGTTGCTGCAGGCACATTCAGAGAAGATTTATTGTATCGTATTAACCTGATAACTGTACGGCTTCCTGCATTGAGAGAAAGACCAAAGGACATTCCTTTACTGGTTGATTTCTTTATTAATAATTTGAAAGAGATTTATAACCGTCCCCAGTTAAAAGTGAATAAGGATGCGATGAAATGGATACAACAATTACCCTTACCAGGAAATATAAGACAACTTAAAAATATTGTTGAAAGGTCAGTTTTAGTAAGCAGGAAAGATGTATTGGAGGTGGAAGATTTCAGAACGCAACTCGAACAATCACCCGGCAAAAAAGGAGCTATGCAATTGCCGCAGGTTGGGGCAATTACATTAGACGAACTCGAAATGCAGATGATAAAAAAAGCAATGGACTTTCATAAAAACAAAGTATCCAAAGCTGCCTCTGCGCTTGGCATCACACGCAGTTCGTTATATAGAAGACTTGAAAAATTCAATATTCCTTACGATGAAACTGCGGACTAAATACCTTCTGTTTGTCATCACGCTGCACCTGATTACGCTGGTGCTTTCTTACTTTATATTTAATGAAAATAAACTTCTGTTCATTTTATCAGAGGCTTTCATTTTGCTTTCCGCCTTACTTGCATGGCAGTTGTACAGGCAATTGATACAACCCCTGAAAGCTTTAATGAGCGGAGTGGAAGCGATAAAAGACCGCGACTTTACTACAAAGTTTGTAACTACAGGCAAACATGAAATGGATGAACTGATTTCAGTTTACAACCAGATGATCGATGTATTAAGAACCGAAAGAACAAAACAGGAACAGCAACATTTCTTTCTTGAAAAACTGATACAAACCTCTCCGACCGGGATCATTGTTTTAGATTATGACAATAAAGTTCACCAGTTAAATCCGAAGGCAATCCAGTTTCTGGGTGTGAATGAAAAATCAATCATCAATAAACAAGTTGAACAAATAGAGCATCCTGTAATGAAGCAAATAGCTGAGCTTAAATCAGGCGAAGCAAAAACAATTTCCTTAAATGGAATGACCACTTTCAAACTTCAAAAATCACACTTTATTGACCGGGGATTTCAAAGAGTTTTTGTAATGATGGAAGAACTGACCGTTGAAATTCTGGAAGCCGAAAAGAAGGCTTACGGCAAAGTGATTCGCATGATGGCGCATGAAGTAAATAACACGATTGGTCCAGTAAACAGCATTCTTGAATCAACTTTAAAAAACGGTCAATTATTGAATGAGCAAAATGGAACATTGAAAAATGCATTGCAGGTTGCAGTTGAAAGAAACCACAACCTGAATGTGTTTATGCGAAACTTCGCTGATATTGTGCGCCTGCCCCTTCCTAAGAAAAAGAAGGTTGATTTGCATAAACTGATTGAAAATATTACCACATTAATGGCTTTGAAAGCAGGTGAAAAGCAGATCGCATTTCACTATCATTTTTCTGATGAACCCATCACCATATCTGCCGACGAGCAACAAATGGAACAAGCTTTAATAAACATTGTAAAGAATGCAGTAGAAGCCATCGAACAAAAAGGAACAATCACTTTCATCACCACAAACTATCCATCTCAACTGGTTATATCAGACACGGGAAAAGGTATTGATGCCTCGGTAAAAGAAGAACTCTTCTCTCCTTTTTTCAGCACTAAAAAAGACGGGCAAGGTGTCGGGCTGATGCTGATTAGAGAAATACTGATCAACCATCGCTTCAAATTTTCTTTAGACACGATTGAAAAGCAAAGAACCAATTTTGTAATTGCTTTTGAAACCCCAAACCCCTGAAGGGGCTTAGCCCAAACCCCTGAAGGGTCTTTGCCCAAACCCCTGAAGGGTCTTTGCCCAAACCCCTGAAGGGTCTTTTAAAGCAGTACAAATTAATATGCTCATTTCTTGATTCAGTTGAAGTGAGTGACACAACCGGAGCCAAATAGAAATTCCTCTGCTGGCTCCCAACAAAAAAGCAAAGAACAGATTTTGTAATCGCTTTTGAATAAAAAAATTCAGGGTGACCTTTGGTCACCCTGAATGAATTACTGTCGAATAAAGATAAAAAAAGTACAAGAGTGCGACGCAAGTAAAGCC
>CAXUMK010000135.1:0-3279 GCA_964251885.1 uncultured Segetibacter sp. | reverse complement strand
CTCCGGCTCATAAAAATCCTTCGTAAAAAAACATGTATTTCCCCCCTCTCCACCCCGTGGAGAGGGGTCGGGGGTGAAGTTTTTTTACACCGCATCCGACAACGAGCTAAAAGTAAAATCCCTGATCTTCATGGGTGGTATTAAAACATGAGCCCCCGATTCGCCGCTTACCGTAACTTCCGGTTTTCCTAACGCTTCCAGATTGTTAAGCATGATAACCGGGCTTTCATTAAACCTGAAGTTCTTTACAGGAAATTTAATCTGGCCATTTTCAATATAAAAAGTTCCGTCGCGTGTCAGTCCCGTATACAACAGTGTTTGCGGATCTACTTCGCGGATATACCATAACCTTGTTACCAGTATGCCACGTTCTGTACCCTTAATCAGGTCTTCCAGAGAAGCTGTTCCGCCCTCCATGATAACAGCATTGGGCGAAGGCACTGCCTTCACATTCTTCTGCAGCGCCCAATATCGGGAGTAATACAAATTCTTTATTACTCCTTTATCAATCCATGTTATTTTTTCCTGCGGTCTGCCATCGCCATTCCATGTGCTGGTAGGCAGTTCGGCATTTTGCGGATCAGAATAAATGGTCACTCTTTCATCAACCAGCTTCTCACCCAATTTTGTTTTACCGCCAGGCTTGCTTAAAAAACTGCGGCCTTCATCGGCACTTCTTGCATCTAAAGAATAAAACAGGTTTCCTAATAAATCAATAGCAGCAGAAGGTTCTAAGATGACAGTGTATTTGCCCGGTTCAATGGCTTTTGCATTTGCCGATCCCGCAGCTTTTTGCGCAGCAATTCTTGTTGCCGCACCTACGTCAAGTTTGGTTACATCGTTGTAACCTTTGGACACATAGCCAGAACCTTTGCTATCTGCGGTGCGAAGGGTAACATTGAAGTTTACGTTGGTAGATGTATTGTAAGCAAACAAACCGCTTGAATTCATCATGGCAGAAAATCCGGCGCTGTTTTCCATAAATCCTGCTGCTGTCAGATTATTGTCTTTAGCAATTTTCAGGCTTTCGGCCACTGCATCTGCACGCAGCTTAGGCGTTATCGAGGCAGTTTCAGGAACAAAGGTTTTAGATTCGGAATATGTCTGAGGTCCCAGATTTTTTACAAATTCAGGGTTTTCAGGAGCAAGGCTTGCGAGTTCTTCAGAACGTCTTACTGCTTTTTCAAGCGATGCGTCATCAAATTCGTTTATGGTGGTTGTACCCATTTTTTTACCAAAAGAGGATTGAACAATAAGACTAATCTGGCTTACACCGCCGCTGGTAGAAACCGCGTTGCGGGCATATCTTATATTTCCTCCATCAGAGCCATCGAGGTTTACTTCGATTTCATCAGCTTTTGATAAGGCGATGACTTTTTTCATCAGCGCCTGTGCTTCATCTTTAGTTAGTATTGGCATATTTAGATTTTACGGGCTGTATTAATTACGTTTACTCCATTGAATCGTGCTGTGGAAGCACCGTGCGATACAGAATTGATTTGACCTGGTTGTCCCTTTCCATCAAAGAAAGTTCCTCCGAGGCGGTAATCTCTCTGGTCGGCTATGGCGACACAAGAGTTCCAGAATTCCTGCGTGTTAGACTGGTAGGCAACATCTTTAAGCATGCCTGCTAATTTACCATTCTTTATTTCATAAAATAATTGACCGCTGAACTGAAAGTTGTACCGTTGCTGGTCGATAGAGTAGGAGCCATCACCAACAATATAAATTCCTTTTTCTACATTTTTAATAATGTCAGCCGGACTTAAAGCTGCTTTGCCGGGTTGCAAAGAAATGTTCGGCATTCGCTGAAACTGAATATCGCTCCAGTTGTCGGCATAGCAGCATCCCTGCGATTCATTTAAACCTAAAATATGCGCCTGGTCTCTTATGGTCTGGTAATTTACAAGCACTCCGTTCTTTATAATGTCCCATTGTTTTGTGCCCACGCCTTCATCGTCGTAACCCACTGCGCCCAACGAGTCTTTCTGGGTTTTGTCAGCAACAATGTTTACAAGATCACTTCCAAACTTAAATTTCTTTGATTCCCATTTATCCAATGTCAAAAAGCTTGTTCCGGCAAAGTTCGCTTCATAGCCAAGAACCCTGTCCAGTTCAGATGGATGCCCTACAGATTCATGAATAGTCAGATAGAGGTTAGTCGGATCAAGAACAAGGTCATATTTTCCTGCTTCTACAGATTTAGCTTTATGCTTTTCTGCAGCCTGTATAGCGCCTGCTTTTGCATCTTCGAGCATATCATAGCGTTCTTTGTACAAAGTCGTAACGCCGCCTTGTATTTTGTCTGCCGGGCGTGGCATCAGGTATTCATATCCCATTCCTCTTGGTGCGCTCAGTGAATTTCTTGTTTCAAATTTGCCGGTAGCTGCGTCAATCTTTGTAATGGTAAAAGTGGGCCAAATGCGATGAATGTCCTGGTCAATATAAGAGCCGTCTGTAGATGCAAAGTACTTTTGCTCGTTTACGAGAAAGAGAAGGGAGTTCACATAATTTGCGCCGCCTTTTAAAGCAGCATCATTTACGCTGAGCAATAAGTCTGCTTTTTCTTTTATAGGTACATCAAAAGCATTTTTCTCTATCGGCGTTTTCCAGGAGACTTCCCCGTATCCTTTTTGGGGAGCAAGCTGTACCGGCTCAGTAAGCAGGCGCGAATTTTCTTTGGCGATGTCAACTGCCAGTTGCGCTGTTTTTGCAATATTATCGGTTTGCAAATTATCTGTTGCCGCAAAACCCCAGCTTCCGTTAGCGATAACCCTTATGCCCATTCCATAAGACTCGGTATTAACGATGTTCTCTACTTTATTCTCTCTGGTTATTACATATTGATTTAGATAACGGCCAATGCGAACATCGGTGTAGGTTGCCCCTTTTGACTTTGCAGCATTTAGTGCAACATCTGCCATTTGTTTTTTCTTGGCAGTATCTGCAGGGCTCCAGGGTTTACCAAGAGGAACTGCATGGCCAATAATGGGAATATTAGTGAGCATTGCGCCACCGAGACCCATGCCTGCGAGGTTGAGGAAATCTCTTCTTTTCAAAGTTGTTTTGGTTTATTTATTAAGAAAAGTAACGGCAAGTAATATAATAAAACTCTCCACAAATGCTGATAAAAAGTTTTATTTGGTTTCAAAGAAGGATAAACGGAAACAGTAAATGCATTTTGTGGGTACAGGCAGAGGAACTTTACTCAGCATCGTTGTGTCACTCCTATGTAAAGGAATGCGCTGCACGGTGCCGCTCAAAAAATTTTTGCTTTGG
>CAXUMK010000134.1:11583-14446 GCA_964251885.1 uncultured Segetibacter sp. | reverse complement strand
AAATTTATTAGAGTAGCTGGCAGAGCAACAGAAGAGAGCCAAAAAAAGCCCTGATAACTTACTATCAGAGCTTTTGTTTGAAAGTGGTGTGAGCCGGGATCGAACCGGCGACACAAGGATTTTCAGTCCTTTGCTCTACCGACTGAGCTACCGCACCATCCTTTCGGGCTGCAAATATAAGCCCTTATTTAAAATGTCAAAATTTAAAAACAATTAATTTAGCCTGCATAAACAAGCTTCATTCCCTTCTTCAACTTTTTTAGAACTCACAGTTTCCGGGTGTTCTTGCAAAGGCAATTACATCGCGAATGTTTGTCATTCCGGTTACAAACTGTACCATTCGTTCAAACCCTAAACCGAAACCTGCATGAGATACAGTTCCAAAACGGCGTGTATCTAAATACCAGCTCATTTCTTCTGCTGGCAAATGCATCTCTTTCATTCTTTGTTCCAGTTTGTCAAGGCGTTCTTCTCTTTGTGAACCTCCGACTATTTCACCAATGCCAGGTGCAAGTATGTCCATAGCGGCAACGGTTTTTCCATCGTCATTTTGCCGCATGTAAAAAGCCTTTATCTCTTTTGGATAACCCGTTACGATGACTGGCTTTTTAAAATGCTTTTCTACGAGGTATCTTTCGTGTTCGCTCTGCAGGTCAATGCCCCATTGTACATCGTACTTAAACTTTTTCTTTTTATATGCAGGGCTATCAAGAAGAATGGTGATGGCTTCGGTATAGGTAATCCTTTCAAAATGATTGCTGATCACAAAATTCAACTTTTCGGTTAAGCCCAATTCACTTCGTTCGTTTTGAGGTTTTTGCTTTTCTTCGTCGGCAAGACGTTGATCTAAAAATTCAATATCATCCGCGTTGTTATCCATGACATATTGGATCAGATAACGAATGAATTCTTCAGCGAGATTCATATTGTCTTCAATATCATAAAAAGCCATTTCCGGCTCTATCATCCAAAATTCTGCAAGATGCCTTGTTGTGTTAGAGTTTTCTGCTCTAAAGGTCGGTCCGAAAGTATAGATGTCGCTAAACGCCATTGCGCCAAGCTCACCTTCTAATTGTCCGCTTACAGTAAGATTGGTGCTCTTGCCAAAGAAGTCTTCTGCAAAGTTGATGCTTCCATCTTCGTTGCGCGGAGGTGCATCAAAAGGCAGTGTTGTTACTCTAAACATTTCGCCTGCGCCTTCAGCATCCGAAGAGGTTATGATAGGTGTATGCAGGTAAACAAAGCCTTTGTCATTAAAAAATTTATGAACTGCATAAGCAAGAGAATGTCTTATTCTGAAGACTGATCCGAAAGTGTTGGTGCGAAAACGGAGATGAGCAATTTCGCGTAGAAACTCAAGGCTATGTTTTTTAGGCTGAAGAGGAAATTTATCTGGATCACTGTCTCCCAGTATCTCCACTGCTGATGCTTTTACTTCTATCTTTTGTCCTTTGCCCAAAGAAGCAACTACCTGCCCGGTTACTTTTAATGAAGCGCCTGTTGTTAGTCTTTTTAAAGTCGCTTCGTCTAATAAACCCAGCTCTGCTACTACCTGTAAATTGCTATTGGTGCTTCCGTCATTCAATGCAATAAACTGGTTATTACGAAAGGTGCGAACCCATCCCATAACAATTACTTCACTGCCCGTTGTTTCTGCAGATAACAGTTGTTTTATCTTCACCCGTTTATTAAACATATCAGATAATTTATAAAGAGCGCAAAGATAAGGAGTTGAAGTTTTTGTGATGGAGATTACTCACTTATCAGGTTTTAATAGCTGTGTATTAGTTGTGGTAAATGCGTTATAGTTGTTAGGGGGATACAAGTGCTCTTTGGCTTGCCGAATAAAGAATGAAAAGTACAAGAGTGCGACGCAACGATGATTCATAGTAATAACTTAGCTCGGTTCCAAAAAAAAATTCTACTTACTTTTTTACCCCTTGCATAGTATTAGCAACAGGTTTTCTTCTAAAATGAATTACCTGTTATATGAGGATTTATAAAACGTTAAGAGCATACAAGTATAATTATATGCGCAGCAATAAATAGGATAATGCAATCTCAATAAAACATTTTACCAAACTATTCGTTAGTAAACTATACAAAAGTAACAGATCATACAACAGATAAGAGTTTATTAAACAATTGGCATGAAGTTTATACATCTATTTTGTTATCGTTATCATTTACAACATTGCAAAAGTTCACACTAAAGAATTGATTATTAATCTGAAATTAAGGAGTCGTTTTTCTATTGTTGCGGCATCACTATAATCAATAGTTTGAAAAGCTAACAACAACTTAAAAAAACATTATAGCAGTTAGAAATAGATAAAAACAATTTAAAATTTGCTGTTTTACGAATTTGTAACGTAAACTTGCATTGAAATTCAAAGCTGACCAGCACTACCACTCTTTAGCTAATCAGTTTTTCGGTTTTCCCAATTTCATTTTCATTCAATTTTTTCCATTTTATTCAGGTTATTTTGAGTTTTAACTGTCAAAATTTTTTATGTACGATATAGCGCAATTGAACGACATGCTTGTTCCTGAGTTAAAGGACATAGCAGACCAACTAAGCATTCCCAATGCTCAAAAAACAGACAAACAAGACCTTATTTTTAAAATATTAGACCGTCAGGCGGTATCAGAAAATGGTAGCAATGGCACCAACGGTACAAAATCACCTTCTGCCGAAAGAGGCAAAAGAAAACGCATAGTAAAATCAGCTTCACCAGTACCTGTAGCAGAAGCACCGGCTGAACCAGTGACTGTGACTGAAACTGCACCCGCACCTGCAGCACCACCCGAAGAGCAATCCAGAAAAGAAAGCTTTAAAAATGCAGGACAAAAACGGGGGCGA
>CAXUMK010000134.1:6354-11573 GCA_964251885.1 uncultured Segetibacter sp. | reverse complement strand
TCCTGTAAAAGAAATGCCTGAAAATGGCAATAAGAGCACAGAGACAGCAGAACATACAGAATCAGAAGCACCGGAAGGCGCTCCCGTTGTACAACCACAGCATCACCAGCAGAGATACCCGCAGCAAAATCAGCGCAGAGACCAGGCTTTTAACATAGAATTTGACGGAGTAATACAAGGCGAAGGCGTATTGGAAATGATGCCCGATGGTTATGGCTTTCTCCGTTCATCTGACTACAATTATTTATCTTCTCCCGATGATGTATATGTGTCTCCATCGCAGATAAAATTGTTTGGTTTAAAAACAGGCGATACCGTTTTTGGCTCTGTTCGTCCGCCAAAAGAAGGTGAGAAATACTTCGCTTTGCTAAAGGTTGAAACCATCAATGGCAAAGGGCCTGAAGAAGTAAGAGACCGTGTTCCATTCGACTACCTGACGCCTCTTTTTCCTTACGAAAAGTTGAATTTGTTTACTACTTCCAATAATTTCAGCACCCGCATTATGGATCTTTTTACGCCTATCGGTAAAGGTCAGCGTGGGTTGATTGTTGCCCAGCCAAAGGTTGGTAAAACTGTCTTGCTCAAGGAAGTTGCCAATGCAATTGCGGCTAATCATCCCGAGTGTTACCTGATGGTTGTGTTGATTGACGAACGTCCTGAAGAGGTGACTGATATGGAAAGAAGTGTACGTGCAGAAGTAATTGCTTCTACATTTGACGAGCCTGCCGAAAAGCACGTGAAGGTTTCTACAATTGCTTTACAAAAAGCAAAACGTCTTGTAGAATGCGGTCACGATGTGGTGATATTGCTCGATAGTATTACCCGTTTGGCAAGAGCGCATAATACAGTTGCTCCTTCGAGCGGTAAAGTGCTGAGTGGTGGTGTTGAGGCAAATGCGATGCAAAAACCGAAACAGTTTTTTGGCGCCGCCAGAAAGATCGAGTTTGGCGGATCATTGACCATTTTGGCAACTGCACTCATAGAAACAGGTTCTAAAATGGATGAGGTGATATTTGAAGAATTTAAAGGAACAGGCAACATGGAACTGCTGTTAGATCGCCGTTTAGCTAACCGTCGCATTTTCCCTGCCATTGATTTGGTATCTTCTTCTACACGCCGCGATGACTTGCTGCTCGACAGAGAAACCCTGCAGCGCATGAACATTTTACGTTTGTACATAAATGATATGAACACCGAAGAGTCGATGAATGAACTGCTAAAAAGAATGCGGGGAACAAGAGACAATACAGAGTTTCTTGCCAGCATGAACGGATAGAAATTACTTTTACAATATGTACAAGGCCACTTTAAAACGGTGGCTTTTTTTATTTGGTCGCAGTCAGTAGTACTCTTATGTAACTCCGGTTGCGACGCTCCTTTTAGCAGCATATCTCTTTTATAACTGCAGGAAACAAAACACGTTTTTAGATTTCCTTCACTAACCAAACCTCGAGGTTAAGAGTGTATAGGCAATGTCATTAACTTAACAAACTTTGAAAGAAGTAAAACATGAAAAAAGTTGAATAAAGAAATAAAAAGTACAAGTGAGTGACACAACCAAAGCTGAATAAAGAACAAATGGTTGCCCCATAAAATCCTAAGTTAATGACATTGAGTGTACAAGTTTAAAATGTTGCTCTCAAGCTAAGTCATGCTGCTTAGCGTTTTCATTGACTATTGACCATTGCCTTCTTCCGGCATTTTGATTGCTATATGTTTGACCACTAAATTTAAATGCCTGATACGTTTACATGCTTTAATTTTACAGAATGCCTTATTTTAATTTAAACGATACTTTAAATTTACTTTCCAAAGTAACATTCAAACGCGGCCTGAATGCTGCCAAAGTTTGGAGCAGCTATCGTTTGAGCAGACTAATGGGAAAACCTATTCAATGGGGCTATCCTATTTCCGTTTCATTTGAGCCAACTACCTCATGCAACTTAAGATGCCCCGAATGCCCAAGCGGATTAAGGGCTTTTACCCGTCCGACAGGCATGCTGAAAAAAGATTTTTTCCGCAGGACAATTGATGATATTTATAAAGAGCTTACTTACCTCGTATTTTATTTTCAGGGAGAACCTTATTTGAATACAGATTTTCTCGATATGGTAAAATATGCTACAGACAAAGGCATTTATACTGCTACCAGTACCAACGCTCATTACCTTACCGATGCCAACGCAAAAAAAACGGTTGAAAGCGGTCTTGACCGACTGATCATTTCCATAGACGGAACTACGCAGGATGTGTATAAACAATACCGGGTAGGTGGAAATCTGGAGAAAGTAATGCAGGGTGCACGTAATATAGTAAAGTGGAAAAAAGAACTGAAAAGCAAAACCCCGTTTGTGTTTTTCCAGTTTTTGGTTGTTAAGCACAACGAGCACCAGATTGAGGAGATCAAGCAAATTGCTAAAGAAATAGGAGTAGACCAGGTACGCTTTAAAACGGCGCAGGTGTATGATTATGAGAACGACCCCAATAACCTGATTCCAACTCTTGACAAGTACAGCCGATACCGCAAAGGAAAAGACGGAAAGATGAAATCGAAAAGCGGCTTGGGAAACCATTGCTGGAAACTATGGCAGGGAAATGTCATCTCATGGGATGGATTAGTAGTACCATGTTGTTTTGATAAAGATGCTGCACACCGGTTAGGCAATCTGCAGGTACAAACTTTTAAAGAAGTCTGGAACAATGACAACTATAAGCAGTTTAGAAAAGAAATAATGACAAGCCGTAAAAACATTGATATTTGCGCCAATTGCAGTGAAGGATTGAAAGTGTGGGAGGACTAAGGAAGTTAAAAATTGATTTTTTTTTAATTAACCGGAACATACCCCATGAAATGAGTATTGAAAACGAAGTTCCGAAGAACTATTTTAGAAATTCGGGACATAAGGCTATTGTTAATGTACTTTTCACATCTAACTGGATGGAGGAAAAGTTAAAAGAGTTGATTAAAAGCGAGCAGATCACACTACAGCAATATAATATTCTGCGTATTCTTAAAAACAGTGAAGCGCCGCTTTCAACATTAAGAATACGTGAGCAAATGCTCGATAAAATGAGCGATACCAGCCGTATCGTAGAAAGGCTTTTAAAAAAAGAACTGGTAGATAAAAAAATAAGCGTAACCGATAAAAGACTGGTAGATGTAACTATCAGTAAAAAAGGGCTGCAGCTTTTGCAACGGCTTGAAAAAATAACTGGCAGGATTGATTCAATTATTTCTAACCTTAACAGCGCTGAAGTAGATACGCTCAATAACCTGTTGGATAAAGTAAGAGATAAACAATAGAATTGGCTTTGTTTTAAATTTAAATAATTGGGCAGAATATGAGGATTTGTATAGCGCTTGTTTTTCTCCTGTTTCTTTCGGTTAATGCTCCTGCCCAAAAACCACCTCAGTACGAATTTAGAGCAGTATGGATTGCAACAGTCGAAAACATCGACTGGCCAAGTAAAAAAGGTTTATCGGTCGACAGGCAGAAAGAAGAATTCATACGCCTGCTCGATATGCACAAACGCAATGGAATGAATGCTGTTGTTATGCAAATTCGTCCTGTGGCAGATGCTTTTTATCCCTCTCGTTTTGAGCCCTGGAGTGAATATCTCACCGGCACACAGGGAGTAGCTCCTGATCCATATTACGACCCGCTTCAGTTTATGATCGAGGAAACGCATAAGAGAGGAATGGAATTTCATGCATGGCTCAATCCTTACAGGGCGGTTTTTAACGTTAGTCGCTCATCCATCTCACAAAATCATATTACCAAACTGTTTCCGCAATGGTTCTTAACTTATGGAGGCACAAAATATTTTGATCCCGGTCTTCCCGAGGTTCGTGAACATGTAACCCGTGTCGTAAAAGATCTGGTTGAAAGATATGATTTGGATGCTATTCATTTCGATGATTATTTTTATCCATACCGGATTGCGGGCAAAGAATTTCCCGACAATGCCAGCTATGCAAAATATGGTAACGGTATAAATAAAGACGATTGGCGCAGAAGCAATGTCGATACAATTATTCGAATGCTTAGCGAAACGATTAAAAGCACAAATCCACGCGTTAAGTTTGGCATCAGCCCTTTTGGTGTGTGGCGCAACAGCAGCAAAGACCCCCGGGGAAGCGCCTCTAAAGCAAGCCAGACCAACTACGATGATTTATACGCCGACATTTTGCTTTGGCTGCAACACGGATGGATAGATTATGTCGCTCCCCAGTTATATTGGGAAACAACACATTCTTATGTTGGCTTTTATATGCTTTTAAACTGGTGGGCAGACAATACATTTGGCCGGCAATTATTTATAGGCCAGGGCATATACCGTGCGCTCGAGGCTAAAAGCTATGCATGGCACAAGAAGGATGAACTGCCCAAACAGATAAAAGCCATCAGGGCAAACAGCAATGTACAGGGAAGCATTTATTTTAGCAGCGCCACTTTTGCAAGCAATCCCAACGGCTGGTGCGATACTTTGAGAAATAATTATTACAAGTATCCTGCGCTCGTTCCTCCTATGTTATGGATTGACAGTATTCCGCCGCTTGCACCGCTGATGGAAAAAATAAAGAGTAACCAGTTTCGCATTTACTACCGCGGAGCAGAACCAATCAAAGGATTTGCAATTTATACTTTGTCTGCAGATGAAGAGGAGGTTATAAATAATGCAACTCTTGTAAAAGTGATTGTTGCAGACAAGACAACAGATGTAGATACCGATGATATTGCTGAAAAAGAGGGAGACAAAATATTTATTTCTTCAGTTGACAGAAACAATAATGTGAGTGAGTGGGTTAGATTGAAGTAAGATTATTTTGGTACAAGCTGAAGTACTTTATTCAACATCGTTGTGTCACTCACTTGTACTTTTAGATTTTTTATTCGGCTTTTATAGCGCCGACAAGCAGTACTAATTTTCTCTATAAGAAACAGAAGCTTATTTTTTTTGCGGTTTAACTAACAAAAACGGAGCCTTGGAAATTCTTTCTTTTGCTTTTTCTATTTTTTCTTTTGATGCAACATGACCTGTAAATTGATCCAGATTTTTATCAATCTCAACATGTTGCTTTTTATTCTCTTTCAACTCGCTTTGTTTCATAGGTTGAAATTAGTTATTTTCATTTTCATCAACAAAAAAGCTTCGTAGTTCTGACCTTTTTTAAAGTCGTGCCACTCCCTATTAACATATCCCTTCACTCCAAAACC
>CAXUMK010000134.1:0-6344 GCA_964251885.1 uncultured Segetibacter sp. | reverse complement strand
AGCGCAGCTACTCTGCTGGCTAAAGATCTTCCGTAAGAGATGTTTTTTGCCAAAGTATTTCCTTCAAAGTATATGTTGACACTAATAAAGCCACTGGTAAAATCAAGTACTATATCAGCAATCGTATTAAAGATTTTAAAAACATCGTTATTATTAGACAACTGGAAGTCTTCAAGACTGCCTCCTTTATTATCGACTAAGCTCAGATTATATGTTCCATTTTCGTCAATAGGGTCAAAGCTTACAATTTTTTCGATTTCTCCTTTCAAACCGAGACTAATAAAGGAATAAACCAAGCCGTTTTCTGATTTTTTAAATCTGTAAGAGCTCATAAATCTAATTTTAAAATAAAGACTCCCTGGTTATTGAGGTTTTAAATTTACTTCTATTTTTTACTTTTATACATTGTGCCTCATGAATTTTTGCATAGCTCAATACTGAAGAAATTGTACAAGTGTGCGACGCAACAATGACTCATAGTAGCAATTTTGCCGGGCTCAAAAAATTATTGCACATTCTTAGTATAGTTAAATTAATTACACGTACGCCGAAAGCTGAGTATGAAAGTTTTTGTATTGATAAAATTGCGCAACGGTTTTCATACTGTTTTTTATTTGACTAATAATCACACTTGCAAAACTTTTACCTTTGACCTTCAATTGTAAAACCTATCAAACTTATATTATATGCCGGGCTACGAACTTTGGGGCGAACAGGAACGTAAAGAAGTAAACGATGTTTTGGAAACAGGCATTTTAATGCGCTATGGTTTCGACGGACCAAGAAAAGGAATATGGAAATCAAAAGAACTGGAACAGGAAATATGCAAAACGTTTGGCACTAAGTACGCTCAGCTTACAAGCAGCGGAACTTCTGCACTTACCACTGCAATGGCTGCATTAGGCATTGGCCACGGCGATGAAGTAATTATGCCCACCTTCACTTTTGTTGCAAGTTTCGAAGCGGTTTTAAGTGTTGGCGCAATACCTGTTTTAGTTGATGTAGACGAGACTCTTACCCTTAACCCCGCAGCAGTAACAGAAGCTATCACCCGAAAGACAAGATGCATTATGCCGGTACACATGTGCGGTAGCATGGCCGATATGGATGCACTAAAAAACATTTGCGACGAGCATGACCTGATACTGCTTGAAGATGCATGCCAAAGCATTGGCGCAACCTATAAAGGTAAAATGGTCGGTACAATTGGTCATGCCGGAACTTTTAGCTTCGATTTTGTAAAAACAATGACCTGCGGTGAAGGCGGAGTTGTAATGACAAATAACGAAGACGTTTACATAAAATGCGATGGCTATACCGATCATGGCCACGACCATACAGGTGGCCCGGATCGCGGCGCAGATCTTCATCCTTTTATTGGCTATAACTACCGCATCAGTGAATTGCATGCTGCAGTTGGCCTGGCTCAAATAAGAAAAGTTCCCGGGTTTTTGGAAACGCAAAAAAAGAACCATGCGCAGCTAAAACAAATATTTTCACAGGTTCCCGAAATTACTTTCCGTTCAGTTCCTGATCCTGCAGGGGATAGCTGTTCATTTTTAAGCTGGTTTCTGCCAACAGAAGAAATCACCGTTGCTTTTGTAGAAGAAATGAAAACTCAGGGAATTTTAGCGGGAAATTTTTACTGGTACAAAAACAACTGGCACTACATCAGCAAATGGGATCATTTGAAAAACGCTGCTTTTTTAAATGGTCAGTCCCATCATATAACTGAAAGACTTCGGGCTTATGCAACGCAGTCCTTCCCGGCAAGTGACGCCGTTCTGAGCCGGTGTATTTCTACCTCTATCAGTTTACTTTGGACAGAAGATCTAATACACGAGAAGGGAGAAAAGATGGTAGCCGCAGTTAAGAAAGCGTTGGCAAAGCAAGGAGCTTTGGTGTAAGAAATCATCCTGGTCGGTTGTCAATAGTCAGTGGTCAATGGTCAGTGGTCAGTTTGTTTTATACCCGCAGTAGGGACAAAAAGTAAAAAGCTTTTCAAGCTGGCTAAAACAATTGCTGCAGGTAATTACTTTTTCGACTACTGATTTTATTGGGATACTTGTCTTAACCGTAAATGTGTCTGGTATTTCTTTCAGAAAACTCATTGCCTTTTACGGTCATCAAAAATAATTTCTCTTTTGCCCTTGTTATAGCCACGTAAAACAACCGTCGCTCTTCCTCTAAAAGCAAATCATGATTTGCTTTTTTTATAACCTGAAAAATTCTGTCCTCCAGCCAGATGTCGGGAAAGCCGCCATAACCTTCAGTAAGGCCAATTATAAAAACAACTTTTGCTTCAAGACCTTTAGCGGCATGAATTGTTTTTCCCGGAATTCTTAATCCTTCATTTTTAAATTTGAAAAAATAAGGTGTAAACATTTTGCTCCTGCGGTATAAAAACAGTATTTCATCCGCATTAATTCCTTCATTTAAAAACCGGCGAACTTCTGCAACGGCAAAATCAAGGTTTTCTTCTTCACTGTTTCCTGCATACAAAACGATTTTGTGTTCTGATATTTTCGATGCATGGATTTCCTTTTCAATCTTGAATTTGTTGTGTTTTATCACTTCATTACTTGCGCCAACAATATTTTGCGTGCTTCGGTAATTGAGGTTTAATTTAATAACTGTGGGATTAGGAAAGTGTTTTTCGAAATCAATAATATAACTGACATTAGAACCTCTGAAGCCGTAGATGCTTTGCCAGTCATCTCCCACGCAAAATAACTGGGTCTGTTCTGTCAGCAGTAATTTAATTAATTCTACCTGTAAATTATTTACATCCTGAAATTCATCGACCAGGATATAACGGTATTTACTTTTAAACTTATTGGTAATATCCTCATGGTTTTTAAACAACGAAATGCTTCTTGAGATCAGATCATTAAAATCAAGGTAAGATTTATCGGTACAGTAGTCGATGTATTTTTTAACAACAGGAATAGAGAGATCATAAAAGTTTCTAACTCTTTCATGCTGGTCTTTACCTGCGTTTTGCAATACTGTATTCAAATCTATGTTTTCAACTTTTATCATGTCTGTTACACGAATAATTTGTGTAACAAAGTCTTTTACATCTTCATGATAGCCGTTAAATTCTTCTTTATAACTCAGCGAAACATTTTTATGGTAATTAGACGGAAGCCGGTTTTTCACGATCTTGTCTAACGTATGATTAAACAGTGCAGAGTCTTTGGTCATGCTCTCATAAGTTTTAACCAAAAGCAGATTGCCCTTTTGAAACTGTTCTTCTTTGTTTTGTGTAGAATAACTTTTATCACTTACGTGTTCAATATACAGGTTGGCTTCAGGAACATAAAAATCGGGGCGAAATGTAAAATCTTTTATATTAAGCAAAGGCTCGTACTCATATTTTATACTGTGCCTGTAAAACCAGTCAGCTATAAACTGCTCTGATTTTGAACGCACTTTTGTACCATTAAGCGATGTAAAGTATTTTCCGTCTTTGCGAAGCAACTTACTTTGGTTGTTATCTATATGCACCTTGTCAATGATATAATCAAGTATATACCGTTTCAGGCGAAGTAAGTAATCAGTATCCTCACATTGCTCAATTAAAAGCTTATGAACTGCCTCAAAAATAGTTTCGGGAGCAATGTGTTTTGATAACGCATCTTCTTCATCCCTTTTCTCATCGCCGATGATCCTGAATTTATTATCAAATTCATTTACTCCGTAATTGCGCAAAATGCTGTAGCAAAAACCGTGGAAAGTTCTAACGGTCAAACCATCGATCCATTTATATTTTCTTTGTTGAAGAAACCGCTCCCTGTCTTTGTCGGCCCTGCTCATTCTTTTGTCGCTTAGCATACTTTCATATTGGCCTGTGCTGTCTGCAGAAATAATCAGGCGGTCAATCATTTCATTCGTTGAATTTTTTGTAAAAGTGATGGCAAGAATACACGATGGGCTTACACCTTTTTGTTCTATCAGGTAAATCAGTTTTTGCAAAAGCGTTTTTGTTTTGCCCGAACCTGCACCAGCCAAAACCAACAGCCGAGTGTCTTCGCTAATGACCGCTTCTTTTTGCTTATCGTTTAAGTTGCCTAAATCTGTTTTCGTCTCGTTCACTATTGTTGATTTCTTTAAGTGATACAATTACTTTGGTACTCCTGCAATGTAAGTTAATCATCAGCGACGAAAAGTTATCTGTTGTGCCTTTGCTGAAGCTATAGTTGTCATGGATATTAGTGACTCTTTGCGTTGCCGAATAAAGAATGAAAAGTACAAGAGTGCGACGCAACGATGAATCATAGTAGTAATGTAGCCCGGTTCAAAAAAAATTGCTTACTTTTTTACCCCTTCCGCCGTATACTATTGCTTGCTTCATACGTATGCAATAGATTTTTTGGTACCAGCCGAAGAATAACCATTAAGCATCGTTGTGTCACTCACTTGTACGATATTTTAGCTATTTGGCTCTGCACTACTCGTCGCGTTTACGGGAGACTTATCCTGGTGAAGTATATCTGAATTAAATAAAGCAGCGGACTGGTTTAACACAATTTAAGGCAGCAAAACACCTGCACCCTTGCCTTCCATTTTATCTGTGTAAGCAACGCTTCCAAGCCTGATCTTTATGGGAAACCGGATAGCTTTTTTCATTTGTATTTCTTTCTTACAAAAAAAGCCTATAGTGCCTATGTAATAGTTTTGAGGAATAACCGTTATAGGAGCATTGTAAAACTTAACAACGGTTTTGTTTATGGCAATGAGCGAAGCTGTTGCAGCATTTGTGGTATCGTTAATTACCGGTTGCCGTGCAATAGCATTTGCAGGCGCTGCCTGCTGGCAGTACGAGCAAATACATACGGATAAATTAATTAATAAACAAATGCTGCGTCGTCTCATGTTGCTTAGATTTGTTTGTAAATTTACCGTAAAAGGTTGAAAGCCTTTTGTTAAGGTAGTAACAGAAGTTTTGGGAAAATTAAAACATCTTATTTGCCATTTTTGCAGATTAGATGAAGAGAGATAAAAAATGTCATTAAGTCAATCATTACAACAAAAGTTATTACAAAAATTATCGCCTCAGCAAATTCAGTTGATGAAGTTGCTGCAGGTTCCTACTGCCAACCTCGAAGAGAGGATAAAAGAAGAACTGGAAGAAAACCCGGCGCTTGAGGTAGGAGAAGATGGTCACGACGATTTCGAGGATGCCGACGATTTTAAAAGCGACTCCGAAGACGATTACGAAGCGGAAGGAAGCACCGATGATTACGACAACATAGACCTGAGCGACTATGTGCACGAAGGCGATGATGAGGTCGGCGACTATAAACTGCGCGATGAAAATTATCCTGAGCTCGATGAAGGAAAAGTGATCCCGATAAGGGTCGAAACGTCTTTTCACGAAATGCTGCTAAACCAGTTGGGCATGATGGAGCTGGATGAAAGAACCCAGAAAATTGCCGAGCAGATCGTTGGCAGCATTGATGATGATGGTTACCTGAGAAGGGAAATTTCATCTATCTCCGATGATCTGGCATTTCGCCAGAATATACTTTCATCCGAGGCTGAAATAGAAGGCCTGATAAAACAAATTCAGTTCTTCGACCCCCCAGGTATTTGCGCACGTGACCTGAAAGAATGCCTGATACTGCAGCTAAAGCGCAAAACCGGGGAAGGCAAAGAAGTTGAATTAGCTATGCAGGTGCTCGAAAAGTACTTTGATGAATTTACTAAAAAACACTACGAAAAAATACAGCGCGGCCTCAGCCTTACCGACCAGCAGTTAAGAGATGTGATCACCCAGATCATTAAACTAAACCCTAAACCCGGAGGCAATATTGGCTTTGTAAATAAGGCCGAAAGCTATGTCGTTCCCGACTTTTTTATCTTCAACAACAATGGCGTTCTCGAGCTAACCTTAAATAGCAAAAATGCTCCTGACCTACGCATTAGCGAAGGATACAGAGACATGATCAAAGACTATGAGAAGGGCAGTAAAAAAGACAAGCGGCAAAAAGAAGCAGTTCTTTTTATAAAACAAAAGATCGACTCAGCCAAATGGTTTATAGATATGATCAAGCAGCGTCAGCAAACATTGATAGGCACTATGTCGAGCATCATGAACTACCAGAAAGAGTTTTTCCTTACCGGTGATGAAACTACACTGAAGCCAATGATCTTGAAAGACATTGCCGAAATGACGGGGCTCGACATCAGTACGGTAAGCCGGGTTGCAAACAGCAAATTTGTGCAAACCGAATTTGGAACATACAGGTTAAAATTCTTTTTTAGCGAATCGCTAAGCACCGACAGCGGAGAAGAGGTTAGTACACGTGAAGTAAAAAAGCTTTTGAGTAACCTGATTG
>CAXUMK010000133.1:0-14470 GCA_964251885.1 uncultured Segetibacter sp. | reverse complement strand
ACCCAAAAAATACACCAATTGCCTATCCCGCCGAAAAAGAGTTTGTGGTACAGGGGACGGTAACGAATGCCTTTAACAAACCGGTGGCCGGATCGAAACTGGTGCTCATCTCCAATAACCCGCTTACGTTTAAAGACACGGTTACCGATCAGTACGGCCGCTTTTATTTTAAAGGATTAGTGCCGGTAGATACCGCTTTGTTTAAAATACAGGCCAGGACCAGAAAGGGAAGCAGTTTTAACGTAAACATCAGCGGGGAAGAATTCAGGCCGCCTGTATTTAGTCCATCGGCACCAATACTTCCCTGGTATGTAAACCCGGATACCCTGTTACTGGCAAACGTAAACACAAAAATAACGCAGCTAAAGGCAATGGATAACCTGATGGGAAAAGGGATTCGCTTGAAGGAAGTAACCATCAAAGCCAAAAAACTTATCCCCGGCTCTAAGAACCTGAACGGCCCGGGTGAATATGATGAAGCTTTTGATGAAAAGGACATGGTGAAAGCCAGTAAAATGACTTTGTGGGATTTTTTAGAAAAAAACATCCGAGGGTATGTAGTTACAGGTATTTGGGCGGGGAAACCTTGGGATTACGTATTAAAAGGGAAAAGAATACATTTTATAATTGACGGGATGGACTTGGAATATGGTTACGACTTTGAAAGTATAACTACTAGTAGACTCGCACGCTTCGTATTCATTAGAAATATCCTGGATTATTTTACTGCTGAGGATATTACGGGTATTGAAGTAATGTATAATACAGGCCGTATCGGAAGCTACGGTGTACAATATGCACCTATCGGAGAGCTTCCTAATGGCGATGGGCATGCTTACCTTGAAATAACCACAAGGGCAAAAAAGGGGCCGTTTATGAGGGTAACGCCAGGGACTTACCTATACAAAACCTTAGCTTTTACCCTGCCCAAAGAGTTTTACCGCCCAAAATATAACGTCAACAACAAGGCTATTGCCATCGGAACGGATTTGCGCTCCACCATCCACTGGTCGCCAAATATCATAACCAATACTGAAGGTAAAGCCCAGGTATCCTTTTTCAGTGCCGATAAGCCCGGTGTTTACAACGTGGTTATTGAAGGGACAGACTTACAAGGGGGCATCGGTTTTTCCCGGCAAAAGATAAATGTTGCAACAGCACCTTTTCATCAATGAAGAAATTCCCCCCAATACAAACAACACGACCAAATAGATTTAGAACACCTTCCATCAACGATGCCTTTGCCCTCAACTACTTGAATGCCAATAAAAAAGAGCTGCTCTTTATAGAGCAGCCCTTAGTCTTTTTTGGGTAGAATACCTTTTGTAGCCCCAAGTGGAATCGAACAATACTAAAACCCTATTGACTTACAATACTTTATATGGTTGTCGATGTACTACGCACCGAATTACTAACCATTTTTTGATGCAAAAAAATTTCAAATCTTACGATTTAAAGACAGGCATTTAAATCAATTTTTACAAGAAAAGGTATTGCATTAGAGCCTGTTTAAATTTTAGTGAGGCAAACTGACAATGCTTCTTTTATCGCTATAAATTCTGTTTTTGTATCCAATACAAATATCAAGGCACAAAAACCTGATGTTTTTTATGTGATAAAAGAAGTATCTAAAATAAACTGAACAAATTTTAAACAGGCTCTCAGACTCGGGTTTATTTATAACCCATTCGGCGCTTTGACACCTGATAAATGATCAAAAATCTTTTTATTTTTGTTTTATTACAGCAAGCTTCACTGCTTTTACACCTTATTTATAGAAGTAATTTTTGCTCCTTTACATAAGGCGTAGTTTTATTATCTGATATAGTTATCATGCTTCTATTTGTTCAATTCTTTAAAGTATTGCATATACTCCAACATCATCCCTTCAAAGTGTAATCGGTACCTGCCTTCTTTCCAGTAAAGCATTTTATGCTCATAAAGCATCTGAGATGGAATAAATAATAAAAGCGTTTAGTTGATTTAAACGCTCAACAAATTTTAAAACGAAAAAAAATCTGAGGTAAGTTATTTAAAGCTGCACAATCTGGTTCCTAATCGCAAACATTACCAATCCAGTAACATTTCGTGACCCAGTTTTTAACAATAAGTTATTACGGTGACCATTGACAGTTTTTACGCTGATGAAGAGTTTTTCGGCAATTTCATCGGCGGTAAATTGTTGACAAGTTAACTTGAGCACTTCCTCTTCGCGCGGCGAAATAAATGTAATCAGGCTTTTATTGGTTTTCGTTTTTTTTCCCAAGCTATCATGAATCGCTTTGAGTACTTTGCTACTGATATAACTTCCACTTTCGTAAATGTTAATTATAGCCCGGTATAATTCCTGCGGGCCACAATCTTTGGATAGGTAACCATGGGCACCATTCTTAATTAATTCAGCCATATAGTTTTCGTCGTTATGCACAGAAAGCACCAGCACTTTAATTTCAGGAAATTTTTCGGCCAAAGCTATTGTAAGGTGCAAGCCACTATATTCTTTCTTACCAAGTGGGGGTAATGACAGGTCAACCAGTAATAGATCTGGCAAGTTTGGTAATATTTCAAGCTTCTCAATCACCGAAAATCCGTCAGAGCTTTCAAACATCACTTCAAAGTTATTCCAACTGTTTAATATAGATTTGATACCCTCCTTAAAGAGAACCTGATCTTCCACTATACCTATGCTAATTTTGTTATGCATTGCCTTCAGTTTGGGTAGTTATTGCAAGATCAACTGGTATTGTGACGGTTGCCTTAATACCCGTTTCAGATCCGTTACCGTATTCAAATTGACCGTGCATTACCTTAGCCCTTGCTTCCATATTTGTAAGGCCAAGCCCTGCTATCGTTTCTTTGAGATCGGAAAAACCAATGCCATCATCTTCAAAATGAATCACCAAATTCTTATCTTCACACTCAAATATCAATAGCATATATTTAGCGTTTGCATGTTTAATAGTATTATTAATTAACTCCATAATTATTCGGTAAGCACCTAATGCTACCTCCCATTTAATAACGGGCCATTCGCAATTAATAATTAATTCAGCCTTCAGCTCTTCAGATTGATTTACATGCTTGATAACTGACACTACTGTTTTAATCAATCCGAATAATTCCAGTTGCGCCGGCATTAATTGATGGCTTATGCTTCTTATACTGTCAATTGCCTTCGCCGATAAGTTAATAAGGTTATCAATATGTACTGTGTGTTGGCTATCATTTTCGGCCGCCCATTGCTTTTGCCTCATTAGCTTCAGGTTCATATTAATAATTGATATTATGGCACCCAAATCATCATGTAAATCCCGGGCAATGCGCTTGCGTTCCTGCTCTTCCACTATAATGCTGTTTTGCAAAAGTTCGTTCTGTTGTTTTGCCTCAATTGCTTTCTTTTCAAGCTCAAGCTCTACCAATGTTTTTTGAAAGTTTTGATACAGCAATACCACGCCAAAGGCTATTACAAAAAGCACTATAGTAAATGGTATGATGATATCAGTCAGATTCATTGTTTTTAACGTGTTTACGCAAGGCTATGATAAAGCAAGTAAACATACATGCCGCCAAGAAACTATTACATATAAAGATGTAACTTACAGTTTCATTGATAAAGCTTGTATCATTATCATTATTATGACGAATTAGATAATTCGAGAAATAGTAAATTAATAAGCTTGCAGAGTAATATACAAATACTCCGGAATTAATGAGTTCGAAAATTTTGCCAATGGAAGTCTTTTTCATTCCAGAGCGGGCATCTAATAACACGATAAAACTAAATATTGATAAAATAATTAAAATGGTTGACTCGACACTTAGTGCGTATGAATTGAATGAATTAATAGGTTGTATAAAGATGCTGTTGAGGATGGAAAACGTAATGAAAATGATTACTAAGGTAAAGTAGATTTTCTTATCAAGATATTGTTTTAGGAAGGAATAGTAAAAATGTGCCAGTAACATAAATTCTAATGGCACATCAATATGAAACATGAGTAAATTGTAAGATGTTGAAATGTTCAGTATTATTAGTTGAGCAACTTGAATAATTCCATTAAACAGCAGGAATAGGTTAAATGAGTATAGCCTGCTATCAACTTTTTTAAAATAAAGCAATGCAAGTAAACTCGCTAGTACCGGCGGGATATTGCATACGTACAGAATAAAATGAATTATAGGTTTTTGCATTTATACAATGTAGCTATTCAATAACTATCCGCTATTTTATTCACCGCCCATAACATAATTTTTCTCCGGCTGTTATTATTAAATTGTCAAAGCAGGTATGGCTCAATGCCTTTTATCATATAGTATTAGAGCCTGTTTAAATTTTGCTCAATTTATTTTCTATACTTCTTTTATCACCTAAAAACAGTAAACATTTAGTATCTGATTAATTTAAATTGATCCAAACATCAATTTTTATGGGATAAAAGAAGCACTATCATTTTTTCTTGTATAAATTTAAACAGGCTCTTATAATTTGAATTAATTAAAACGTGCTTGATACTTTCGAGAGGTAAACTTTTCCGCGAGTAATCGTACTTAAATTATTAAAGCTATTAGTGTTAAGTCATTGTACTAAGTCGAAAGAATCTTTTTTAATATCCGACTTATGAATTAGAGTAAATTAATTTGTGACACGAAACTAAAGTTAAAATGTTAAAATGATCTATTGTGTGATGGTTTCATGTTGCTACGCAATTTTAGCTATAATATGTAAAAAAATAAATATCTAAGCCATCGATTTAATTTCCACACTTAAAAAACAGGTATTTATACTTATGTATTTCTTAAAAAACAGTTAAAAATATGGTTTTATGATCCCGCTCATTTTTCCTCTTATACTGTTTTTTCTTAAATCCCAATTTTACATTGTCAAAAATCTTTTAAAGTGAAAAAGACTTCACTTTAAAGAAACAGCTTGATCTGCACAGGAAAAAGCGGTTCGTCAATGTAAAAATATAAATGCTTAAGAAAGTAAATAATAAAATTATATTCAATCAGGATTTAATCGTACTTGTTGGTGAGGCTATACAGAACCAATCAACTGTCCGCAATAACCAAAAAGTATTAAATAAGGTGGCTTCATTTTTAATGAGGTTTTTATTTGGTTGCTTATTGTGTTTTTTTCTGGTTTGCTTTTGTAGTAACTTATTTGCTCAAACAAACCCTCCGTCTGTTTCCGGAAAAGTTTTAAATGAACATGCACAACCGGTTGAAGCCGCTACCATCATTTTATTAAATCAAAAAGATTCTACGGTTGCCGCTTCATCTATTACCGGGAAAAATGGTTCATTTCAACTGGCTAATTTGCAAAGCGGCAACTATTTACTTTTGGTAAGGGCCTTGGGGTTTATAAAGACTTACACCAGGACATACACTTTATCTGTTGGGAAAAAGCTTATCGTGGATGATGTTATTTTACGAACAGACACACGGCAATTAAAAGAAGTGCAGGTAGTAAATTCAAAACCCGAAATTGAAATCCGGCCTGGTAAAATTATATTAAATATTCAAAATAACATTCTTGCCGATGGCAATTCCGTTATTGATATATTAAAGCAATCGCCAGGTGTACGGGTTGGTATGACGAACACCATAAGTGTGGTAGGAACACAAAGTGCTTTAATAATGGTTGATGGCAAGCCTACTAATTTATCTGGTGATGACCTTGCAGATTTTCTTAGAAGCATTCAGTCAAGTACGATTGATCGTATTGAGTTAATTACAAGCGGATCTGCTAAATACGATGCTGCTGGTGCAGGTATTGTAAATATTATTTTGAAAAAGGGAAAAAATATTGGTTTTAACGGTTCTGCAAATGCTACAGCAGGCTATGGTGCATATTATAAAAGCAATGCCGGACTAAGTTTTAACGATAGGACCGACAAATTCAATGTTTTTGGCAATTATACTTTAAGAAATGATGAAAATTTCATCAGTAAAAAACAAAACAGAAATGTTGATTATAATGATACTGAAACTAACTTTAATACCGACTATTATGCGAAGCGAAAAGTAAATAACAATACATTTAACGCAGGTGCCGATTACTTCATTTCAGCTAATCACACTATTGGGTTTTTAATTAAAGGCAATTTTTTAAATAATACTATTAAAAAGAACATTGATTTAAAAGTTTACAATCAGTCTGTACTTGATTCAACGGTTGCTGCAAATTCAGTAATTAACAGAAACGTAAACCAAATTAATTATAACCTTAATTATAACGGTAAAATCAGTAAAGCTGGCGGAACGTTATCAGCAGATCTTGATTACAATACGTTTGTCCGTTCTTCTAATGAGTATATAACTAATAAATTTTATAATTCGTCTGGCAATACTTTCCGGCCCGATTCACTGTTGCGTAATTTATCGCCTTCTAATATCCGGGTGTGGACTTCAAAAGTTGATTTTATCGACCCACTCTCAAAAAGTTCAACATTACAGGCCGGCGCAAAATATAGTAATGTAAGAAGCGATAACGATTTGATTTTTGGGCCATTAGTAAACGGTGAGTATAAAAATGACCCATCTTTCACCAATCATTTTATTTATAATGAAAATGTAAATGCTGCTTATTTAAATTTTGAAAATAAAGGCGAAAAGTTTGAATGGACAGCAGGTTTACGGGCTGAACAAACGGTTACCGAAGGAAATTCAGTTACATCACACCAAGTTATTAAAAATAATTACCTTGATCTTTTTCCTAATGCGCTGTTGGTTTATAAGCTGAACGCAAAACATAATTTTTCAGCAAGTTATAATAGGGGTATTTCGAGGCCGAGCTATTCTTCTGTAAACCCGTTTAAAATTTTTATAGACCTTTATGATTACGACGATGCGGGCAACCCCAATTTACGGCCGCAATACAATACTAACATAGAATTGTCTTATAATTATAATGACGCTATTACAACGACGCTTTATAGTAATATCCTTAACAACGCTTATGAATTTCCGCTATATCAACAAAATGATACAACAAAGTTATTTAATACTGCAAAAGTTAACCTGGGTAAAGTGTATAACTACGGTGTGCGATTTTATGCCCCTGTAGTATTTACAGCCTGGTGGAAAGCCGATCTTAATGTAACTGCCTCATATCTGCGGTACGTTGTATACCCGGTATATGCAATTTTTAACAAGGGTACCCAAGATATCATGTTATCGTTAGATCAACATTTTACAATTAGCAAAACTGTTAAAGCAGACCTTAGCGGTAGTTATGAATCGCCCTTGCTTAATGGCCTTGACCAACTTAAATCTTACTATTACATAAACGCAGGTATTAGCATGCAGCTTTGGAATAACAATGGAAATATTAAAATTAATGCAGGGGATATTTTTAACACTAATAGCTTTAGGGATAGAGTGAATTATGCAAATGTATCCTTTTCTCAGGTAGGCAAGGAGGAGTCTCAAATTGTAAGGTTCACATTCACCTACAAATTCGGAAAATCGACCGTAAAAGCCGCCAAGGTACATCGTACCGGTAATGAAGAGGAGCAAAAAAGAGCAGCCGGAAGTTAATTGTACTTTGGACTTAATCAGAATGTCCGTTAGGTATAAGTAGTGAAACTGACAGCAACCCAGAAAAACCACGTGATACTCATAAAATGGCAGAAAGTTATTGAAAATTGGATATTAAATAATGAATATTAAATTTGGTAGTGTATTGCAGGCAATCCGCAAAGAATCAAATCTAAGTCAACAAGACGTAGCAAACCTGATCAACTGCAGTAGAGGTACTTATTCTTGTTGGGAGCACAATGACGGAGAAATCCCCCTCTCCAAACTCTTTGTACTGCTTAATTACTATAATATTTCTTTATCAGCCTTCCTTAAACGAGTACAGGAAGATAATAATGCAGGTCAGCTTGTATTATTGGAACCAGAAATACGCGAACTATCAGATATTCAAGCCGAACTTGCTTTAATTAGCAAACGGATTGATTTGCTAAATAGAAGTTTGATCTTTAAATCATAAGTATTAACTCCTGCTGATTTTACTTATCAATAAATACTTATTTCTATCCATTTTCTTAAATCTCCTATCTGTAAAAAACTGTTTACGTTTTTGTAAAAAAGAATCACATGCTTCTTTTATGTTGGTAAACTTTGCTTTTATAATTGATACTGACAAAAATAATGGGATACAAAATCACTATATTTTAGGTGATAAAAGAAGCATCACCATAATTTCAAATTAAGTTAAACAGCTTTTAAGAAATATAAAGCACAAATTTTTTGTGGCAGTACTTATGTTGTTGTACTAAATTTATGCAACAACTTTATACCGATACACCCGCCATTTTAGTCGAAGTGATTATTTGTAAATCCGCGTAAGGTGATACCCGTAATTGCCAGGTTCGTTTGCGCTTTTTTTGGTTATTTATGGAAATGTGTTTTTTAATAAAAGCACAAATTTCCAGCAAGAAATGCCCGATATTTCAGCACGTTTTATTATTTAAACAGTTTCCCGAGCTATATCTTTATGTCAATAAAAATCAAAAAAAATGAAAAGAAAAATTATTACCCTGTCCTTAATGGCAATTGTTGCAATTGCCAGCATTGGTTCCCGTCCACAGTATCAACTTCGTCCACATGCTGAACTTCGTTCCGCGTCAGTGATTCGTCCGCAGTATCAACTTCGTCCACATGCTGAATTTCGTTCCGCGTCAGTGATTCGTCCACAGTATCAAATTCGTCCACATGCTGAATTTCGTTCTTTGTTAGCGTAGAATTTAACTACGACAAGACTTCAGATTTTTATCAAAACAGCAACGTGTAAAATCGCACCTTGCTGTTTTGATTTTTACTTTCCCGGGCCAATCTAAATACATTAGACCGGTTTTTTCGTTCTTAAATTCCATGTTACAAGTTCGCGCTAATTGCAAAGTTTAATTACTTGTTACAGCCATCAATTTGTTTTCTACACTGTATAACGTTTCTTCAATTGAATTTTCAAACACGTCTGATATTTCACAATAAAAAATGACTGCCAGATTTCCGGCAGCCATGCTTCTTTTATCACCTAAAAATCGTTACCAAACTTTCACTCTTAAACTATCCAAACGGTACATTTTGTCGCCAGGCTTTACGTTGAAAGCTTTGTAAAAAGATGGCATGTTGGAAAGCGGACCATTAGTACGAAACATTTCCGGCGAATGCGGATCGGTGGTAATTCGGGTACGCATATTTTCATCACGGTCTTTCAATCGCCAAATCTGCGCGAAAGCTAAAAAGAAACGCTGATCAGGTGTTAAACCATCAATTTTAGTAGAACCTTGTCCTTGTTTTGTTCTTTTAAATGCTTGATAAGCAATAGCCAAGCCACCAATATCGGCTAAATTTTCTCCTTGTGTTAACTGGCCGTTTACATGCAGGTTGTTTAAAATGGTATAACCATTATATTCATTGATCATCACCTTAACTTTTTTGCTGAATTTAGTGGCATCTTCTTTTGTCCACCAGTCTTTCAGGTTGCCGTCTTTATCATATTGTCTTCCCTGGTCATCAAAACCATGTGTCATTTCATGGCCGATCACAGCACCAATCGAACCGTAATTAACAGCATCATCTGCATCAGCAAAGTAAAACGGTGGCTGTAATATACCTGCAGGAAATACAATTTCGTTAAAACCAGGATTGTAATATGCGTTTACCGTCGGCGGTGTCATTCCCCATTCTGTCCGGTCAACAGGTTTTTTTAATTTAGCAATTGCCTCCCTATAACTATGCCGCTCTGCACTTACTGCACTTGCAAAATAATCATTGCGGCTAATGGTTACATCATCATACTTTTTCCATTTGTCCGGATAACCAATTTTTTTAGTGAAATCGGCAAGTTTAGCTAAAGCTTTTTGCTTGGTTGCCGGGCCCATCCAGTCCAATTTTTCAATGCGAGAGTTGTAAACAATTTGCAAGTTGTTTACCAGTTCCTTCATTCGTTCCTTGTCTTTTGGTTTAAAGTAATCTTTTACAAATAATTGCCCTAACAATTCGCCTAAACCATTATCAACCTGGCGGGAAACTATTTTCCAACGTGGCTGCTGCTGTTTGCTTCCGCTTAAAACTTTTCCGTAGAAATTGAAGCGCGCATTGCGGAAAGGTGAACTTAAATAACGGCTATAATGATCTGCAATGGCAAAGCGGATTTTGTCTTTCCAAACGTCCAGCGGCTGCGATTTAATCAATTTATCCAATGCCTGATAATATCCAGGCTGACTCATTAAAACAGTATCCGTTTTAACTTCCATATTATTCAGGATGGCCGGCCAGCCCAAATCAGGCATCATCGTTTCCATCTGTTTAACCGTAAATTTATTATAGTTTTTGTTCGGATCACGAAGTTCTACCGGTGTGCGATGTGCTTTTGCAATCATGCTTTCCAGCATTAAAATTTGTACAGCTTGCTTTTGGGCTTCTTTAGCATCAGAACCAGTTAGCTTTAGCATTTTCTCAATATAAGATACGTAAGCAAGACGGATTTTTTTTGAAGCCGAATCATCACGGAAATAATAACCCTTTTCCGGTAAACCCAAACCACTCTGGTAAAAATTAGGCATGTTTTTACTGCTATTTTTATCGTCCGGATAAACGCCCATGTCAAATAAATAACCTGCACCGTTTCGGTAATCAGCAGTAACAAAACCAATCAGCTGCTTATAATCCTTCACTTCAGCTAACTTACTCAGCAGGGGCTGTATAGGCATGGCTCCAGCTTTTTCTATCGTTACGGTATCCATTCCGGCAGCATATAAATCTCCCACTTTTTGTTCAAGCGAACCTTGCGCATGTTCTTTTGCAGATACATTTTCAAGTAGTTTTTTCAACTTCTGCTGATTATCATTTTCTAAAGTATAAAAAGAACCCCAACCCGATTCTGATGCCGGAATAACAGTTTTTTTGAACCACGTTCCGTTGGCATACATAAAGAAATTGTCTTGCGCCCTGATATTCGTATCGCGCGCGCTTGGATCGAGAAAAACTTGCTGCTTTTGTTCCTTTTGTTTGCAGGAAGTGAAAAACCACAGAGCTGCAAGAAAGAAAATTGGTGTTTTGTTCATGCCAAAATTTTTGAACTAAATATCAGTAATTATCACCAAAAAAGAGAAGCTTTAACCGTTTTGGCAGCAGAACCCAAATAACATGTACTTTACCCAACGCACACTATATTTAACAATTAGGAACTTTGTATATTTGGTCTTATCGAAGCATCAGCTAAACCTTCAAATACACATATTTGCCGGAAAATAAGCCGTATCAAAAGTAAGTTTGTAGCCTGCTTTTATCAAGGTGCTCAATCGATGAACATGTTGGTAATCAATTAATTAAAAGTAATTCGGTGCGTAGTGTTTTGCCATGTGGTACGCACCGGATTACGCTCCTTTTTGTTGCGTTTTGGTGCATAATATGGTGTTTTGGTGCCAATAAAAAAGGCCGCAAACTTATGATTTGCAGCCTTTTAGCATTTTTTGGTATTGTTTTTTGTAGCCCGTAGGGGAAACTAACCTTGTTCCTAACCTATTGGCTTTCAAAGCTATATATTCACTGTTATTCCTAACTCACCGGATTACTCACTGCAACTTTTTAACCTGTTTGTAGTTGTAAACTGTTACACTAAGATAGAAAAAAATCTGTAAAATCAAAAGAGACAAGAAATTTAGCACAGTTCAGGCCAAATCTCAAGAGCAAAACTTGAGATTCAACACTAATGCATTCTGATCCTAAAAAGTCCAAATAAAGTCTTTTATCATCTTAGCTTTACTAAGGCACTTCTCAAACATCCATTTATTCAAAACTTTGTTACAATCTGCAAAGTGTTAAAGACTCATTCCATCAAATATAACCAAACAAGGTCAATTTAATGTTATCAACAGCAGGATCGGATGTATATAAAACCCACATTCCTTAGTATGGCCGCTAAATACGATAAACGCTATTTCAAGACAATGCGAGGCAAATAATGGGGGTGTCCAACTTAGAGAAGCAATGAAGTAACTGAGATATCGGAAAGCTATAAATGCATTGGGCATCAAATCCTTTCTTTTCCTGCAAAAAATAAAGGAAAGGTCTATACGATAGAGATATCCTTTATAAACAAAAACCGGAGCTTTCTCATGGCTCCGGTCTTTCTTCTACAATTCATGTTAGTTTAACCTTATGTTGTTAGTAATATGTACAATGGATTAAATATTTAAACATTCATCGTTATAATATTTACGATTTGATACGGATAACATTACCTGGCTATGTGGCCAGATAACCGTGTTACCTGCGATCTAAGCAAATTAAGCTCCTTTTGTTGTTTTAAGCTCCTAAGTTGCAGGGCCTTACTTTTCTCGTTTTGGTCTAATAAATACAAAGTAAGCTCTTCCACCTTTTTCAACAGCTTGGCGTTCATTTCCCCCAGGTCAAGGCCCTTCTTTTCTATTTGTTCCGCTGATGGCATCTCCGGCAAATGTTGGTTTTTCCTAAGGTACTCGCCAACTTCATTCAACGAAATTAAATGATATGAGGTTTTAAAGACATAATCTGGCCAGCCATTGACATCCACACTCACTATTTTTGAGTGGATCGTACCGTTAACATCTAATTTGTTATGGGGATCGGTAGTACCTATACCCACATTGCCATTATTTAAAAAAGTTGTTATTGGGTTTGCACTTATCCCTGAAACAATTGTTGTGGGACCCGACATCCTATTTCCAAAGAAGAATGAATTTGACAAGCCGCCTGTCTGCGAATTCCCGAATTGAAAAGAAGCTGCCAACTGTCCACCTTCGTTAAACATGTTCATTCCACTATGGTCAGGTGATGTGTTTTGCGCTGAGATCATTCCCCCCTGATCGTCACCTCCTATTATGTGAAGTTGGCTGTTTGGTGCAGTTGTACCAATACCCACCCTACCACTAATCAAAGCGTTACCGACCCCGAAATCCTGGTTATTAGAAGTGTATCCAACCATAAAGCTTGTACTAATAACCTTCACTGGTTGTAAAGGCGAGCCACTTAGTTCCAGTCCCCAATCTTCATCAATCCATGTTGGACCACCTCCACTAGGAAACATAAGCCAGGAATCCGGTACTTGAGTCTGTGCAAAACAAGTAATTGCACTTGTAAAAACCACAATAAGGGTTAGGTAAATTTTTTTCATAGTTAGTTAATTAAATTTTACTAAGGCTGCACATTGTTACGGAAAATGAATTGGAAGGTTACCCTGACAAGGGGCTTAGCGATTATATTTGAAACCACTGAACCGGCATTAATATAATCGTGCTTGTCGCTAATTTCTGACAGGTAAAAGAAGTGATTCTTTTGAAGTCGAAGGAACCCAAGTAGGGGACTAAAGAAACATTCTACGTCACTGCGGTTGTACGCAGACGGGTAAACTGATCTGCGTGCCATCATTTTTGCTGATGCCTTTGATCTTGCCATAAATTGTCCAGTCAATGTTATAAATGCCCCCTGTGTACCGCTCTCTATCTCGCTAAGCCTATCTTGCTTTTTAAATACTAATTTAGATAGGTAAAAGAAGCATAGCTGTTTAAAACAAGGGAATTAAAAATCGTAAGCTTAAAGGTCCGGGTTACAAACCCGCGATCAACAATACCAACACGTGTATATATCTTGACTAATAGGACAAATAAAACCATTAATGTTTATACAAAGATTTATTTTTAATTGAGAAATTATTTGCTACACCATAAAATAGCTCATTAGCATAAAAATCATTAGGAATTGACGTTGTAATTGAAACTTCAACAAAATTATCTTCATCTACAAATGAAAATAATCCTTTTACAAATTTAACCTGACCGTTTGGAAGTTCGATAGATAAATCAATTAAACGAAGCCTCTTGTTACCATTAGCGACTGCTTTTGTTTTGTATGATCTAATTTTTATACCTGAAGTTATGAGGCTCCTCTTTGTAATTATGTCATAATTAATTTCCGGATTTTGATCTTTGATCAGCGCATTTATTGAAACGCTTAAAATTATTGTAGACTTACCCCTCCTAAATAATAATTTTGAATAATGATCTCCATTTTTTACCGAGTCAATAACTGGAAAAACATTGGTATCAAAATTTAAATTTTTATCGTGATAATGCGCCCATTCAATTTCCTTAATCGCGGAACCGACATTATACGTCCACGTACTATTTAAAAAACCATCCTTAAAAAAACCAACTTTTATTGGTTTTGATGGATCATTAAAATTAAAATAAGTATATAAAGTGTCTGTTGAGCTATTCTTGGTAGAAATCTCCCGACTAACATAAAAAATCCCATCAAGTTCCTTACGCAATGTCTTATTCTTGGTACAAGATGAGAATACCAACAGAAATAAACCTATTAAATATTTTCTTTTCATATTAAAAATTTATTCCAAGTGTAATGTTACTAGTGTTAAGTTAATCGTGTAATGACGGATAAAGCCTCTTGAGTTTTATGC
>CAXUMK010000132.1:0-14520 GCA_964251885.1 uncultured Segetibacter sp. | reverse complement strand
TTTTACGCCAAGTATGGACATAGCTCGCCTTATGTTATAGACCGCTTTTAAATGCAAAAAGAGCAGGAATAAACTCCTGCTCTTTTTATTGCTTATTGTAAATTGTTCAGAAGACTATTTATCTTTCATAGCCACTGATAAGATTACTTTTCTTTTCATAACAATATTTTTTCTTTAAAATTAAATTTATTGAATGATAACCTGTTTGTTTGTCTGGTTATCTCCATTGCTTATATGCAATTGATAAACTCCTTTGCTAACCAGTGAACCTAACTGTATAGTTTGGGTAGCCGAACCTCCCGGGTGTTCTATCGTTTTTGTCAGCATTTGTTGTCCTAAAGCATTAAATAATTGTACAAAGTACTTTCCTCCCGGCTGATTAATGAGCTGTAAAAGGATCGTTCTGTTCTCTACCGGATTAGGATATATTACTATGTCTGATTTTGCGTTACCTGTTTTAACAATAACTACCTGGCTGTAACTGATCTCGCCGGTTTTAGAAACTGCTTTTATACGGTAAAAATTATTACCTGCAAAAGGATCAGCATCAAACCAATTGTAACTAACTGCTGAGTTATTATTACCTGTGGCAACGGCGGTAGCTGCTTTTTTGAAGTCCTGTCCATTCGCAGATTTCTCTACTTCGTAATTACTCATATTGCTTTCGGTTGCAATATTCCAGTCAACCTGTATTCCTCCGTTTTGCTGAGACGCTTTTACATTAATTGTACTTATTGGCAATATGCCACTTGTTTTAAATACAATTCTAAAGCGATTAGGATCTGCCGAAGCTGTGTTGGCATCTACGCTAAAATCAACCGAGTTAGCTGTAGTTAGACTAACAGGAGTACTTGTTTTAAGGTATGCGTCTTCAAGCCATGCGGTAACCACCGAAGAGATGTTAGATGGTTCAAACTTAAAGGTATAGCTTCTGCTTGTTGTATTAGTAAGACTCAGGAACAAGGTGTCGTTACCATCAACCAACGGTCTTCTTTCTATTGAAAGTGCATGTCCGTCTCTTTGAAGAGCCAGGTTTTCATTGATGTTACCCATTTTTGGTCCGTCTTCTATGGTTACGTCTTTAGAGAAGTTGTTGTTAAATTCGCCCAATACTCCGTCTGCAAGTATAGCTGTATCCGCATTCTTTAAAAACAGGGTAGTTCTTAAAACCTCACTTGTACCGTTATTTACTCTAAAACCTGCATTAGTGGTAACAGATGATTTGCTGCTCTCATTGAATACAAGAGATGCTGAACCGGCTGCCGCAGTTTGCACAAAGAAAGCCTGGCTTGATTGCAATATGCTTGTTTGAGAACTTGCAGGAGTAATACTGTAAAAGCCGTCTCCATCCTGGTCATCTAACAATACATAACCGCCTACAGTATTTAAAGTCGGATCCCATGCATAAAACCTTTTAGTTACATTGTTGCGTGTAAGTAAACTAAAGTCAACGGGGGAAGCATAAGGGTTGCCAATAAGAGTAAAGTTGTTTGCAATACCGTAAGCTTCGAATGTTTGTGTACCCACTTGCAAGCTTCCCGTGCTGCCAAGGGTTGTTATATTGGAATTAGGTACTATAAGGTTAGAAGGGTTTCTGTCTCCGCGAACGAACAGGAAATAACCCTTGTTATCTGCACTGCCGTTAGCTGTAGATAAAGTTTGATTGGTATTTGTAACAGGCAACAATAACTGAGAGGCAACATCAAAAGTTTTTAAAGAATAACTGTTGCCATTGTCAAGCCCGTTACCACCTCCGGGACCGGTAATAAAGGTGCCTCTTCCGGTAGTATATACCCCTCCATTTTGCCAGGCCTGGTTTATTGTATTTGCACTGGTTAAAGGAGCAGTTATTAAACGCCATGCACGTCGTGCAGGTACATATCGTTCAACAGTTACACTTCCGGTTATGGTTCCTGCCGACTGGCCTATCGAAGCGGTTCCGGCTGCTGTTGATTTTAACGTTATGCTTCCGCCTGATTGTACCGTAACTATTCCAGCAACTGTAAAATCAAAACCGGCACCATCATTTATATACAACGTATCTCCACTATTTACTGTAATTCCTCCTCCATTATTTACAGTAAGCTGGTCAGCAATAACATTTGCTGTTACTGTTACTATATGAGTATTTAAAACAGTAACTGTATTGGCGCCAGAGTCAGGGGTTAAAGTTGCTGCATGCCAGTTAATATTATCCGCTGAGCTCTCCCAGGTATTCACATCATTCCAGTTACCCGAAGCTTTTGTACGGAAGTAATCAGTTATGGAAGATGGAAAAACATTTGTAAGAGCAAACGTTACGCTTGGAAATGCTGAACCTATACTTGCTGTATCACTGTAAGTGCCTGGAGTATTGTTGGCTGTAAAAGTATGCGAAGTAGCAAGTCCTGAAGCGTTGGTTATGGCCGTATCTTTATTAGACATGTTAGCAAATGTGCCACTGGCACTGGTAGCAGAGGCTGTAAATACAGCAGTGTCTCCTGCAATAACATTACCTGATTCTGTTACTTTAACCTGAAGAGGCAAAGCAAATTGCGTATTTACATTTGTTGTTTGTGGCGTACCTGAAGTTGCCGAAGATGCATAGTTTGTTTCAACTGCACCTATATCAGCCCTTCCGCCGACATAACGCGAATTGCCGCGCTGATCGGTACCCGTGGTGAGTGCAGTATTTCCCGCATTAATAACAGGACTGTTAGACATCGGCAAAAGGGTTGGTGCTGTACCTCCATAGTCAGCAAGAGGAAAAAGTTTAGGGTTTACTCCTAATTGATTACCAGTTGTGGTTCCACTTATTGTGTACCCACCAGTATTTTGAATGAGGTTGTAACCTGTTGAACTAAAGCCCGCCGTTGCATATACATCTTTACCAGTAGTAGCTCCGGAGGTTAGTACTCCTCCGCCTACTATAGTATTACCCATTGTAAGGGTGCTGGTGTACCTGTAAATATTACCACCTGCGTTGTAACCTGTGTTGCCAAAAACAGTTGAATTGGTTAAAGTTGTAAGACCATATAAGAAAATGCCGCCACCTCCTAAAGTTTGATCACCGCCGGTAATTAGGTTTCCTGAGATGGTGCTGTTTGTAATAGTCATTCTGGCAGATCCCCATTGGGCTATACCACCACCATCTTCGTCGGCCTTATTGTTGGTGATGCTGCTACCTGTAATCGTTACTAAGCCAGAACCTTCGTTATCCAAACCACCACCTTCGGCATAACCGGTAAGGGAAGCGTCATTATTAGTGATAACCACGCCTGTTAGATTCAATGCGCCTGAAAATAATAAAATACCACCACCGCCATTTGTAGAATTGGTTGTTAGTGTACCTGCCTGGGGCTTGCCATCCCTTACAGTTAATCCTGAAATGTTTACCGTATTTGTGCCTGCAGTAATATTGAATATACGTGACAGATTATTTCCGCTGATAGCAAGTAAGTTGGCTCCAGGCCCCGTAATGGTTATTGCCTTGGTAATAGGAATTTCACCACTTGTTAAGACAATAGAATTAATGTTTGCATTGAAAGTAACTGTACTGCCGGGACAAGCATTAGCAATCACATTACGCAATGTTCCAGGTCCGTTGTCAGCATTGCTTGTAACTATAGTGGACGGGCAAACGTTGCTTAAGCTAAAATTGGCAGGAGCGATCCCGTTAACTGTGGCTGTTAGCGTATAACTTCCTGAAGTTGTATTGGCAGTGAAAGCAGGGGCTGTAGCTACACCGTTCGCATTAGTAACAATTGTAACTGTTGAAAGGCCGCCTGCAAAAGTACCTGTTGCCCCGGTAGATGGTGCAGTAAATGTTACGTTTACTCCGCTTAAAGGTGCATTGGCTGTATCATAAACAGTGGCTTGTAATAAGGTTGCAAATGTAGTACCCGGTGCAGTTGCTTGGGGAGTGCCGGCAGTTGCAGCAATAGAGTCAGGCGCATCTCCTGCAATAACGAGAGTGAAGTTTTTTGTTCCTGAAGGACAACCAGCCGGGTCGTTTGCTGTAACTGTTATAGCAAAGCTACCTGCTTGTGTTGGTGTACCCGATAACGAATCGCCGGCCACTGATAAGCCAGCGGGAAGATTGGTTACAGAATACAAATAAGCACCGCTGCCGCCGGATGCGGTAAAATGCTGATCATAAGGGGTTCCGGTAGCACCGCCCGCAATGGATGAAGTGGTTATTGTAACAGGTGTGCACGCTGGCCCTGCAGTACAGCTAGTGTATGTTATTGAGAGCGTATACGGTGAGTTGGATGCTGGAGTTACATTCACATCATGCACTACCACAGTAAATGCACTGCTTGCTGCTACTGTAAAACTATACGTTTGTGTAGTACTTGATGAACCTGGCGCCGCTACAAAATTAGTGCTCGGGTTTGCCGGTACGAAGCCACTGCTGTTGTATGCTGCTGAGTACAGGTTTGCACCATTCGAACTGCTAAGGGTAACTGTATAGCATTGGCTTACACCTGTAGTATTTGTAAATGTATAAGCATCATACTGACGGGCACCTGTTGTTGTAGTAAGCCCTGGATTTGCAACTGCCGCCGCACACGTAGATACTACGCCTGTCCTCGTAACACGGCCTGTTTGCTGACCAGATGTAGCGGTATATCCACTTCCTGTGGGTGGCGGAGAACCAAGTGTAGAGGATATGGGTGTAAGAGATTTTTGTCCTAAAGCCGGAGATACTACAGTACTACCCAGTGTGCCTACACCCCCGTTAAATGTTACTTTGATTTGAAAAGTAATGGCCGTTCCGCATGCCACAGAAGAATTGACTGCAAACCTTATCGGTGAACCCGTATTAGTGGCACTTACAGAAGAATTGATAGTACCATAATTTGAAGATCCTTGTGTGATTGTTATACCGGGAGTTGATGTAGTAACTGTGGCAATTACATTAGGTGCATTGGTAAGGGAGGTATTGTTTAATTGAATAATTAAATTACCCAACTCGCCAGGCTCAACCGCTCCGTTGCCATTGCTGTAAGATCCTTCGGTAAGTGTGATTGTACCTACGTTTATATAAGGAAGCGGCGTAGGATTAACCTGCACCATCGCCTGGTATGCCTGCAGTACACCGTAACCACTTACATTGTCGTAGCCAGGAGCTTGTATATCCAAAGCAGTGCTGGTTAGAAGACTTCTTATTTGCGCAGAAGTCATTGAAGGACTGGCCGATTTTATTAAAGCTGCAATTGCACCGGCATGAGGGGCGGCCGCAGAAGTTCCGAAGAAAGGATTAAGACCTGTGCTGGCCGGTAAAGTGGTAGAGACACCATCAGCAGCAGTTATATCAGGTTTGTTTCGTACCATTCCTCCATTCGTTGAAAACAGGAAATTACCGGGAATAACCGGTGTGCTGTCGGCGTTATAAAAGATGCGGCGCAAACCATCCGAAGTAAAAGTTTCAACCGTATTTGTATTAACAAATGGAACCCCGGTTGCCGGAATGGCTGCAACACTAAATGCGTTCACCGCTGCCGAATGCCCGTGTGTTTGGCCTGTTGTTGCAATTCTTAAAGTACCTCTGTTTGTATTAAGACTGATTGCCCTGACAGCAGCACTGGCAGCCTTGAAAACAACTAAACGGTCACCGGCTACTAATGTTGGCGGAGCAAATTGTTCATAAGGATTTTGTGTCCCGTTTTGAACAGTGGTAGAACTTGCTTTTACAGTGCCGGCGGCGCTGATCAGAAAAAGGTCATAATCATTGGTGGAAGCACCATACGGATCGGACCATTGAAGGTTATATACACCGGAGGCAACAGACAATATAGAATCGCCAATTAAAGGAGAACCGAAATTGTGAATGGTACCGGTTTTATTACCACCTGTAAAAGCAGGCGAACCGGTATCATTAAAATCGCCTTCCCATACACCAGCAGTACCTAATGAAAGAGAACCTTCATTTCCGGCAGAAGAAAAATACATTGCTCCTGCAGCAGTTACTTTATTTACTGCCTGTGCTACCATTCCATCCTGAAAAACCGGCTCATCGTAATAACCAAGATCATCAATGATAATATCGCACCCGTAAGTACTACGTAATGCTACAATATTGGAAGCAAAACTTGCCTCGCTAATATTACCTGTTGCAAAAAATAATTGTGCTTTTGGTGCAAGGTCATGTACAATCTGCAGCATGGCACGTCCTTCATCTTCACCACCTGAGTAATCTGCAACAACTGTTACCGGGGTAGTGTTGCCAAACGGATTTCCGGTACCAGGCAAGTCATCATTCATTACATCTGCTGCTGCACCATTTAACGCATTATAGCTGTCTGATAAAACACCTATCTTAATGCCTTGTCCCGCGTATCCAAATCTGTTTCTTGCGTCATCTGCACGGTGTGAGTGATCACCCTGCGAATTCGCCACCCCGGAATTTAATACAAGGGGATTGTATTCGTTTTTCTCCTGCAGGTATTTTTTTACTGCATTTTCTATCCGGCGGCGGCGCTCGATAACAGAAAGTCGAGGCCTCACAACTCCTTTAATTCCCTTAATAGAATTAGTAATTACAGGCTTCTTAACCAGGTCATTTTTTGACTTGTTAGGATCACCTGTTCCATGGGTCCTGGCAAGGGCTGCAGGTTCAATAAACCTTACTTCATTGTAACCAGCTATGGTTTCTGCAGTTGAAAGGTTTATTAAAGCCCTTATAGAATGGTACTCTTTTGATGAAAAGAGAATTTCTCCGCCAACGGATCTTATTTTACTAATTAATTCATCAGTTACATCTGCGCTTATATCTACCTTCACTCTTCCATCTTTTTCTGCATGTACATCTGCAGCAACAAGATCAACTCCTTGGGCCATCTTTTGTCCACGCTTTTCCCTTGCTGCCTGCAGCAGACGAGAATCCATTTTCTTTTGGGCAGGAGTTCGTGATTCTTTTTCCTGCAGCAGCAACTGAATATCGTGTAAGGTTTTAGAATTGATTTGTGCCGAAGCAGGATTTAATAAAGAAAGTACCAGAGTAAAGGCGAATAAAAAATTCAGGTAAATTTTTGAGCGCATAAAAACAGATTTGGTTTTGATATTTAAAAAGTCGAGAGTGAATGATGAAACAGGATTAGATAAAAGTGTTAAAAATAGTATAAAAACAATACGAAAGAAATTAATTATACATTTTTTTCAAAAATACTTGTGGGATAATCAGGCTTGCATTTATCGTAGGGAAATAAAAAATGCATAATAGCAATTAAATTCGGCTTAAAAAAAGTAGCTTTTTTAAAACGATTAGTTCATTAACCATCAGCCAATTTTATGCGACTTTGCTTCACGACCCTGTATGCTTCAGGGTATTGTAATTCTTCCGGAATCATTTGTTTTTGCAGCAGGAGAAATGATAGGTATATCTGAACCTTGAAGGTGTAATCTGTTAGCAGGTCTAACCGGGTTATTTAACTGTGCAACTGCTGCAGGTTTAATAAATTTCACTTCATTAAAAGCAGCTATTTTCTCAACCATTGAAAGGTTTACTTCAGCTCTAATGGTGCGATATTGTTTTGATGGATAAATAATGATCCCTCCAAGAGCTTTAATTTTGGCTAAAAGGGTATCAGTTACATTTGCGTCTATGTCAACTTTCAGATTGCCCTTAGCATCTGCATTCACATTTGCCGGCTGCAGATCTACACTATCAGTCATTTTCTTTCCCTGCTTTTCTCTTATTGCCTGCAGCAACTGAGAGTCGATTTTTTTCTGAACAGCGGTACGTGCGTTCTTTTCTTTAATCAGCATTTTAATTTGTTGTGAAGTCTTCGATTTTGCCTGCGCAGAAACTTTGCTCGTCAAAATAATCAGCAACACCGAAACAGCAGAAATACATACATACCTTTTGATTCTCATGTTCATATTTTAATATTATGAAAGTACGTTCTAAAAATTGTAAAGAGACCAGCTTTTAATGAATATAGTAATAAGAGAGTCTTTTATCTTCTTTTACATAAGGCAGGCAAAAAAAACTGTAGGCTCTATTACAAAATGATTTCTTAAACTTCCGGTTCATTCACCTCAAAAAAAGAAAGATACCTTTCTGGCATAGCAATTGAAACTGGAGGAGAAAAATAAAGACTATGAGAAAAATGATCACCGCAGTTATCGTGTTGCTTGCCGTTACAAATATAGCTAATGCTCAGTCGTTTAGCATTGGCGGTAAGGCGGGTGCAAGCCTTACCAAAGTATCTGGCCAGGCATTTAAGGATGGATACAATCTGGGCTATCATGTAGGTTTTTTTGCTGAACTTGATGTAAATAAAAAATGGGGAGTACAGCCCGAATTGATTTGGAACCAGGTAAATACTGAAGCAGCATCGGGCACGGATGCTATTTTTAATAACTGGCAAAAAAATACCAGCGACATTAAGTTAAACTATCTAACTATCCCTGTATTGCTGCGGTATAATGTCGGCGATCTCATTACGCTTAATTTAGGTCCTCAGTTTGGCATTTTACTCAATAAGGATAAGTCGTTGTGGAGTAATGGTCAGCAGGCTTTTAAAAGCGGTGACTTTTCATTGGTCGGAGGCGCTACCATCAATCTAAAAACGTTTAGAGTGTATGGAAGATATGTTGTTGGCCTGAATGATATAAAAGATATTCAAAATTCGGATAGCTGGAAAAGCCAGCAATTGCAGTTGGGAGTAGGTGTGCGGTTGTAGGGAGATGGGAGTTGAGAGTCAGGAGTTCGGAGTCGGGAGTTTGGAGACAGATGAACGTAAATCTTCCGTCAACTGTCAACAAACATCTGTCAACTTCTTTAAAGTTAAATAGCGAAATGCAGATGAACGGAGCGTCGCAACGACTGATGAAGAGTGATATTAGCCGGTACCAAAAACTTCCACTCATTTTATTAATTCTTCCTCTTACTTCATAGAAGAGCCTGTTCTTAGAAACAAACGAATATTCATGCATTGTCATACGGCAATGCTTTTTTTATGACAGTTTGTTACCTTGCAAATCCTTTTTTCCTTATGGCACTAATATTGAAAAAGTGAGTGGGCGACTAACTGATACATACAATTATGCTGATGGCGACACTTTGTCTCCTAAAAATTAACTATGATTCAAAAGAACTTTTTTTCAAGTGGGGAGGACGATACTGATTTTATTCCAATAATTCCTATCAATGAGAACGAAAATGAGAACGATAAAATAACAGAAGTTCCTGATAATCTTCCTGTTCTTCCTTTACGTAATACAGTTCTGTTTCCCGGTGTGGTCTTGCCTATAACTGTAGGACGCGATAAAAGTATAAAAGCGGTAAATGATTCTTATAAAAGCAATAAATTAATAGGCGTACTTGCACAGAAAGACAGCAGCATCGAAGATCCTGAAGTGAAAGACCTGTGTGTGATAGGTACCATTGCAAAAATAGTAAAGCTGATAAAAATGCCTGATGGCGGAACAACCATCATTATACAAGGTAAAAAGCGGTTTGCATTGGAAGAAATAACGACAGATGATCCTTATTTTAAAGCAAGAGTAAAATTGCTTGATGAAGACATCATACCAACTGATGAAGATTTTACGGCTTATGTAAGCAATATAAAAGATGTTGCCGGGCAAATCGTTTCAATGTCGCCCAACCTGCCTACAGAAGCATCTATCATTTTAAAGAACATTGAAAATCCTTCTTTTTTAATCAACTTCGTAAGCAGCAATCTTAACAGCGACCTGGCAGAAAAGCAAAGGCTTCTTGAAATAGAAGATGTGAAAGCAAGAGCAGAAGAGCTAATGCATATTTTGCAAAAAGAACTTCAGTTTGCAGAGCTAAAAAACAAGGTTACCAATAAAACACGTACTGAACTGGATAAACAGCAGCGTGAATACTTTTTGCAGCAGCAGTTGAAAAGTATAAAAGAAGAACTGGGCGGTGATTTGAATGACCGTGAACTGGCCGAACTAAAGAAGAAAGGCGAAAGCAAGAAATGGCCGCAGGCTGCAAAAACGCTTTTTAAGAGCAATATCGAAAAGCTTGAAAGAATGCACCCCAGCACACCTGATTACTCAATAGTATATAATCATCTTGATCTTTTGCTTGACCTGCCATGGGAAGAGTACACCAAAGACAGTTATGATCTAAAAAAGGCAAAGCAGGTTTTGGATGACGATCATTACGGGATGACGAAAATAAAAGAGCGCATCTTAGAATACCTTGCTGTGCTTAAATTAAAGGGTGATATGAAAAGCCCTATACTTTGCTTTATCGGTCCTCCTGGTATTGGTAAAACATCTTTGGGAAGAAGTATTGCAAATGCAGTGGAGAGAAAATATGTTCGTTTGAGTTTGGGTGGATTACACGACGAAAGTGAACTTAGAGGCCACAGAAAAACCTATATCGGTGCAATGCCTGGTAGAATAATTCAAAGTATAAGGAAGATAAAAAGCGGTAATCCTGTTATCATTCTCGATGAGATTGATAAAGTAGGCAGCGACCATCGCGGCGACCCCAGCAGCGCTTTACTCGAGGTGTTGGATCCCGAACAAAATCATACATTTTACGATAACTACCTTGAGCTTGAATACGATTTAAGCAAAGTGCTGTTTATTGCAACAGCCAACAACATTAACCAGATACAGCCTGCTTTACGAGACAGGTTAGAGATCATTGATTTGAGTGGATATGCTATCGAGGAGAAAGTGCAGATAGCCAAAGTACATTTGTTACCAAAACAATTTGAAGCGCATGGTTTAAAAATTGGAAGCTTTAAGATTGCAGATAAAGTACTTGAAAAGATGATTGAGAGTTACACGCGCGAAAGTGGTGTACGTGAGCTTGACAGGCAAATTGCATCTATCATGCGTTACCAGGCCAAAGAGATGGCAGTAAAGGGAAAGGTAAAAGGTACACTTACGATACAGGATATAGAAAAAATCTTAGGCTCGGCAAAATACAGCAACGAGATATACAAAACCATCAATCTCCCCGGTGTTGCAGTAGGTCTTGCCTGGACGTATGTAGGCGGAGATATTCTGTTTATAGAAACAATTTTAAGTGATGGCAAACCCAATCTGCAGCTAACCGGCAACCTGGGTAATGTGATGAAAGAAAGTGCATCTACCGCTCTTAGCTACCTGCAGGCAAACGCCAGGAAGTTCAATATTGATCCTGAGTTATTTCAGAAGAAAACGATTCACGTACATGTGCCCGAAGGAGCTGTTCCCAAAGATGGGCCCAGTGCGGGCATAACCATGTTTACCTCTCTTGCCAGTGCTTTTTCAGGCAGAAAGGTGAAGCCTTTTATGGCGATGACAGGTGAAATAACGCTGCGGGGACAGGTGCTGCCTGTAGGTGGAATTAAGGAAAAAGTGCTGGCTGCAAAGCGTTCAGGCCTGAAAGAAATTCTCCTGTGCTGGCAAAATGAAAAAGATGTCAATGAAATTGACAGCGAATTTATAAAAGGAGTATCCTTTCACTATGTAAAGAACATGCAGCAGGTGCTTGATCTGGCGTTGGTGTAAAAGTGATATACTGCTCGTATAAGAATATGCAATGATTTTTTTGAGCCCGACAGAATTGCTACTATGAATCATTGTTGCGTCGCACTCTTGTACAATTTCTCCATTATTCAGCATGCACATGCATAGGCGCGCAAAGTATAAAACAAATAACCAGTATAACGAATTTCATTAGAACTCTGTTATACTGGTTATTTTATGTTGGTCTGGTACTATCGCAAAGCGAGGTTGGATTTCGTCCTGCTAAAGATTGCAATCCACGATTTACTCTCTTATTAGAGAATGATTACAGAACAAGTACGTATTGTTTAAAGGCGTTGGCGCTCTCTCCTGCTTTAAGAACGAAATAATAAGTACCCGGAGCCGTGTTTTGAGGCAGGAAAACTACTTGGCTCGAAGAGCTTCCCAAATGGTTAATCTTGCTTTTGATTAATTCACGCCCGTTTTGGTCATAGACAGACAAACTGTATGCGCCTGCAGGCATATTAACGAATTGCAGTGTAGCTTTTTTATCGGTAACAGGATTAGGAAATACGCTAAAAGAAGGTTCAGCTTTTGTCAACCGTACTTTTACAACATTGCTATACTTGATCTCGCCGGTATTCTGCACTATTTTTATTCTGTAAAAATTATCGCCGTCAAAAGGACTGACGTCAACTTGATCATATATTTCGGAAGCATTTATATTTTGTGCAGCAACAGAAGAAATTTTTGCAAACTGCAGCATATCAGCCGACTTTTCCACAACGTATTGCTGCACATCTGTCTCGTTATCTACGTTCCATTCAATCTTTACCCCTGGGCTTGTTTGCCATGCTTTGATACTTGTAAACGTAAGTGGCAGCGCTTGTGATGATGCGAATACGATCATAAAACGGTCGGTATCAGCAGAAGCCGGATTACCTGCTACTGTAAAGCGAACGACAGTATTTGCAGTTAAATTTAAAGGAGTATTTACACCAAGAAACTTATCAACAAGAAAGGCTGATTGACCTGCAAAATTGCTTCCGTCAAATTCCAGGCTGTAGCTGGTATTATTTTTAAGGGCAGCTATATTAATAAATATCGTATCGGCCTTTATAATCAGAGGCCTTCTTTCGATGCTTAATTTTATTCCGTTTCTTTTAAAAGATAAACTTTCATCATAGTTGCCGAGCTTCAATGCGTCGTCATTTGTTTCGCTGCTGTATCCCTTACCAAACTTTGCCAACACACCATCTACCGGCACAGAGTCAGAACCGCTATAACGGCTTAAAGTTAACCGCAGTTGCTCAATTGGATTTGTGGTGGCTCCGCGAAATACACTGCTTGTATTACCTGATACTGTTTTATCTGTTTCAGTGAAAGTAACTGACGAAGTTGTATTTGAATCTTGTACCTGCATCATCACTGCCTGACCGCTTTGCAATATCTGTGTTTGAGCAGTCTGAAATGGAGAATAATCAATATCGTAGTCATTCCCTATTTCATCCCAGCTTACCGTTACATAACCTCCTGAGCTCGTACCGCTTCTGCGGGAATCCCATGCCCAAAATGTATTTTTAAAATTCACTTTTCCAATAGTCTTAAAGTCAACAGGCGAAGCATAAGGGTTGCCGATTAAAACAAACTGATTAGCTGCAGGATTATTGAAAGTTAAAGTTTTTGCACCCTGGTTTAACTCGCCCTTTACCCGTAAAATAGTTTCAGACGGCACGGTTGACGCTGGAGCGCCACCAATATTGTAGGAGCGGTTACCTCTTACAAAAAGAAGATATCCGTTATAATTAGTAACAGTTGTTGAGCTTGTATTACCAACGCTTATCCAGGATTTATTAAAATATTTTATACTTGAAGAATTAGAAGGGCTTTGATCAAAACCATTTGCAGCAGTACCACCTGTTATATGTGTGCCATAACCCGGATGAGGGTTATCGGTTGCTGAGGTCGCTCCCTCCTGCCACGCTTCATGAATAGTTTGTGTTGTATTTGCTGCAACAGGCGCTGTTAACAAATACCAGGCACGTTTTGGAGACAGGTATCTTTCGACAGTTACGGCACCTGCAATGGTGCCGGCAGAATTACCAATAATACCAGAGCCGGCAGAATCTGATTGAATTACCATTGTTCCCAAAGGTGCAATATGAATATCATCGCCAGTACCATTATTAACTGATATTACTCCTTTTGGTGCTACTTGCAAAACAGCCCCGTCGCTAATGCTCAACTCATCAATGGTTACCGCATTATCTATTGTTATTGTATCTCCTTGCTGAATAGTTATCGCATTATCACTATAGTCAGGTACTCTTGTTGCGGCAACCCATAAAACGCTATCTGAGGAAAATTCCCAGGAATTTAGATCTCGCCATTTACCGGTATTTTTGCTTCTGAATATATTAGCTTGTCTTATAGTGTTGACAGTAAATGCCTGGCTGTTTACGACAGCACTTTCGTTTCTTTGTGGCGCTGCTTTTACTTTAAACTTCCAGTAACCGGCAGGTCTCGTTACATTACCCACATTGATTGGACCTGTATAAGGCAAATAAGCGCCTCCATTTTCACACACAATAATTACAGAATCACCTAAGGGATGAGAAGCGGACAATGTATTGAGTGAATCATCTGCTAAAAGTACAGGTGTATCGGGTGTAATTGATACACCTACCATTTCGTAAGCGCCAATGTCAGGAGCATTTCCGGTAAAAGGCAGTCCGACATTTATACCTGCATCAATAGCAGGAGAAGTTTGTTGTAAATGAAAATCATAAGAGCCGGCATTTACAAATAGTGGATTGACGATCTTACTATGTCTTTCTAACCCCCAAGCTTGTATCCCCTGCAGCGTTAAACCTTTTGTGGTGGCAAATCCGTAATTTGTTATACCATTATCTTCGAAATACAGATTATAATCCATAACGAAGTTAGCAGGTTTAGCTGACCAGTGCCATGCTACAAACCGATAACTACCCGAATTGTAAACAATGTTATTTTCGATTGTAAAGTAAGGTGAACGCGAAGTGGGAAAGTAAAGAATATTGGCATCACCACTTAAGGTATTATTCACAAAAT
>CAXUMK010000131.1:0-14541 GCA_964251885.1 uncultured Segetibacter sp. | reverse complement strand
TGGTAAGATTGAAGGCTTTTGGATAAGTGGAGGATATGAACAAAACTACCAGCAATCATTTACTAAAATAAACCAGTTAAAGGATGTAAGTGCATGGCAAACGAGCGGGTTAATGGGCATGTCGAAGAAATACAAAATCGGAAAGAAGACAAACAATTTACAGGTGTTGTGGGACTTTTTAAGTTACCAGCAGGTGCCGAGAAGACAACCTATTTTATTTAGGGTTGGATATGTATTTTAAAAACGCGGCAATAAAACATAATTTTTAAATAGTAAAAACTATACATTGAAAACAAACATTACTCTTAAAAGCGTGATTTTCTCAGCTTTAATTCTAACTACTGCTACTTCAAATTGTCAGAATACATTTCCTGCAAGTGGAAATGTAGGTATTGGAACTACCACTCCTCAAGGCGGGCTAGATGTAAGCGGATTAAATATAAATGCTTGGAGCTACTTCAGAGCGAACGCAAATGGTATTAATCCAAGTGCTTCAATTAATTTTGGGCTTATAACTGCTTGGAATCCTTCAGCAGGTAGCGGGGAAACGCAAATATTATATGGGACTGGTGCAGGTTCCGGACCGAGATTAGATTTTGGAAGATGGAGTGGTTCAGTAAAAAATATAGATTTGTCGTTGGTAGGCGGGAATGTTGGAATTGGAACAACAACCCCTCTATCCAATCTTACTGTTAATCAAACAAGTGCAAGTAAAAATGGTCTTTGGATAACTGGTGCAGAGTATTATAATCCATCGCTTGGTACAGATAATAATAATGGGATTTCCCTAACACTTGGAGTAAATCGTCCAGGTAATAGACAGGTATGGATTGGCTCATCACAAGTGGTTGGTTCGTCATCCTTAGGCTTAATAAGGTTTAGTACGGGCAGCACTATACCTACCCTCGATGGTGTTACTGGAGACGGAAATGCCAGGCTTCATTTAGGATTAGCAACTGCAACTACTAATGTTATTATTGGGAATAATGAGTCAACACTTATTCCTTCAAATAAATTAACAGTATATGGCAATTCTTCGATTGGTTCAGGGTATTATAATGTTTCTGCCCCGGCAAATGGAATGATTGTACAAGGCTATCTTGGTATTGGCACTCCAAGTCCTGCGTATCCCCTACACGTAAATGGTAATGTCTTATTTGGCACACAACCTGCAAGTGGCATATATACAGCCGCACCTCTGAATATGTCCAATAATCAAGGTGGTGCAATAAAGACACAATTAAATTTAATAAATGGGGGTGGCGGTGGCGGTGCTGAAAGTGCGATTGACTTCTATACCTATACTGATAATGGCAATGGTTTACCAGGTTCACGGTTCGGTTCTATTGATGATGGTAATTATTCAGGGCACTTAGTTTTTTTTACTAAAGGACAAGGAGGAGGAGGTACAGGAAGTCTTACGGAAAAAATGAGAATTACCTCAACGGGGAGTGTTGGAATTGGTACAACCACTCCCGGTAGTTATATGCTTGCAGTTAATGGATCTGCGATTTTTACCAAAGTTCAGGTGAAAGCAACAAGTAATCCTTGGCCCGACTATGTATTTCATCCTATTTATGAACTCCGATCTCTTTCTTCTCTTGAATCTTACATAAATGAGTTTAACCACCTGCCTGACATGCCTTCTGCCCGCGAAGTAGAAAAAGATGGGTTAGATATTGCCTCTACACAAGCTGCATTACTTAAAAAGATTGAGGAATTGACATTATACTTAATTAATTTGAACAAAACCATTGTCGCACAACAAAAGGAAATCGAAAAGCTTAAGCTTAGATAATAATAATTATTATCTAAGTTGAATTATAAGTCACTTAAAAATTAATAAACATTTGAAAAAGAACTCTACCCTTAAAAGCTTGTGTCTCTTTGCTTCAATTTTTACTGTAATTTATGCAAATTCACAAAATACAATTCTTACCGGCAATGTAGGGATAGGAACATCAAACGTCAATGGAGCAAATAATAAACTTTTTGTTGCAGGAGGGGGTGTTCAAATAAATATGACCTCCGGCACGAGCGCAAGTACCGATGCCTCACTTCATATTGTTGGTTCAACTGGATGTTGTAATCGTTTGACACAATTTGTTTCATGGGGAGCGAATACACAGGCGCTTAATCTTATTGCAGATATGGACGGTTCGATGAATTCTCGCTGGTATTCATGGGGGGTATATAACGGCGTTTACCAAATTAATCCAGGAACAAATTTTAATAATACCCCCTTTAGTATCAATGCAGCTGGAAATGTAGGTATTGGAACAACTACCCCTGCAACAAAATTGGATATCGCGGTAGGTAATCTTGGTACTGCTGCTGGCAATTATATTCCACTTACACGCCTTATTAGTTCTACTCTTAATCAATTTTTCGTTAATGACTTTGTGTATCGTGAAAATGCTGGAAGTGATTGGACGAGTACGAGCTATATCAAAGGAATATCCGTAGATAATTCATTTCTGGTTCCTGGAGCAACCTTGAAAAGTTGGATTAAACAAAAGCCGATTGATAATAGAATAGAGTTTGGGAGTGATGCAAACACGTATATGTCTATAGTGGGAGGTAATGTTGGCATTGGTACCGCATATCCTGGAAGTAAATTAAGTGTAAATGGTGATGTCTCGGTCACTGCATCAGGTACCTATGGTAACTATTTAAACTATACTTATTCTAACACCGACTGGCATGGTGCTCGTATCGGATTTAATCGTTTCCGTGGTACAAGCTCTGCAGCAACAGCTGTAGTAAATAATGATATGGTTGGATGGTTTGATTACTTTGCGTACGACGGTGCAAATTCTCAGCGAGTAGGTCAATTTTTAGTAGCGGTTGACGGTACAGTCAGTCCGGGAATAGTCCCTGGAAGGTTCCTTATTACTACCGCAAATGCAAGTGGAGTAAATACAACCAGACTAACTGCGTATGCAAATGACAATATCATAATGGCAACCAATGGCGGCTCCGTCGGAATTGGTACTTCAACTCCATCATCATGGGGGAAACTGACAGTTGCTGGTAATCTTGTTTTTGCAAATGATGCAACGGATTATCTAATTTCTGGACCTGCAAATGGAGGAGCAATACGCATTAAAAGTAATGGAGGCACCCCTGATAGATATCTCCAATTAGGTCAAATTGATAATAATAAAACATATTATCCTTCTTTAACTGTTGCAGATGGAGGTAACATTGGAATTGGCACTACTGATACTAAAGGATACAAATTAGCAGTTGCTGGTAGTGCTGGGGTTATAGCTGAAAAATTTGTAGTAAAAAAACAAGGTAACTGGCCAGACTATGTTTTCGGTGACGAATATAAATTGAGATCGTTAACATCTCTTGAAGAATTCATTAGTACAAATAAACATCTTCCTGAAGTTCCTTCTGTTTCTGATATAGAGAAAGATGGTTTAGATATAGGTACAACACAAGCTGCTCTACTTAAAAAGATTGAGGAGTTGACTTTGTATGTGAAGAGCAGAGTAAAGAAATACAAAAGCTCAAACAGATGAGGACTCTTACATCACGCAGAAGACAATCATCCCCCAACTAATTCTTTTAATAATATTATGTTAAAACCTTCGTATTAACAATGCCTTTTTAAAATCGAAGCTTTAGTAATGTGGCAAAGTAACTCGCTAATTATGCCAGTGAAAATAATATCACATGGATCGTCCGTAAGTATTTTCTATATTCCTCCGGTGGCAAAAAAGACTTTTTTTAAATTTATAGGTTTCAATTTTATAAGCATATACTACATCGGTTTTAATAATTGATATTACCGGAAGCAAAAGTCCGTGGAAGGGCTTTTTGCAACCTGCAGCAAAATAATACAAGTGATATGTTTCTCCGGGTAACCCAGCGAAAACAAGTATAACCAGGAGCTACATTAACTAATAGAGCTTCTTCCAGGGAATTTAAGCATTACGTTATTACATGGCTTAAAGATGCCGGACGTGATAGGAATATAGTGGTAGAGTTTACTATAAAGTAAACATATTCAGGATAAGTCTGCTAAGTAACAAGACGAGCTGTAGAAGTGTCCAAAAGAACACAGGTAGAAAAAATGCAAGTTGCAAGCAGACAAGCTGCGTTACTTAAAAAGATTGAAAACTCACTTTTATTCAAAAATTAAAGGAGTTTGAATGCTAAAATCGCGCTTGTCATCATGTTGCACTAACAGTTTAAACAGAAGGGTCGCTTAATAAATAATAACAAACCATAATGAATTAATATGTACCTCAAATTATCCCTAGTAGTAATAACAATATGTATTATTTTGACTAAATCGTCATTTAGCCAAACTACTGCTTCACTATTTGATAAAAAAAACTCAGAGCCAACATCACCTGAGGCAGCGATGATGGAAAGATTCGGTGATATTCCTATTGGTTATTATACCGGTACAGCAGACATTTCTATTCCATTATATTCTGTTAAAGAGGGTAATATTGAAATACCGATTACGCTTCGTTATCATGGGTCAGGTATAAAGGTAGCGGATGAATCGGGGTGGGCTGGGCTGGGCTGGAGTTTAGAACCAGAAGGAACTATTATCCAATCTGTAGTGGGTAAAGAGGATATTTTAGATCTTACAACTTCCGATTATGGTTATACATTTTTAAAAAGCAGGGCACTACAAGGAAACTATTCAGAAGTTACAGAGATAGGTTGTAAAACATGGAACTGTAATAATGGATCCGGTTGCGCACCTGACGGAACAACGATTTGTACTACTGGTGATGAGCGCGTGGTGGTAGAAGATGTTGCATCGGGAGGGGGACAACCGGATATATATTATTATAATTTCGGAGGTTATTCAGGGAAATTTTATATTAATCCGGAAACACATTTAATTGTAGAAATCGACAAGAAATCACAAATTAAATTTGAAAATGGGGATAATAAATGGACTGCTAGAACTTTGGATGGTAATAAGTTTTACTTCAATGCTTTAGAAATAACCGCCGGTGGAACTATAGGCAATGCTGGATATACCTGGAAACTTACAAGTATAACATCTAATAATAATAAGACCATCGATTTCAGCTATATCGATGGGAGCTATTTTGGCGATGGGCCACGAGGCGTAACATGGCATGATGGGTTCCAATATAACCTAGATCAATACGGCTCTGTAGGCTCAGGTCTTATTACATCAGCACCAACCACTCACAATGTAAAGACTCTTTCCAAAATTTCTACTTCTGATGTAATTGTCGATTTCAACCTTGAAACAAGGGATGACATCAATATAAGTACAACTTATAATGTGAAACGATTAAAATCAATCGATATAACTTCTGCCATTAGTAATATTAAGATTAAGACAATTAATTTTGGATACAGTTATTTTCCCTATAGTACTATCGGTGGACATTATGGTGCCGCAGCTTACTCCCCCGACGGCATCCCCATACCAAATATCGATGTTCGAGGCAAAAGATTGAAGCTCGATTATGTTCAGGAAGTTGGTTACAACCCTGATGGTTCTACAGTTTTAAAGCCATCTTACCAGTTTGGATATGACACGCGCGTCACACTTCCTTTAAAAACATCTTATGCCATTGATTTTTACGGTTATTTTAATGGAAAGGATAATAATTATCTTTTGCCTGATCTGTCATATTTCTATTACTCAGGAAATGGGAATGAACATAGTGTTACCCTTAGGCCATCGGTTATCCCTAATTATGCGGCAGGAGACAGAATTCCTGACACGTCGAAAATGTCAGCAGGTATGTTAAATAAAATAACTTACCCTACAGGTGGATCGACAGAATTTGATTACGAGCCAAATTCGTTTACTAATTATAGTTTACCAGATCAAGCAAAAATTAAAGGCAGCTATAGAGATTTATCTATAGCTGATGCTAATATTAGTGGTAGCATTACCTCAAAGCAATTTACCATTTCAAAAACATCTATTGTAAGATTTACCAATACTATTTTTAATGGTTATCCCGTTCAAACCCCGGCACCTCTTTCTTATAACGATATGCTAGGTTCAAAAATTACATTAATGAAAGTAAGTTTCCCGGGAGGAGCGGGCACATCTCCTTCCTTCACCATTTTAAAAACATGGGATATGTCGGCCACATCTAATGTAAATTTTACTAACAATCACGGTCAAAAATGGTATGAGGATGTAACGATTTTATACGATGGCAGTCCTCTTACTTACTTTATAGTAACAACTACTATGACTGATGCAATTGGCGCCCAAAATTCATCTACTAAAATAGCATTGGTAAGCTCACGCTTTTCTTTTTATGACGAAACCGGTTTAGATATGTCAACCAGCTATCAATGTGGGCTGAGGATAGCAGCTGTCCGCAGCTACAGTTCAGCTGGAAATATTGTAAGTAATAAGTCCATAAAATATATAAATTCGGATGGAAGCACTTCCGGAAAGCTAATGGCACCTGTAGTATTTATGTACGAAAAACCAATGTGGTTTGGAAAGTATGAGCCAACCGGATTATGCGAGGGCTTCTATTGCTCTGATAATCAGCACAACCGATTCGCTTCATCGGAAAGTTTCACTGGGTCGAATAGTGTTGGATATTCAAGGGTAGAAGAAATTGAATTAGCTAGCGACAACAGCAACAACGGAAAACACATTTATAATTATATCAATAACGAATCCCAATGGATGATTAATGCACCTACGAGTCCTTATCTAAAAAATGGTTTGCTATCAAGTGAACAACTGCTTACCTCAACTGCAAAGCTCTTAAAAGAGAACACTTATTATTATCAAAATATATTGTCTGGAACAAGATTTATGGGGGTTAAGATTTTTTCCTCCTGGGTAGGGATGGATCAGTGCAACGTTTATCCCGCTTCTTTGTCCGATGGAAGGCTATCAACGGCGCCCGAACATAAATATCGTATTAGTTACTACCCTATAAATTCTGAATGGAATAAGCTACAACAAAAAGTTACAACAGAATACGATGCCAATAACACTATGCTTACCACTACTAATACGGAAAATTATACTTATAACTCATATGGCCAGTTAATTAGTTCAAGTTTTTTAAATAGTAAAAATCAAACTGTTTCTAATACATTTCTTTACCCAATAGATAGTTATTCCACAAGTTCTTCGCTATTGCAAGGAGAAGGTCTGTTTGATAAGTTATTAGAATCTCGGAAGCTAATAAATAGTGCTGAAGTTTTTAGGGCTGACTTTGATTATGGGTACCTTGGAACACAAACAGCCTTCTGTGTTGTAAACACAAAGATCTCAAAATCAAACAATCAACAAGAACTTTATTCGGATGTTACATTAGACTTATATGGCAGCAATAAAAACCTGCTTCAATTTACCGAACATGGTCTTACTTCATCGTTTATCTGGTCAGATAACAATAGTTACATTATTGCAGAAGCTACTAAGGGAAATTATATTAACACTGCTTATACTTCTTTCGAAAAAAATGAAACGGGTCAATGGACATTTACTGGAATAAGCCAACTCAACCCTACTTCGCCTACGGGCAAAAATGTTTACCAAGTTAGCAATGGCTTATCAAAAGCTAACCTAACTTCATCGATGACTTACATAGTTTCTTACTGGAGCAACTCTAGTGCAGCCTATGCAATTACAGGCACAAAATTACCTGTAAAAACTGGACCTACTATTAACGGATGGACTTTTTATGAACATACGATAACAGGCGTATTAACCGTATCTATTACCGGAACTGGCTTTATAGATGAAGTCAAGCTTTATCCGATCGGTTCACAAATGACAACTTACACTTATGCGCCTCTTAAAGGTATTAGTACAAGAGGCGATGTTAACAACCGAATTACCTATTATGAATATGACGGTTTTAACCGTTTAAAATTAATCAGAGACCAGTATAACAATATCCTTAAAAGGTATTGCTATAATTACTATAATCAGGTTGAAGATTGTGGTGCCACAATAGGTAACTGTGTTAATTGTACCGGCGAGGGGCAAAAATGTATCCTTGGTGAATGTGAAAGTGGCGTCCGTGTATATACTTCTAGCGTGGACAATTTAGGTCATTTTATATGCACCTATCATTACGAATTCAGTGACGGTTCGTGGTCTTATAATTATACATCATCGTCTTCAGCACCTTGTTTAGGAGGATTTTAACAAGAGCCTTAGTAGTTTTTAAATAACAAACTTTTTAAAATGAAATATTTTCTATTTAGCATACTTCTTATAAGTGCTTATAAAGGAGCAGTTGCCCAACAAACCGAAGGAGAAAAAGTATCTGCTTATATAGCCCAAAAGATGAAAGACAGCCTGCGGTTATCCGACGCACAAAAGGATTCAGTTTATATTATTAATATGCAGTTGCAAGATAAGAAAAGCAATTCTCGTAGACAATATAGTACAACGGAGTTGCAGGGTTATTTTCAGAGTATAGAAAATACTCGAGACTCACTTTACCAGATTGTTTTACCACACGATAAGTATTTATTATATAAAGAAAAGAAAAACATTCTCATTTCTGCTAACTAATCAAATCTATTTTAACTCTTGTTTTAGCCAAAACCAACTCTTATGGCAATACTTAAAAAACTGGTGGTACTATTATGGCTGTTTTCACCGTGTATTATTTTTGCACAGGGAAGTATTCCCACTGCAGAATACGCAGTTCCGAGCGCTTCTACCAGTCAACCGGTACACATTCCGGCAGCTTATGGAAGTGCATCAGTCAATTATGTAAGAACATGGGAACCAAAAAAGCCATTACAATCCGATGCTTATGTATTGGCCGCTACCCGAACTTCCGATGAAGTAGCAAAAACCACACAATATCTTGACGGATTAGGACGTCCCTTGCAAACGGTAAGTTGGCAGGCATCGCCGAATAAGAAAGATATCGTTTCACCTGTTGAATATGATGCATTTGGCAGAGAACAATATAAGTATTTACCCTATAGCTATACCGCATCTTCAAATAATGCTACAAATAGTGACGGTTCTTTCAAAACTGATCCATTCAATGAGCAAAATACTTTTTTCAACGCCTACAAAACAGAACAGGCTGGATACAATAATGAAGCTTTTTTTTACAGTAAAACACTATTTGAAGCATCTCCATTAAACAGGGTGGACCGAACCATGGCGCCGGGAAACAGTTGGGTTGGAAGTGAAGTATCGGGAATAAGAACGGCGTCAGAGAGATCAGTTCAGATGCAATACCTGACAAATGACGAAAACGACAATGTGCAAATTTGGGATATAACATCTAACACAACAATTACAAATTCGAATAATATACCCGCTGCTGAAGCAACTGTTTTTGGTGTTGGCCAGTTGTATAAAAATATAACAATCGACGAGCACAACAACCAGGTTGTCGAATACAAAGATAAGGATGGGCACATCGTGCTAAAGAAAGTACAGTCAGGATCAGTGACATCGACAAGTCCATACAACAACTGGTTATGCACGTATTATGTGTACGATGATTTAGGACAATTGCGTTTTGTCATTCCACCTAAAGCAGTAGCGAAAGCTGCGGCAAATAATTGGGTATTAGCACAAGATGTAATTGATGAATTATGCTTCAGATACGAGTATGATTCAAGGCAAAGAATGATTGCTAAAAAGGTTCCGGGAGCCGATTGGATAGTAATGGTATATGACGCAAGAGACAGGTTGGTATTTACGCAGGACGGCAATATGAGGCCAAAGAATCAGTGGATGACAACTTTGTATGATGATTTGAACCGTCCCGCTCAGACCGGGATGTCAATATATACAAAAACAGGTTCTACGTTTTCGGAAACAAGAGATAACTTACAAAGTGACTTAAACAATGTTGCTGTAAGCAGTGCCAGTACCACTACCACAGTTACAAATGTTTCAGGAGTCGGAACAGATCTGGTTATCAGTTCCAGGGAAGCAGGTAATCCCTTATACCAGGCAAGCAACAGCATTGTGTTTCAGGATGGTTTCGTTAGCGAACCAACGGCAACGTTTACGGCTCAGATTGTACCTGCTGCCAACGCAACGTCGGGAATTTCGCAAACCATCAATACCAATCCCACTACTTCTATTACCTCTATATCATCCTATGTTCCTTTGACCATTACAAATTACGATGATTATAGTGCTGCTTCCACTTCTAAAAATTATGATGCAAGCAACAACGCCAATCTTGACAAGGGTTCTGCTCTGTATGCTGATGCGCTGCCTTCCCAAAACAGCGTGCTATTACGGGGGATGGTGACCAGCACCAGGGTAAGAGTATTGGAAGATCCCAACAATTTATCGGCAGGAAACTGGATGGAAACAGTAAACTATTACGATGACAAAGGAAGAGTAGTGCAGGTGCAGAGTGATAACTACAAGGGGGGTAAGGACGTTGTAACCAACCGGTACGATTTTGAGGGAAAGGTAGTCAGCAACTATATGGTGCATAACAATCCTGCAGGCAACATAGCCAGCTTAAAGATTAAGACCAATATGGATTATGACCACATGGGAAGGCTGAAGGAAACAAGAAAGCAGCTTAATAACGATAATACCAAAACAAGAATTATTTCCCATCAGGATTATGATGCCTTAGGACAATTAAAGACAAAGAAACTCGGAAAGCAAGTGGATGGTACATCCAACCTTCTTTCGCTTACACGCGGTGATTTTCTTGAAAATCAAGACTTTGCTTATAATATCCGTGGTTGGCTTAAAGGAATTAACTGGAACTATGGTACGGCAAGTGGCCCTACCACATCGCAGATCAGCATTCCATCTAACCGGTGGTTCTCTATGGACTTAAGTTATGACTGGGGCTTTACCAGTACTGCCAATCAGTATAATGGCAACATAAGCGGTATGCGCTGGAAGACATCGGGCGATGTACAGGAAAGGGCGTATGGTTTTAGCTATGATCCAGCCAATAGGATTACCAATGCAAACTTTACACAAAATGTAAGCAGTACCACATGGGATGTATCGGCAGGAATAGATTTTACCATGCAGGGAGTGACGTATGACGAAAATGGCAATATAAAGACAATGCAGCAGAACGGGATGAAAGTTACCTCTACGGGTATCACCAGCCCCAAAATTGATGACTTAACCTATACCTACTGTACTTCGGGAACAACAAGCCAATTAAGTAATAAATTGCTTGCAGTAAATGATAATTCCCCCAACAGTACTACCGATAATAAATTAGGAGATTTTTACGATCAAAACATCAGTACTGATGATTATACGTATGATGTAAACGGAAATCTTACTGCGGATAAGAATAAAAAAATAACACCAATCGTTTACAACCATCTGAACCTGCCCTGGCAAATCAGTGTAAACAATGCCAGTAACACCAGCAAAGGAACGATTACCTACATATATGATGCGAAAGGTAATAAATTAGAGAAGAGAACAAGTGAGGTGGCATCCGCTTCAAATAACAATACTTCAAAGCTAACCTATACAACTTACATTGGGGGAGCAGTATATGAGAACAATGTATTGCAGTTCTTTGGACAGGAAGAAGGCAGGGTAAGGCCGAAAAGAGATGCAAACGGAGCTCTGGTCGATTATGTGTATGATTACTTTTTAAAAGACCATTTAGGAAATGTTCGAATGGTACTGACAGATGAGCAACGGCAGGATATTTATCCGGCTGCAACATTGGAAGGAAGTGCAGGTACAGCTGGCTCACCAAATGCTTTGTTTGTTGAAAAGAATTACTATACCATTAACACCGGTAATATTACAGATAAACCTGTAAATATTTCCCAGACAAACCAAGACTACCTGAATAGCAATACCGGCATACCTAATAATAATCCCAATAGCAATACTACCGTTACCAGCATGAAGATGTATATGCTTAACGGCGCAACTCCACAGACAGGCTTAGGAATAACCCTTAAGGTAATGGCCGGGGACAAGATAGATATAGCGGGCGAAAGTTATTATTTACAAAATAACACCACTGGTTCCAGTAGCAGCATTCCTCTAAAAGATATACTTATGGGACTATTGGGTTCGCCCACAGGGGTCACTGCCAGCAAAGGGGTAACAATAGGATCTTTAACCGGTACTAATCCAACAGTTATACCTTCTTCATTTTTAACCAGAACACCTACACCTGGTGATCAAACTCCCAATGCATATATTAATTATATATTCTTTGATGAACAGTTTAAATATGCAGGCGGAAATTATAGTAAAGTGGGCAGCAATGGTATAGTTAAGTATCATTATACCGACTTGCAAAATATCCCCGTGCCAAAAAATGGATATGTGTATATTTACGTCAGCAATCAAAGTCCCATTAATGTTTACTTTGATAATCTTCAAGTAATACATACGAGAGGGCCTTTGCTTGAAGAAACGCACTATTATCCGTTCGGCTTGACAATGAGCGGGATAAGTTCAAAGGCAGCAGGCTCTCTCACTAATAAATATCAATACAACGGAAAGGAAAAACAAAGTAACGAGTTCAGCGATGGAGGCGGATTGGAACTTTATGACTTTGGAGCAAGGATGCAAGACCCACAATTAGGAAGATGGTGGACGGTTGACCCGAAAGCAGAAAAATACCTAATGCTATCGCCTTATAATTTTTGCGCTAATAATCCAATATTATATATAGACATAGACGGAAAGGATTTCATCAAATCAGTAAAAAGCACTTATAATTTAGGAGCTCCCCGTGTGGTACACGACTTAGGACACACGAGTTACAATCAATCAAATTGGTATGGAGTTAGTTTTAATAAAAATTCAAATGAATTTGATATTAAACTAAATTATACTACAGCTTATTCTAAGTTTTTTAAACAGCCCTATGACAATAACGGAACTAAAACTACATTAGACGGCGAAAACCCAGGCTTATCGAAGCAGGTGAAAGCACATGAAAATGGACATGTTGACCAAATGTTTGAACAGGCAAGTGAATCTAAACTATCAGTAACATTTGAATTTGGAGGGTTAAAAAAAACTTATAAGGGGCATGCAGATGATATATTAACGAGTATTTATAAAGATTATAAAAAATCTGGTAAAGTTGATGGTATTGAAGATTTTCAAAAAAATGTTTTACCCTGGGCTGAAAGTGCTGTAATTGGAGAATTAGGTAAAGAAATATCAAAACCATATCCGGATGCAGAAAAAGATGCAAATGAACGAGCAGAGGAAACTAATGGAAAACCTAAATACGGTGTTGTAGATAATAAAAATAATACGAATGTAAAGTTCAAAGGGAAAACATTAAAAGCAAATGAAAATGAGTAAGTGTGAGAAAAATATCATGAGTACTTTGATTGCGCTCGTATTATTAGCAGTCAGCACACGCTATTGTTTTGCACAAAAGATACCACCAAAACGACCTGAATTCTATCAAAAAATTGACCAATTTGTAAAGGTTCGTGCCGATAGTATTGATAATATTTTTAAAGCTGATACGCTTATTCCTAAGTTCCTATACAACAAAGATTTTGATTTAGATATTAGATTATGGGCAAGTATGCATGAACCGAATTCCCTTAGATTTTTAATTATTAAAAGAGTGAAAAACATTAACTCTCTCGAATTTTTACAGGATAAAAATGACCCACTAATGCATGGTGTACCTGAAACTGACAGTCCTATACCATTTAGGAAGTATTCGTTTTATGAGCTAATTACTTATAGGATAAATGAATTACGGACTGAAAGAAATTACTTCCAGTTTAAGAAGAAACTAAGACAATAGTATTGATAAAAACAGTCTATTGTTCCAATTAGTTTGTTGTTATTGCAGTTCCGTTCTGTTCCTGTTGGTATTGTAGAATTAGCCGTTGCAGAGCATTATCACTTGCAACTGTAGCGGGGTAAGCAGATAAGATATAAAGAAGCCATTGGTTAGTAAAATAGCCGGTGGCTTTTTTGTTTTATAGCATTATAAGCAAGAATGCTGCATTTGGGCGGTGAGATTGTTTTGCGTTGTTGTAATGAATCCCATAACTTTTTCGCCTGTTTTGGTGTTGCAGCGTGTGCCGTTTCATGGTGTTATCACCTGCAACTGTAGCGAGAGTAAGATGATAAAAAATATAAAGAAGCTATTGGTTTGCATAAGAGTCTGTGACTTTTTTTGTTAATGGGCATACGCCTTTTTAGCTTTATGGTTTCTAAGAAAAGTATTCATCAAAGCAAACAATTGAGCTTTATTATTTTCAGGCAGTTGTTGTATATCAGTAATTGTTTTACAATATTCTTTTCTAACAATTCGGTTATGTTACCTGCTAAGTAATCTAACGACACTTCCAGGCAACCGCCATCTTCAGCCACTTCCACAGATGAGAATGCCTTTTATTATTTTCATAAAACAACTGGTGCGTACACTTTCCTCACTGGAGCTTTCTCCAATTTGTGTGGCTATCGCCACTTCTCTCATTTTGGTTGCTCCATTCCATTCTACAACCAACACAGGTATATAGGTCTCTCTCCGGCTATCGTCCACAATGCTTGCGCCAACCCGTTGTAGGAAAAAGCATTTTAAGTTATGTCTCTTGAAGGAATGC
>CAXUMK010000130.1:0-14618 GCA_964251885.1 uncultured Segetibacter sp. | reverse complement strand
TCCGCGAGGAGAAGGAGACGGAGGATGAGGTCTTGCCGAACAGCGAACAAAGCGTCTCAAGTGTGCGACCCCGCCAAAAAAGCGGGGCAGGCAGCAACGATGCCTCATAGTAGCAATACAGTTCGGCTCATAAAAATTTCATTAGACATTTTTGTACGGCTTTAAGTATATAAATATTGATAGAGACCATAATCCTTTAATTCCTACTTCCGGTTTTTTTATTCATCTTTAAAACAAATGACTTCATCGTTCGTCTGACTCTATACATGGACGATGTACTCGACATAGAAACACAAATGGCAGCCGGTCGCAGCAATACTATTTCGGAAACGATAAAAGAATACAGCAGGCGGCTGCTTGGCTTTATAAAACAAAGGGTCGCGGGCAATGAAGACGCGGAAGATATTTTGCAGGATGTTTTTTACCAGTTTGCTGCCAGCACAGAACCAATAGAGCAGGCGGGAAACTGGTTGTTTACAGTGGCGCGAAACAAAATAACCGATAAGTACCGCAAACATACCTTGCCATTGGCAGATGATGTATTTGGCACTTATGAGACATACGACGAAAGCTTCGACTGGAAAGAAGTGCTGCTGGCCGCTGACGGTACTCCTGAAACAGAATATTTGCGAAATTTATTTTGGGAAGAGCTGCATCTCGCTCTTGACGAACTGCCTGCAGAGCAGCGCGATGCATTTGTAAAAAATGAAATTGAAGACATTTCTTTTAAAGATATTGCAGCCCAAACGGGGGTGAGTGTGGCTACGCTCATCAGCCGTAAGCGTTACGCAGTGCTGCATTTGCGGCAACGGCTGCAGGTATTGAGAGATGAATTATTGAATTATTAAAATCGCTCTTAAAATAAATACAATGAAAAGGTTTTGGTTAAAGAGGGGATTGATGATTATCGTATTTTCTATTGCAGCCCTGACCGTATTCAGCGCAATAGTGATGGCATTGTGGAATGCGGTATTGCCCGATGTAATTGGCGTAAAAGCCATCACATTTAAACAGGCGGCAGGCATACTTGTACTAAGTAAAATTTTATTCGGCGGCTTTCACAACAGGGGCGGCTGGCAAAGGGGAAGGCATAATCAGTGGAGAAACAACCTGCACGAAAAATTGGGCAGGATGACCCCCGAAGAAAAAGAAAAATTCAAAGCCGAATGGAAAAACCGCTGCAGCGGAAGGGGATGGAGAAGAGATAACGCATCTGCTGGTGAAGGGGAATAATGAAAATTACTTTTAAGTTTATTTCTTTTTAAATTGTAGAACTTTATGGTCGCTGGTGCTCTTACGTCAAGCTCTACTATTGGCGATACTCTTGTTGAACTGAACCGGCGAAGCAGGAAACTTCTGTAACTTGTTTACTGTTAGCAAACCTTTTAAAAACAGATTTCGTGATTTTAAAGTAGTTAAAATAAGAAACGGTCTACTTTGTACCCTATAGCGGAAAACATTGCTGTCAACAGGGAGTAGAAAAAAAAGCCCCGCTACCTCACAGCAATGGGGCTAATTTTGAGGCTTTTTGTCTACTCCACTTAATGTTAGTGGCAGTTAAATTGCAAACTGTCAAAAGTAGATAAATGAAATTTCTGATACACTTGCCTCTACAACTTTCCAATCTTTAATAAGAACTCCAAGACCACTATTTATGTCCCACGTGCAATCAAATGAAATTCCTATGAGACCTTCTTTGCATTTATATTTATTTGGGAAATAAATAGCCAATGGCGTAATATATTCTTTCAATTTTGCTGGTGTTGTTGGTGTAGGCAAATATTTTTCTATCTCTTCTTCACTTAATTTGTTGCTATATAACCAACCTTCTTTGTAGTCAGCATATGAAATTTTATAAAACTCAAAAACTTTAGTGAGGATGTCATTTGTAAAAGTGTCCTGTTTAAGATTGAAACTGTCAAGGTTTTTTTGTTGACAATCGTTTATTGGTTCTGTTGTATCTATAAACACAACATCAACTGTTGTGTCAAACGACCTATAATTTATTGTTGTTGAGTATTCTTCCATTTTCAAAGAAACCAAGATTAAAGTGAAGTCAAGGTTAAGGCGGATTAATTGCCGCTAACGAACAAGTATTACCAATGCTGGGGAAATTGAAAAACCTCCGTCCAGCAACCGAAGTTCAATTGAAAAACTTTTTATGAAGATAAAATAAAAAGTCAAGCAGCAAACGTTTAACCCAACCCGCAGCTGAAAGCAATATGCAGCAGATTGATTCAATGTCTATGCATGATAAGCCACTTAATATTAGAGATGAAATGAAAAATATATATTAAATAAAAAAAGCACTTACAACTTTAACTGTCGTAAGTGCTTGTTCTTTCAAGTGGGCCCACTAGGATTTGAACCTAGGACCACCTGATTATGAGTCAGGTGCTCTAACCAACTGAGCTATAGGCCCGGCTTCATTGAAGCGGGTGCAAATATAAAAGTTTTCGCATTTCAAGCTTTATTATTTTTGCTTTCATGGAAAAAATTAAAAACATCATTTTCGACCTCGGCGGCATTTTTCTCGACATTGAGTATCAGAAAACGGAAAATGCTTTTGTTTCTCTTGGTGTTACCAAATTCAATAACTTATATACACAACATACTGCTTCTTCCCTCTTTGAAGACCTGGAAACCGGAAAGTTGTCTCCCGAAGAGTTTTATGAAGGCTTTAGAAAAGAAACCGGTATGCCCTTATCTGACCAACAAATAAAAGATGCGTGGAATGCTATGCTGGGAAGGTTTCCGGTTGAAAGACTGATCTGGCTGGAGGAAATCGGGTTCAGGTATAAAATATACCTGTATTCAAATACCAATGTCATTCATTATGATGCTTTTCAGAAAATTTACCAGGAATGTACAGGCAAAGAAAACTTCGATGATTATTTTATAAAAGCCTATTATTCTCACGATTTAGGGGTAAGAAAGCCGTACCCTGAATCTTTCATAAAACTCTTGACTATTGAAAACCTGACTGCAGCAGAAACGCTGTTTATAGACGACTCTTATAAAAATATAGAAGGAGCTAAGCAAGTTGGTTTGCAAACAATCCTGCTGCTGCTGCCGATAACAGTTTGTGATTTAGACTTGTAAATAGTGCAAATCCTCTTTTCGTGATTTGATCATTCTCTGAACCGAATCAGATGAATAGCATTACACACAACTCAAACACAAAAATCGGTTACATTTGCCCGAAATGGGTCAAAAAAAATTACAACGTTTTGCAGAAATAAAAGGCTTTTCAAATGTGCTGGAATATCCGGCGAATATGAAAGGTCAATGGAAAAACTTCTTCCATAATAGCAATCCTGTTACGTTAGAGCTTGCATGTGGCAAAGGAGAATATGCCGTGGGGCTTGGACGGTTACACCCTGCAAGAAATTTTATCGGAGTAGATATTAAAGGCAACCGGATGTGGGTTGGCGCAAAAACAGCGCTTAGTGAAGGATTGAATAATGTTGCCTTTATCCGTACCCAAATTGAAAAGATAACAGACTACTTTACCGAAGGAGAAGTTGCCGAAATATGGCTCACCTTTCCCGACCCGCAACTGCGGCTGAGCAAAGCGAAAAAGAGGTTAACACATCCACGCTTTCTCCGGCTTTATCAATCAATCATGGGAAACAGCGGTGTGGTAAATCTTAAAACCGATAGTCCTGTCTTGTATCATTTCACCAAACAGGTTATTCACTTATTCAGCCTTGATTTAATTACAGATTTAGAAGACATTTACAGCGGAAAAGAAATCAGTAACGATTTAAAAATTCAAACCCATTACGAGAAGCTTGACATTGCCAAAAGCAACCGGATTCATTATCTAAAATTTGCTCTTAATAAAATTTTACCTGTAGAATTAGAAGAACAATTAAAACTGTTATTGATTGAAACAGAAGCTGGCTGAAGGGGAAGATTTTTATTATAATGAAGATGGCTTTATTGTGATGACCCAAAAATATCATCTTGAAAGAGGCTTTTGCTGCGGCAATGGCTGCCGCCACTGCCCTTATAATTATGAGAATGTCAGTGAGCCGCAAAAAAGTGAACTGCGCTTTAAGAAAGAATTGGAATTGAACGGATCAAAATGATCGATGGCAGGAAGAATTTGGAAAAATGTATACTTACGCTTTATAAGTTTCCCGCTAACGGGACAAGTTCCCGAAAAAACGCATAGGCGTCAACTTAAGAGTTTTTTGTGGTACATCGTTGTGTCACTCACTTATACGGCAAACCTTTATTCAGCTTTTAACCCAAAATCTACTTGCCTTACTGTCAAAAACTGCATCAGTTCAGGCATTTTTTCTTTAAGTTGATGCCAATGCGAAAAACTGGATAAGAGATGCATTGCTGAATAATGAACAAAAGTAGAAGTGTGCGACGCAACGGAAGCTTAATAGTAGCAATACAGACCGGCTCATAAAACTCATCACACATTATTATACAGTGCTAAGTATAATTGGATTAAAACTTATTCTTCAACAAATCTCATGTTTGCTCTGTTAATAATCTTTTTACTTTACTCACAATTGCTATAACCGCAATTTTATCCTTTACTTACTTGCAGCAAACTTCTGTTCAGCACCGCACTATCCAGCAGCTTTTATCTTCGATGGGTGAGGAAGACACCGAAAAGCAGTTTTATGTATTTAAAAGAAATAAGGAATTGCAAAAATTGCCGGTTAAATATCCGTATCGTTCTGATCATTTTACAATTTTATTCGTTACAGAAGGAAATACTTCTTTAAAGCTTAACCTGATGGATTATACCATCGAAAAACATAACCTTTTAATCATTTCCCCGAATGACGTAAGACAGTTTTTACAAATCAGCCCCGATTGTACTTTTACAGGAGTTGGATTTACACAGGACTTTCTGCTGCACTCGGGTCTTCACAAAAAAAATATAGATGCCTTCGATTTCTTTTCGTCACAGGCCGAACCGGTAATGAAGCTGGACGAAAAAAATACGGAAGTGCTGGTTCAGCTATTTTCTGTTCTCCTCAAAAAAACTGCTTCGAAAGACGACTCTTTTTTTAAGGAAGAATTTATCTACTATAGTTTTAGCGCACTGATTTTTGAGGTAGCTTCCTTATTCAGGTTAAGTAATACTGCCCACCTTAAAATAACCAGGAAAGAAGATCTGGCGATCAGGTTTATGAAACTGCTGCCGCTTCATTTTAAACAGGAAAGAAGCCTGCAGTATTATGCTAACCTGTTGTATCTAAGCCCCAAGTATTTAACCCAGACAATTAAACAGATCACCGGTAAAACTGCAGGGGAGTTTATTGATGAAATGGTAACTATGGAAGCAAAGGTGCTGCTCAACGATTTCTCCAAATCAATTGGCCAGGTTGCAGGAGAACTCAGTTTCAGCGACCAGTTTTATTTCAGCAAGTTCTTTAAAAAACATGCAGGTGTCAATCCTTCAAATTACCGTTCAAGCCTTTAATCTCTTAAAAACCACCTTTTAGACATATAATTCAGAAGTTTCGACATTACTTCATCTTTTTATTTGTTTGACTTTTGCATATCGGATAATTAACATTTTTTTTTGTACGCCTGTAACAGATTTTACATCATGCAAACAGAAATAACTTGTTAGATCACTTATCCGTATTTTTTATGAACAAAATAGAAAGCAGAAAAAGACTTTTATTGATATTACTTCTACTTGCATCATTTGTTACTTCATTTTCTCAAACCATTGTAAAAGGAACGGTAAAGGATGCGGTTACAAAACAACCTTTGCAGTATGTAAGCATTGTTTTTAAAAGCGGCAAAGGGGTTACCACAGACGAAGCAGGAAGTTATACAATAGCATCGAACGAGGCATATAAAGCTATTGTGGTTTCTTATGTAGGTTATAAATCTGTAACGCAGGCCATCACTCCCAATAAAGAACAGGTGGTTGATATAGAACTGGCAGTTGCAGACACAAAAAATACAGTAGTGGTACATTCTAAAAGAGGCAAATACTCTAACAGGAATAATCCTGCTGTTGACCTGATAAGAAAAGTAATTGATAATAAAAGCGAAAACAGGGTAAGCAGCTACGACTTTGTACAGTATGAGCAATATGAAAAAATTGAATTGTCTCTTACCAACAAACCTGAAAAAGTGGCGAACAGTAAGTTGCTGAAAAATTTTCAGTTTGTTTTCGACAACCGCGACACAACTAAATTAGAAGGAAAGTCGGTACTGCCCGTTTATCTCGAAGAAAAGCTATCGCAGAAGTATTACAGAAAAAAACCTGAAAAAGAAAAAACCTATATTCTCGGAGAGAAAAAAGTGAACTACGGCGATTATATTGACCAAAAAGGAGTCAGCAGTTTTTTGAAGCGTTTGTACGAGGATGTAGACATTTATCAAAACAACATTTCTCTGTTGACCAACCAGTTCTTAAGTCCTATTGCAGATCTGGCACCCACCTTTTACCGGTTTTACATAACTGATACTGTAGAAAATGAAGGCATTAAACTCATTCGCTTAAGCTTTTCTCCTAAAAATCCGGCCGACCTTCTTTTTAAAGGAACCCTATTTGTTACGCTTGATGGTAATTACTCCGTTCAGAAAATAAACATGAGCATTAGTAAAAATGCCAACCTCAACTGGGTTCGCGATCTTAGAATAAAGCAGGATTTCCAGAAGGGACCCGATGGACGTTACCATGTCATTTCAACCAATACACTTACTGAATTTTCCCTCACCAAAGGAGCGTCAGGAGGCGTGTTAGGCGAAAGAACGGTCTCGTTAAAAAACTTAACAATCAACAAACCGGCAGCCGATAGCGTGTATGCAGGTGAGCCCGTTGTTACTGTCACAAATCGTGTAAACAATACCGATACTTTTTGGAACGCACACCGCCATCCGCCGTTATCAACAGTCGAAGCAAAGGTGTACACCAATATTGACAGTCTGCAAAATATGAAGTCGTATAAAAGGCTGATGGATTACGGAACGCTGCTGCTCGCAGGTTATAAAACTGCCGGTCCTAAGTATGAGATCGGTCCTGCAAATGCATTTTACAGCTTCAACCCGATAGAAGGTTTCAGGTTGCGCTTTGGAGGAAGAACGACACCCGCATTCAACAATACGCTTTATTTCGAAAACTATGTCGCTTACGGCTTTAAAGACGATAAGTGGAAATACTTTCTGGCTGGCACGTATTCATTTAACCATAAATCAATTTACGGTTACCCATTAAACTACTTAAAAGTAAGTTACCAGCGCGATACTAAAATTCCCGGTCAGGAACTGCAGTTTGTACAAGAAGATAATTTTCTGCTTTCCTTTAAAAGAGGCAACAACGACAAATGGCTGTACAACAATATTTTTAAAGCAGAATATGTAAGAGAGTTTCCAAAAAATATCGCTGTTACATTCGGATTTAAAAACTGGAAGCAAACGCCTGCAGGAACCATTACTTACAGCAAACCCACAGAAAGCGGCGGGTTTAATAATATTCCAAACGTTACCACTTCAGAGGTTTCAGCAGAGTTGAGATGGGCGCCTCACGAGCAGTTTTACCAGGGCAAAGTGTACCGTACACCTATCATAAACAAGTATCCCATTTTTAAACTCAGGTTTATCGCGGGCATCGACGGACTGATGAATGGCGAATACAATTATCAAAATCTGAACCTGAACGTAGCGAAGCGTTTCTATCTCTCACAGTTAGGCTATACCGATGTCTCGGTTGAAGGCGGTTACATTTTTGGAAAAGTCCCTTTTCCTCTGCTCACCATTCACCGCGCCAACCAGACGTATGCTTATATGCAGAACTCGTACAACATGATGAACTTTATGGAATTCGTAAGCGACCATTATGCCGCCCTGAATGTTGATCATTATTTCAATGGATTTTTATTCAACAAAGTTCCATATCTCAAAAAACTCAAGTTGCGTGAAGTGGTAACCGGTAAGCTTTTATATGGCGGATTAAGGGATGAAAACAATCCTGATAAAAATCCATCTGCTTTCAGGTTTCCTATAGATTATGCTACCGGTTTGCCAACAACTTACTCTTTAAGCGGTCATCCTTATGCTGAAGTAAGCGTGGGCGTAGCGAATATCTTTAAATTGCTGAGAGTAGACCTGGTTAAAAGACTAACTTATCTCAACCATCCCGATGTAACACAATGGGGTATAAGAACGCTGTTAAAATTTGATTTCTAACTTATACACGATACAACAGACACATATCCTAAAAGACAATCCCCCAGGCTAAAAACCGTTTCAGATTTTTCTGAGGGGGTTTTTATTTATGCGCAAAGTTGTACCAAATATTAGATTCTGCTGTTTCCCGTTTTTACTGCTAATGTAAGACTACAAGCTTCCATGTTTTACTTTCATTGCTGCCATACTTTACTATTCTTAAAAAGTAAACTCCATTGCTGTATTTATAGGTAGGTATTATCGTAATGCTGTTTCCAACAACACCTGGTGAAACCAGAATATTTTGATGGAATACTTTACTGCCCTTACTATCATAAAGCCCGATGGTAAAGCTACTATTGCTGTAATATTCTACAATGGTATTTGCGTAAGCTGGGTTAGGATACATTTTAAAATATTCGGTTACCGGATTATTTGTAACAACAGGAGGTATATACTCTCCTTTGCAGGTGTCAGCGAGACTGCAATCAGGAGAAGCGAGTTCTACGCCTGTCATTGCTTTAAATACGTTTAGTTTGCCCCATCCACTTAAATTATTAGGAGTAGGTGTCGGCTGTTCAGTATAATTGTCTTTTTGCGTATTGCCTTTCAGCAAAGCTTTGATTGAATCTCTGGTTAGTAAAGGAAACTTTTGCCATAATAAAGCTGCTGCACCCGCTGTTATCGGGCTCGATGCACTGGTTCCGGCAAAAGCTACCGTATTGGTGTCTATTATAAAATCAAAATCATAAAAATCATCAAACCTTGATCTTGAGGTAATCACATTTTCACCGGGAGCGATAAGGTCGGGTTTTATGCGGCCATCTAATGTAGGCCCATGACTTGTAAAGTAAGTAAGCTGACAGGACGGATACGCGCTAACAACCTGTTTTTTCATGTTTACATAACAACTTCGCAAATTAAAAGCGCCGACAGACAAAACGGTAAATGCATTAGAGGGAATATTGGTAGTATAGTCATTATCGGAAAGATGGAAAGTTGGGTCATTGGGCAGCGGATTTCTGTCAAATAAAAAAACAGGATGCAGGTTTAAGAATGGGAACCATGCATGCACCGCTCCATGACCTTTAACAATAAACCGGTACAAGTGCGGATCAAATGCCTGGTAATCATTATTCCTTGGAAAAGCATTGACTTTAAGAATCATTTCGTCATACTGCTCGTTGTAGGGCGACGAAGAAAAAGTCAATTCTGATCTTGATATTCCTTTGTTATCCGACACTACAGTTACCGGGAATAAATTATGCTGCAAATCAGAAACTTTAAAAAATGGGGATTGATAAAAAATACTGTCGCGGCTGATATTAGGGTTGTTGAGGCTTCCTAAGTTAGACTCAGCAACCGAAATTGAAATGCTATCACGATATTGTTTAGGAATAGCAAAGTAAAGGCTTGCAACGTATGAGCTGTAAAAAAACGAATAGCTCGAGTCCTTATCAATGGGAAACCCTCCCCAATGCTTCCAGTTATTGCCATTATTACCGGCAGAAATACAAACAAGTAAGTTCGGGTTTTCACTGCATAGGTTGTCTATTGCTTTTTCAACAAGGCTTTTTCCGTCGTGCGGAGCGCCGTCACTCAAACCCAGGCTTATATTGATAACACATTTTTTCTTCTCCGCATCTGCTTTGTCCGCAATATAACTTATGGCATCTATAAGCCTGTTTGAATATAAAATAGTATCGCCAAAAGCAGTTAAAGCCACCGCCACAATATCCGCTTCGGGCGCTACACCGTTGTTTCCCGCGGCAAGGCCTGCAACAGAAGTACCGTGAAATGAGTATCCAAACGTCTGCTCCATATAAGCCCCGGTAAGAGTGTGGTTTGTAAATAATTGAGCGTACTTTTTCAGAGAGTCTTTCCCCCACTCATTACCATAATAAAATCCGGCAGGTGGATTGTTTCCGGCATTATCCATGTTCCATAAGTACTGAATCCGGCAAATGCCATCAGGTGTATAAAAATCAGGATGGCTGAAATCGATACCGTCGTCAATTATACCAATCACTACATCTTTACCTTTATACGACTGGCTTAATGGGCTTATTCCCGCATGCACCTCACTTGCATGAATAGAATTTTTCATTTTCTCATCCGTTTTTCTAAGCATCAAAGGCAGCTCAATGCGTTTTACTTCAGGCAGCAGGGCTGTTGCAATTATGCTGTCAGCAGACAGATCTGCGGTAATAATAGTACCCGCTACAGTATGCACAACAGCATGATGAGCCCGTAATACCAGGGCAGCTTTTTTATCGCTCACTTCTATAATAACAGGTATATAATTGCGGTTTTTAAAAGATTTCAAAAACCGGCTGTCAGGGCTTTTCTCAGTAAGAAATATTTTAAGACCTGCACTCAGTTTATCATTTGCAGTTAGGGTTTGAGCTTGCATATATTGCCCTATAGATAAACAGGATAACAGGAGGAGAAAGGAAAGTTTCATGTGAAGTAATGTTACAACAAGTGACAGTACTATTCATGAATATGTTGCTTTGCAAAAACTCCTCTGTTAGTATAATTTATGCTTGATTTTTTGCAGGAGCATTAAAGACATTACTTCTCCTCAATATATGCAAAATGAACATTTTTAATTTTAGAAGAACACGCCGCTTTGGGGAAATAAGCCATGCCAATAAGCATCCCTTTAGCCAGGGCAAAAACGGATTTCAAATAAGTCTTTTATGCAGGAAAACATAGTGTATGTGGGACAGATGGAGTGCTATGAAAATGGGAGCAATGTTCTTAAGAAATTACAGGAGTGGAGGTCGGTGTCACGAGATATCCAAAACAGGGCTAAAACCCGCTGACTGGGGTGCGACAATTTGGAATGCATCCCCTTCTCCCTTCTCAGATGCTCCTTTTCACAGCTTTTATTTTTGTACCTTGAATAAAAAATATTTGAAATGGAAGCAATCAGTTTAGAAAGCAAAGACGATCAATTTTTGATAACTATTGATAAGAATTCAATTAATACCGAAGTTGTAGTGCAATTAATTAATCGTTTAAGGATGGAATACCTTGTTGAAAAAGCAGCATTTGAAGATGATATTGAAAAATTAGGTGAAGAAATTAAATCTGAATGGTGGAGTAACAACAAATCAAGACTACTTGAAACAAAACAATGAAATTACTTGTCGTTGATACTAATATTGTTTTCGCCTCACTGCGCATTAAAAATTCTTTAACCAGAGAAAGACTTACTAATAGAAGTTATACTTTTTATGCTCCTAAATTTCTTTTTATAGAAATATTTAAGCATAAAGAAAGAATATTAAAATACTCACTTGCTTCAGAAGACGAGGTACTTGAGCTTTTATCTACTGTACTTCATTCTATTAACTTTATCAATGAAGATTTTATTTCGACTTCCATTTATATGCAAGCCTATTCACTTTGTAAAGATATTGATGAAAAAGACACTCCTTTTATAGCCATGTCTCTGGCTTTAGAATGTAAAATATGGACAAGAGATGAAGAACTTAAAAATGGTTTGAGATTGAAAGGATTCAATGACTTTTTTGATGAAAATGATTTTTAAATATTCTGGAATTGGATTAATAAGATTCAGTCGTACTTTCAACAGTAAAGCCATGGTGGATATCACCACCTTTTCAATACAATTTGCACAAACTAATCAATCAAATACCATCCCTTTTCTCAAAAAGAAAATTTCTCATAACTATAGCCGCACTTCTGCTGTTATGGTTCGCCTTCGCTTTACCCAAAACGCTCTTCAACAAACCCACCAGTTTTGTTCTTGAAGACTCGCAGGGAAATCTTCTCTCTGCAAGCATTGCAACCGATGGGCAATGGCGCTTTCCCAATAACAACAATATCCCCGACAAATTCATCAGATGCATCACAGCCTTCGAAGACAAACGCTTTTTCTACCATCCCGGCGTTGATCCAGCAGCGCTGGTACGGGCTATGTGGCAAAACATAAAGGGCAAACAGGTAGTTAGCGGCGGCAGCACATTGACCATGCAGGTAATCGGGTTGAGCAGGGGAGAAAAACGCAACATCTTTCAAAAGCTTATCGAAACCATTTTAGCAGTCAGGTTAGAATGCACCAACTCAAAGAAATCTATTCTCGGTTTATATGCAGGCAACGCTCCGTTTGGAAGTAATGTAGTAGGATTAGACGCAGCAGCATGGCGGTACTATGGAAGAAGTGCAGACAAATTGAGCTGGGGCGAAATGGCAGCCCTTGCCGTTCTGCCAAATTCTCCCACATTGGTTCATCCGGGCAGAAACAGGCAAATACTTTTACGAAAAAGAAACGGGTTGATTGATAAGCTCATTACTAACAAAACCATTGATGCAACCACCGGCCAACTTGCTAAAATGGAACCACTACCCGGCCAGCCATTGCCCTTACCTCAACTTGCTCCGCACCTTCTTGATCGCTTTAAAAAAGAATATGCAACACTGAAATTAACCAATGAACAAATAACGACGCGGATAACGACAACTGTACAATCAGAGCTGCAGCAAAGCGTTATTCAAATTATCAATCACTATCAAAGCAGCTTCAAAGGCAATGGTATCAACAATGCTGCAGCGATGGTTTTAGACGTAGAAACCGGGAATGTGTTGGCTTATGTCGGCAATGTTTACAATCCTGCCGATGCAGAACTGGAAAGTCATGTAGATGTGCTTGCCTCGCCACGCAGCCCCGGCAGTACATTAAAACCATTACTCTTCGCCGCCATGCAAAGCGACGGACTCATACTGCCCAGCCAACTAGTGCCGGATATTCCCACGCAAATAGGTGGATATGCTCCCCAAAACTTCAATCTCGAATACGACGGAGCCGTTCCTGCCAACAGAGCCCTAAGCAGAAGCCTGAATATACCTGCAGTTAGAATGCTGCAGCAGTACAAATACCAGCGCTTCTATGATGTGCTTAAACAATGTGGCTTTACTACACTCAATCAACCCGCCGACCACTATGGACTAAGTCTCATCCTCGGTGGCTGTGAAATCACTCCCTGGGAACTTGCAGGTGTTTATAGCAGTCTTGCACGAACTTACAATCGCCAGCGGCAGAACAATGGAGAAATGAAAATGGAAGACTGGCATAAGCCAACGTATTTTGAATTGAAAGTAAAAAACCAGGAGTTAGAAGTTACAGGTCAGAAGTTCAACAATCAGCTTCAATCACCTGTCGATCCCGCAACAAACTCCCCACTCACTCCTCCCTCCTCCAGACTCCAGACTCCCGACTCCCACCTCCCGACTCCCTACTCCAAACTCCCTTTCGACTACACCTCATTATGGCACACCTTCAATGCAATGCAGGAAGTAATGAGGCCTGGCGAAGAAGGTCTCTGGAACCTGTTCAACTCAGCACAACGCATTGCATGGAAGACTGGAACCAGCTTTGGTTTCCGCGATGGATGGGCCATCGGTCTGACACCAAAATATTGTGTAGTGGTATGGGTTGGAAATACAGATGGTGAAGGCCGGCCTGAACTTACCGGCATCAATACCGCGGCACCTGTTATGTTCGACATCTTTCGCCTGTTGCCTGCCTCACCCTGGTTCGAGCCACCCGCTTATGATTTTAATTACCTGACTGTTTGCCACCAAAGCGGCTATAAAGCCGGCCCCGATTGCAACGATGTAGATACAGTTCTGGTCAGCAGCCGCAGCATCAATGCGCCTCTGTGCCCTTTTCACCACATCATTCATCTCGATCATACCGGCAGCTACAGGGCAACAGAAAATTGCGAAGCACCTTCTGCCATGCTGCATACAAGCTGGTTCACCTTGCCTCCCGTAATGGAGTATTACTATAAAACAAAGCATCCCGACTACCTGCCGCTGCCACCATATATGCCTGGCTGCATTGCCGATGCTGCCCCTCAAATGGAAATGATATACCCTGAACCCAATGCACGCATCTATGTACCCAAAGAGGTTACCGGCGACAAAGGCAGAACTGTTTTCACAGCAGCTCACAGAAACGCCAATGCAAAGCTTTTCTGGCATCTCGATGACAACTATATTGGCACCACCGTGCAGTTCCATCAAATGGCGCTTAACCCCTCAAAAGGTCCGCATACCATTACGATAGTTGACGAACAAGGCGAAACCATTACAAGAAGATTTGAGATCTTAGAAAAGGAAAGAGAATAGATCGCTTTACTCCCTATAATAGGGTGCATTCATAGTCGCTTTTGTAGTTGTCCTTTTGTAAGTTCTATCATTCGTTATCGCCAGGTACGAAGCGATCTCCTTCAAATCACGTTGCCAGTTGGATCGGTAAGTTAATTCCGCGCTGTACTCTGCGAAGTATATATGTTGTCAAAATGCTTGAAGCAGCCTATTATACTATGCAAGGTTAAAAAGGTGAGTAGAATTTTTTTGAACCGGGCTGAATTACTACTATGAGTCATCGTTGCGTCGCACTCTTTTACTTTTCATTCTTTATT
>CAXUMK010000129.1:0-14655 GCA_964251885.1 uncultured Segetibacter sp. | reverse complement strand
GGAGAAGGAGCCGGAGGATGAGGTCTTGCCGAACAGCGAACAAAGCGTACAAGTGAGTGACACAACAATGCTTAATAGTAGTAATGCAGCCGGCTCCAAAAAAATAACTGCACGTTTTATACGGAGTGAAGTATAATTTGGAGAAAACGGTGATGCAACCCAAAAGAAAAATAAATTGCATACTAAATTTCTTTGATGACAAGGTTTGCAGCAGTGATACTTTTACTGATCTCTTTTGACCTGGATGCGCAAACAATTCAGGAGTCTTTCAATCGTCACCTTACCGGTTCGGGAGTTGCCGGCGCTGATTTCTTTCAAAATAACAAAATGAACTTTTATGATGTAAAGCATCTAAAGCTCGACATCGTTGTACAACCTAAAAGCACTTTTATAAAAGCTTCCTGTAACTACACTGTTTTGGTCAGCCAGCCATTAGACACTTTTGCAATTGAGTTTAAACAAACCATGCAGCTTGATTCGGTTTACCTGAATAATGCAAAAACAGCCTTCACGCAAAGCGATGATCATATTTACATCTCATTACAGCCCGTTGTTTCTGCCGGAACTTTTCTTGATGTAACTTTCTTTTACCAGGGCAATGTAGCTGCCGGTTTTTTTTCGGGAACGGATGCAAATGGTCTTGACTATACTGCAAGTGTTTCCGAGTCTTTTCAGTCACGCGAATGGTTTCCGGCAAAGCAGTTTCTAAACGATAAAATTGATTCCACAGACACCTGGATAACAACAGGCGCAGCGTCTAAAAGCGGTTCAAACGGACTTTTAAAAGAGGTGATTGATTTACCCAATAATCTAAAGCAGTACCGCTGGTCGTGCCATTATCCGTTGAGCTATTATTTGGTCAGTGTGGCCGTTGGCAATTACCTGGAATATAATAATTATGCAAAACCTTCTGCGATCGCCCCTGATTCTATTCTCATACAAAATCATCTGGTAAATGATTCTAACTACTTTCTTCAAAATAAACAGCTGCTCGACAATACGCCTCGTTTTATTGAGAAGATGAGCGAACTGTTTGGTATATATCCGTTCTATAAAGAAAAATATGGGCATTCACAGGCTGCGATTGGCGGCGGAATGGAAAATGCCACCATGACGACACTACAAAATTTCGAGCCGGTTCTTGTCGCTCATGAGTTAAGCCATCAATGGTTTGGCGACAATATAACCTGCGCAAGCTGGAATGATATATGGCTCAACGAAAGTTTTGCCACTTATATTTCGTATTTAATGCAGGAATATCTTCCGGCTATTTTTCCTAAAACTGCGGCGCAGGCAATGACCGATTTTCACAACACAGTATTGTCTGCTCCCGGTGGTAGCGTGTATGTACCTGTCAGTGATTCTTACAACGAATCAAGAATATTTGATTACAGGCTTACTTATGCCAAGGGTGCAACTGCGCTTCATGACCTGCGTTTTCAAATGCAGAGTGATACTTTGTTTTTCAATACTTTGAAGAAATACCAGCAGCAGTTTAAAAATGCCTTTGCAACAACACAAGATTTTAAGTCAGTTGCAGAGCAGATAAGCGGTAAAAATCTGGATGATTTTTTCAATCAGAGAATTTATGGCGAAGGACATCCAACTTACAATGTCACTTATTTGAAACATGGAAACGATACACTGGTTTTACAAATCAGTCAAACCACGTCTGCACCTTCTGTAACGCCTTTGTTTAAAGGGTTGGTTGAGTACACGATTTTATCACCGCAAGGCGATACGACTATACAACTCAATCAAACTTCCGTCAATCAAACCTTTGCGCTCTATTATAATAAAACGCCGTCAGGAGTGGTAGTCGACCCAAATGACTGGATTTTAGACGGCCCGGGCACAATAAAAGAGGGCGTTTCTACCTTTCCGCCTCCGCCAGATCATATAACCATTGCTCCAAATCCTTTACGGCATAATCTGTTTATCAAAATACCTCCCGGCGTCTATAATTCTATCCGGCTTACTGATGCAGATGGAAGAATTCTCGCTCATTATACGATTGGTGCAGCAGCAACTTCATTTCAAAAAAACATAAGCCTGCCTGCAGGTGTGTATTTCCTTCAGTTTACAGGAAGCAGTAAAAAGGATGTTAGAAAAATACTGGTAACCAATTAACAGCAGTTGTAACAAAGTTCACTGTTAATTCCACTCCAGGTATCTCATTCTGTCAAGTATGCCTGCAGGAATTGTTTTAGCTGGAGGAGGAGGGAGCGGCGCTCCTCTGTGCGCGCCAAATTGTACTCCCCGGGCTGGGGCAGGAGGCGCATACTGACGCTTTTTTTGAAGAAGATAGTTTTTCAGTTCAGCAGCGCCAGCTATAAGTCCTGCCTCAAGGTCATCTATAAATACGCTGAAAGGATTAAAATTATCTTTGTTAAAGCGAAACATATTAGGAGGAAATCCTACTGTAACGGAGTGCACTCCGTTTCTAAAAAGGTCGCCTGCAATTTCAGTAGTAATAGACTGCGTTACTCTTATCGCAAAATTTCTTCTTGCCAACGGAGTTTTTAATATATCGAGTTCGGGGAACCGTCCATGGGCTACAAGGTTTGAGGTGGCGTTTTGTGGCTGATAAGTATCCAGCCCTATTACTTTTAACCCGCCACCGGCTTTAGGAGTAAACATGATATTACCCTTATTTATCCAGTCACCGTTGGTATCAAAACGGTCGTTGTTGCCATTAAACAAGTCAACCGCTATTACTTTACCCAGGTCCACCCATACTTCTGGCTTCGTAAATTTGGAAATAATATCTTTTATGTCATTGGTTGATTTCCTTCCGTCATCGTCCCATGTGTCTGCGTCCGACAATCCGGCTACAAAAGGCATTTTTACCCAGGTTGTATTTGCATCATTCAGGCTTGCATAAGACCGTTTATTTGGGTCGCCATATACTTGTACTCCACGTCTGAACTCATTCACTTCAGCCGCATCTAATATTTTTGTATTTACCCTGTTATCATTTATATTCTTCATAAACTTGCTTCCCCATTTTACCGACAGTTCAACATCTTGCCCAATGCCGGTTTCACCTTTTATAACAAGCGATGGCTGCAGTTGATTATTTAGTTTTATAAAAAAAACAGGTCGTTGATCGAGATGGGCTAACCCGGTAATAGAATTTGGAGTGATGGGTGCAACAGAGTTCATATTTTTTAGTTTTGAGTGCATCAAGGTAAACATTAAAGTTTTAAAATGCAATAAAAGCAGACATATCTTTTGGAGCGGACTTTTGTTCTTTATTCGTCATCGTTGTGTCACTCTCTTGTACTTGTTAGTTCTTTATTCGGCTTTTATCATAACGTATATTCTGTCTTACCTTATAAATAACAAGCAGGATTTCTTTACGTGCTTTTAAAAAATCTTAGTGTTTCTTTGCCGCAATAAATTTAAACGCTTGCCCTAAGAATGCACTTTTATTATTGTCAATAAAAACCCTTTATGAAGTCAGCTTTACTTGCAGCTTTTTTATTCATTATACATTCAGTATTGGCACAGGATTCTACTGATAAAAAACTAATTCTTCACTGGCAGGCAACCGTCATTCCGCAGTATCATTTCAAATTTAATTCTCCTTATCAGGGAGCAAACAGCCTGGTGCCAAAAGAAGGAGTTAAAACATCTTTGACAACTACTTTTTTTATAAATTATCATCCTTTTAAAAACGTTTATATTGTTTTTAATCCTGAAGCTGCCGGTGGTAAAGGATTAAGCAAAACATTGGGAATTGCAGGCTTTCCAAATGGAGAAATATATAGAGTTGGCAATCCTGCACCGCAGCCGTATATAGCACGTCTATATGCAGAATATCGCTTTCCCTTTACAAGTCAAAGGGTGGCTGTGGCAGTTACACAAGACAGCGTAAAAAGGGAACTGCCTGTAAAATATCTGTCAGTCTTATTTGGCAAGTTTAGCATAACCGACTTTTTTGACGGTTCGTCAATCAGCCACGATCCGCGGCTGCAATTTTTTAACTGGAGCTTAATGGCAAGCGGCGCATGGGATTATCCGGCAAATGTTCGTGGCTATACTATTGGCGCAGTTGCCCAGGCAATTTTAGGCGACTGGAAAATACGGACAGCTATCACAGGGGTTCCCATCGAAGCAAACGGAAAGGAATTGCAGTTTAAAGGCACCGATGCAATGGGTACGGTAATAGAGATAGAAAAAGACAACCTTTTTAAAGGCAGGGAAGGACATTATACTGATTTTCACGCAGGCGTTTTCTATAACAAAGCGAGAATGGGCAATTACGAATTGGCTTTGAAAGATTCTGCAGGTTATCCAAACGTAATATCTACACGTTTATATGGCCGTGATAAAAAAGGGATCTACGGTATTGTTGACAATCATTTTGGAAATATTCATCATTTCATAAGAGCCAGTTACAATGATGGAAAAAATGAAACATGGGCATTTACAGAAATAGACAGAAGCGTGGCAACAGGCCTCTCTTTCAATGGCAACTTATGGAAAAGAAACAACGACATGTTTGGCATAGCAGCAGTTGTGAATGGCTTATCAAAACAACACAGAACATACCTCGCAGCAGGCGGATATGGTTTTTTAATAGGTGATGGCAGATTGAATTACGGAACCGAAAACATCATCGAGGCCTATTATTCTTTCAATGCTTTCAAAGGCTTCTTCATCTCGCCGGAGTACCAGTTTGTTTCTCATCCCGCATACAATAAAGACCGTGGACCAGTAAGCATTGTGGCTTTGAGGTTGCATTACCAGTTGTGAACTTTTAAGTCAATAAGTCAATAAGGCAAATAGTCATTAAGTCATTAAGGCATTAATGCATTGAGGCATTGAGCAATTAAGCCATCGAGCCATCAACCCCTTAAATCTTCCTATCCTGCTCTTGCCGTTTGATGTTTTGAAATTTATGTCCTTATAAGCTGTAGTAATCAAAAGATATTAATTTAAAATTTCCCAGATATCAATTTTAAATTCCTCCTTTATAGCTCTTAAATAGGATACCTGGCATGTATCGTTCTCTATTAAAGTTGAGAAAAAAGTAAGTGCATCTTGTCCAAAAGCTTTTATTTCTTCGCGTTTTCTTGCGATATATCTTTTCCTTTTATCTGCTAATTCTGCATCATCCAGTTTCAATAAGCTTATTATGTTTTTGGCTTCAATATCTACATCTGAGCTAGCAAAATAGTCTCCATCTATGTAAACCACTCTCTCTTCAAAATCATTTGCAGTAGGATGAAGTACTGGTTGAAAATTCTCCCATTTGTAGCTTTTTTCTTTGTTCCATTGGTGCTTCACTAAAAACCAATTGTAGTAATTATCTTCCGGCGTATCTTTAAGTGTAGGGTTAAAATGCTCAATATCTTTTGCATCTGTTCTGCTTATATATTCGTCAGTGTAAGCGCAAAACTTCTTTTGTTCTTTTAATAATACTTCTGCAATCTTTTTATTATTACCGGAATTTCCTGACACATACTTTAAGTTTTCTGTTATGATTATAGAATCAGGGTTCTTGAAGGCTTTCCTCATCAAAAATTATATTTATCTCCTAACTCCGCTAATTCTACAATAAGTTCTTTCTTTTTCTTTGGCTCAGTTTCCTGCGTAACTTTTCTTTTTAAATCCAGGTATTCCTTATATGCCTTTTTCCCGAAATCATTGTAATAGTCAACATTAAAATCATTAGTCAAAATATCATTAGGATCATCACCTATCGGCGACTCACCTCTGCGAACGGCAACTTTTCCATTTCCATCAAAGTATAAAATAAACCTTTCTTCAGGTTCAAATGCTGCTGCAATAAAGGGAGAATGTGTAGCTATTATAAACTGGGCATCCGGCGCTAAATTTTGATAATGTGATATTAAATCAATCTGCATATCCGGAAATAATGATCTCTCAGGTTCATCTAACAGGATCATGCTATCGGCAGTATCTAATTCATATAATGGAAACATTGACAGCAACAATCCTTTTGTACCTGTACTCAAACTTGAAACAGGTATTATTTCATCATTACTTCCTGATTTTATTGGGATAGGATATTCCGTGTTGACTAAATCAACTTCTAAATTTAATTTCTTTAGAATAGGGTTGAAATACTCTGCAAATGAAACGAGTGGGTTTTCATTTAATGCAGACCATTTCGCATATTCTTTATTTAATTTCGCTAAATCACCAATTGCTCCTTTATTAATCAATTCCGAAGCCATTTGAGTAAACCGCTTTCTATAATCGAGTATTTTGTATAATAAAGAAAACCATATTTCTGCATTCACATCCTGCCCAAATTCATAAATATAACTACCCCCGCTAAACTTCTTTTGAAGTCCTGCATATTTTTCTCCAGCTAATTGTTGTAAAATATTAAGGGGATTTTGATTGAAAATATTTATGGCTTCTCTTGAAATAATTTCAGCGCTTAGATACAATAATTTCAATCCATCATCCATAAATTTTCCTACGGTGCCGCTAGGAAATTCTATATTTTGAAACTCTTGTTCATTTTTAACAATTGTATTCTTTCTAATTTTTAATACACTATTATCATACAAATAATCTATGTGACCATTAAAATTTAATTGAAAATGATGAAAAAAATTTTTTCCATCGATAACTTCAACTGTGTCCAACTGAGAAACGTTATTCTTTATCAACTCTAAAACACTTGTCTTTCCAGTTGCACTCTGGCCTATAATACAAATTTTGTTGAGAGGTTCTCCGGCTTTTTTATGTCCTTCTGGATAGGTAAAATCAAAATGTATATTATGTAAATGCCGGTAAGAATCAATATTTAAACTTTTTATCTTCATATTGTTCAAACAAATATAATGTCTTTCATTGAGGCATTGAGTGATCGAGTGATTGAGCCATTAAGCAATTAAGCAATTGAGCCACTAAGCAATTCATCCATTAACCCTTCCTATCCTGCCCTTGCCGTTCGAGCATCCAGCTGGGATATTCGGGCTGAAGTTTACTTACCTCGTCGAGCTTTTTAAGGTCTTCGGATGTTAGTTGCACATTAATCGCTTTTAGGTTGTCTTCTAATTGTTCAGGTTTTTTTGCCCCGATAATAACACTGGTTATGGCGGGCTGATGAAGTAGCCATGCCAAAGCAAGCTGTGCTACCGAAATGCCTTTTTCCTGTGCCATCGGTTGCAACACGTCTATTATGTCAAAAGCTTTTTCTTTGTTCACTGGCGGAAAATCAAAATTAACCCGGCGGCTGCCTTCGGGGCCTTGCATGTTACGACCGTATTTGCCGCTTAGCAGGCCTCCTGCAAGCGGGCTCCAAACCATCAAACCCAGTTTTTGATCGTTCAGCAGGGGTATTAGTTCCCGCTCCAGGTCTCGGCCTGCAATGGTATAGTAAGCCTGCAGTGAAACAAATTTGGCGACCTTGTTATAAGTTGAATAGGATACCGCCTTCATCAGTTGCCAGGCTGCAAGATTACTGGCGCCAATATACCGAACCTTACCGCTCTTTACCAGATCATCCAAAGCCCAAAGTGTTTCTTCAAGCGGTGTAAGAGGGTCGTAACCATGTATCTGGTAAAGGTCGATGTATTCAATGTTGAGGCGTTTCAAACTTTCTTCAGCCTGCTGCATAATGTGCTTGCGTGTAAGGCCTGCACTGTTTGGCCCTTCGCCCATTTTTCCCCGCACTTTGGTTGCAATTACCAGGTCGTCTCTTTTTAATCCCAAATTGCGAATTGCTTTGCCGGTCATTTCTTCAGACAGTCCCTCTGAATAAACATTGGCAGTATCAATAAAATTGATGCCCGCATCTGCAGAATGCTTTACCAAATCATCAACAGCTTCCTGCGGCAATTGACCGATTGCTGTCCAGTAACCTTTGCCGCCAAAAGTCATGGTGCCCAGACATAGTTCAGAAACTTTAAGGCCTGTGTTTCCTAAGATTTTATATTTCATACAAATGGGTTTTCACAAATATCGGTGTGAATAGCCACAAAGCCACAAAGGCACGAAAAAGAATGAGAATAGCCACGAAGTCACAAAGGCACGAAAAAAAATTTGCGTCTTAGTGCCTTAGTGGCTAAAATAAAAGGTACGTGTCTTTGTGGCTAAAATAAAGACACTTAGATAAATCAATTCTTCATTATCTTAGTCACTCAAAATAAATGAGGCTGCTGCATAAAGAATAAAAGTACAAGAGTGCGACGCAACAATGCAGCATATAGTACGAATGCCGGCCCAACAAAAACAACGCTTGCCATAGAAATCGCTTTGCTAAATTGCTTTATCACTTAAACCTTACATACTTCTATGCGCAGCATTTTATCCAAAACTTTTATTGCCGGTTTAATTGCTTTGCCGGTTTGTGTTCTTGCTCAAAATGAAACCATTACCGGTTTTACCAATGCAAATGCAAAAAAGCAAAAGCAACTTGAAACCCTCTTTGACCAGAATTTGAACGCGCCAAACATTGGCGCAGAAATTAAAAACTTTTCTGCAAAGCCTCATAACATTGGTTCGCCGGGGAGTAAGGAATATGCAGAACTGGCCGAAAGCAGGTTAAAAAGTTACGGCTTTGATACAAAGATTGAAACCTATACAGTCCTGTTTCCCACGCCAAAGACAAGAGTGCTCGAGATGACTTCGCCTACGGTATATAAGGCAGTACTGAAAGAGCCTGCATTGAAAGAAGATGCGACATCGGGTCAGAAAGACCAGTTGCCGATTTATAATGCCTGGAGCGCCGATGGAGACGTAACCGGCGAACTGGTTTTTGTAAACTATGGTTTGCCGCAGGACTACGAAGAACTGGATAAACTAGGAATAGATGTAAAGGGTAAAATTGTGATTGCAAAATATGGCCGTAGCTGGCGTGGCATAAAACCTAAAGTAGCACAGGAGCATGGAGCGGTAGGCTGTCTCATCTATTCTGACCCCAAAGAAGATGGTTACTACCAGGGCGATGTGTACCCCAAAGGGGCTTTTAAAAGTGAGTATGGCGCACAGCGCGGAAGCGTGATGGATATGGTCATTTATCCCGGCGATCCGCTGACGCCGGGAGTAGGTGCGACACAAAATGCAACAAGGATTGCCAGTCACAACGAAGCGCCTAATCTTTTAAAAATACCTGTGCTGCCAATCAGCTATCACGATGCCCTGCCTTTGCTGAAAGCGCTTGAAGGTCCTGTTGCTCCTGCCGAGTGGCGGGGCGCTTTGCCAATAACCTATCATATCGGGCCGGGTGCAGCAAAAGTGCATTTACAAGTCGCTTTTGACTGGAAAATGGTTCCGTGTTATGATGTGATAGGAATGATAAAAGGAGCACAGTTTCCTGATGAGTGGGTAATACGCGGCAACCATCACGATGCATGGGTAAACGGAGCAGAAGACCCCATTAGCGGTCTAGCAGCTATGTTGGAAGAAGCTAAGAGCATCGGTGAATTGACCAAAAGCGGCTGGAAGCCTGCAAGAACGATCGTTTACTGTGCATGGGATGGCGAAGAACCGGGATTGCTTGGCTCGACCGAATGGGCAGAAGATCACGGAACCGAGCTGCAGCAAAAGTGTGTGGTATATATTAACTCAGATGGCAACGAAAGAGGTTTTCTTGGCGCAGGCGGCTCTCATGCCCTAACAAAAATGATGGATGAAGTAGCAAAAGGTGTAATTGATCCGCAGACAAAAGTAAGCGTGTACGACAGGCGAAAGGCCAAACAGGTAACTGACGCGCCCAACACAAAAGCAAAAAAGGATGAGATGGCTAAGACATCGCTTGAATTGGAGGCGCTGGGCAGTGGCTCTGACTTTTCAACTTTTCTGCAGCACCTGGGTATACCTTCATTAAACCTCGGCTTTGGCGGTGAAGCTGCAAGTGGCTCGTATCATTCTATTTATGACTCTTACGATTTGTACAGGCGCTTTCTCGACCCGACTTTTGTGTATGGCGTTGCCCTGGCCAAAACCGCGGGACATGCTACATTACGCATGGCTGATGCAGACGTGCTTCCGTTTGATTTTACTGATCTATACAAAACACTCAACGGGTATACGACAGAGTTGATCACACTGGCCGAAAATATGCGTGATAACACTTCAATAGAAAATAAGCTGCTTACTCAAAATAATTATATACTCGCTTCAGATCCAACTAAAATTTTTATCGCTCCAAAGCCTAAAGAAGAGGTTCCTTATATCGATTTTGCTCCTTTGCAGAATGCATTGGTTGCTTTGCGAAAAAGCACAGACAGTTTAGCTGTTGTAGTTAAAAAGGCAGACAGCACCAACGGTAATCACGATGCGCTCAACAAAGAGTTGTACCAGGCAGAGCAGCAGTTGCTGTTGCCAAATGGTTTGCCCCGCAGAAACTGGTACAAGCATGCTATTTATGCTCCGGGTTTTTATACCGGTTATGGAGTGAAAACAATGCCCGGCGTTCGTGAAGCATTTGAGCAACGCGACTGGAAAGAAGCACAGGAACAGATCGCATTAGATGCCATAGCAATTAATAAGCTGGCGGTGTATTTAAACAGCATTTCAAAATAGTATTAGATGAATGTTTGTTGAACTAAAGCGACGTAATGTTTGTAGGTTACAAGCTGAAAATCTTTGTTTTTACATCATTGCGTCGCATTACGTTCATCTGCAACAATTCTATTTATCTTTTTTCATGTTTTGCCGGTGACTTAAGTCCCGTCATTGCGAGGCACGAAGCAATCCCCCCAGCCAACTGTCAACCTGTTTGTTAAGGGGGCTTTATAATTGAATATTGAGCATTGAACATTGGTTATTGAGCATTAAAAAATTACGCACAAATGCTCAATGTTCAATATCCAATGCTCAATGCTCAAATAAGAAATATGTCACGGTTTTCTTCTCATGTAAATACTGCAAAAACCATCATTACACAATACAAAGGTGAAATGCCTTTGAGTGCTTTTCTAAAAAGCTTTTTTGCTAAAGAAAAGAAATATGGTTCGCGTGACAGAAGAGAGATCAGTTCTGTATGCTATAACTATTACAGGTTAGGCGCTGCAATAAAAAATCATTCAATAGAAGAAGGATTATTGATAAGCCAGTTTTTGCTGACCAATATTTCAGGCGAATGGCTGCAAAATGAAAAGCCTGACTGGAATGAAAGAATTGGGTTGCCTTTAAGCGAAAAACTAGTTGTTGCCGGTATTGATGCAGAAACAATTTTTCCTTTTAATAATGAATTGTCCAACGGTATAGATGTTGATCATTTCAATGCTTCTTTTCTTATCCAGCCTGATTTGTTTATCCGCATCAGGCCGGGTAAAGAGGCTGCCGTTCGGCAAAAGCTACTGGCTGCAGACGTGCCTTTTAAAGAGGTAAATGAGAGTTGTCTTGCGTTTACCAATGGCACCAAACTCGAAGAAATGATAGACATCAACCGCGAAGCGGTTGTGCAGGATTACAACTCACAAAAGGTGGGAGAGGTGCTGACAGAAGCAACATTTACAAAGCCTATAAAGGTTTGGGACTGCTGTGCAGCCAGCGGGGGCAAGTCTATCATGACTTCTGACTTTCTTACCTATATTCAACTCACAGTTTCTGATGTTCGTGAGTCTATTATCCAAAATTTGAAAGCCCGTTTCAATGAGGCAGGAATAAAAGAATACAACTCGTTTGTTACTGACCTTACCAATGCAAAAAGTCTGCAGGCTTCTTTACGCAACTCAAGGTTTGATTTAATTATTTGCGATGCTCCCTGCAGTGGTTCGGGTACCTGGAGTCGCACACCGGAACAATTATTATTTTTCAAAGAAAGCGAAATAAGGAGATACAGTTATCTGCAGAAAAGCATTGTTACAAATGTGATCCCTCATCTGCAAAAAGGCGGATATTTTTTATACATCACGTGCTCTGTATTTGCAAAAGAAAACGAGGAAGTGGTTGCATTTATACAAAGTGAGTTTAATCTTCAATTAGTAAAAATGAAGTTGCTTAAAGGATATGATGTAAAGGCAGACAGCATGTTTGCTGCTTTGTTTACCCCAAACCCCTGAATGGGCTTTAGTGGATTACCCTTTAACTAATCTTAGCGTTCTTTTTTGTGTTCTGCCCAAATACTGAAGAAAATATACGCCTGCCGGAAGTTTTTGTGCATTTTTAAAATGAATAGTAGTTGTTTCGTTTTGAGCAACCTGTTCGGTCACTATTTCAACAACACTTCCCTTCATATCTATCAGCCGCAGCATTACTTCGCCTGTTTCCTGCGCTTTTAGGTACACAGAAACATCGTTGGTGAAAGGATTTGGAAGGGCAACGAGCCAGTCTCTGTCAAAGATATTTCCTTTCTGCAGAGGTATTGAACGGGTTGTTGTGCTGTCAGCATATTTTACTGAATAAAAACCTGCAGGCAGGTTTGTAAGATTAGAAAAAGTATAGGCATATACTTCTTCCTTTTCGGTAACGAAGCGTTGAGTGGCCACAACCTGGCCAGCGGAATTTAGTAATGACAAAGTTGTAGTTCCATTGATTTGTCCAATAAATTTTGCATCTATCTGAGTGGTAAACGGATTAGGAGTTGCGAAAAGCCATTCGTTGCCGTACAAAGCGATGTTTTCATCATGCTTCAACGATAAATAGGCAATTCTGAAATTGGGAATGCCGTAACCATAACGGTTGTCAGGAGCGATATAACGATCGGCGCTTCGATAAACTGCATCCAGGATTTTCATGTTATTTACTTTGGGAAACGCCTGCCATAAACAAGCGATCAAACCCGCCATATTTGGATTGGAAAAAGAGGTTCCATTACCTGAAGTGGGTTGATTGTTGAAACCCGCAATCACTGTTCCTGCGCCTACCGAAACAACATTTGGTTTCACTTTTCCGGGATAACCATAACTGCTGAAACCCGCAATCACTCCTGAACCGTTTACTGCTCCCACAGTACAAACGCTGTCGGTATCTGCGGGAAAAATAATGTACTTCCAACTGTCGCCTCCCTCGTTGCCGGCGCTCGCCGTTACTATCATTCCTTTTTTTACCGCCATGGAAGCAGCCTGAGAAACCATCGTCGTATTTTTATAAAAGTCATTATAAGTATGGTTAAAAGCAGGGTCGTCAAAAGTAAAGTATCCAAGAGAGGTGGAGATCATATCAGAGCCTGTACTGTCTGCCAGTTCTGCACCTGCTGCCCAGTTGTGCTCTTCTATCGGGTATTCGCTGGCAGCATTTTCTGTTCTTATCAGCCAGTAATTTGCCTTTGGCGCAGTACCGACCATTCTTCCCGGCCAGTTAGCCGATAAAATGCTGAGGCAATACATTCCATGAGCATCGTCTTCATTTACGCTGTTATCAATTGCAACAAAATCACGCTCACCTAAAACCTGTCCGTTTAGTCGTATGCTGTCAAAAGCAGTAATGGTTTTGTATTGCTGAAAACCTGCATCTAATACCGCTATCTGCATTGTTTCGCCACGGAAGCCTTTGTTATGCAAAAACTCTCCTTCATGAATATGAACCTGGTTATAGCTGCTTCCATAGTCATAAGTGTTGCCTTCAGTTGCTGCGGTTCGGTTTTGCAGTGAATCAATTAAAATCGTTTCAAACGTTTCTTTAAATCGATCAGCGCTTTCGTCATTAGTGTTTCTGTAACCAACGCCTTTTGTTATTTTTACAAATGCAAAAGATTGTATTTTATTTAAAGCTGCATTATCAGTTGTTTGTATTAATACCTGGTTTAACCATTTGGAGGTGCTGAGAATGGTGACATTTCCTGCAAGGCGGATACTGTCAATATACACTTCGGACACCGGAAGGTCAAAACTGTCAACGGGAATATTGTATCGTAAACGTCTTTGAATGGCTTTTGCAGAAAGAAACTGAGAAGGATCGCTTACTGTGTACTTAGTATTTGCTTTATCTCTTAGCTGAACAATTAACTTGGGGTATTGAGAATTTGCGGTAAGAAAACAAACGGTTGAAAAAAAAGCGAAAAAGATGTTTTTCATTAAGCCTTAATTATTCTTTCAAAACTACTGAAAACCGCGCCAAGTTTTTTTTATCATCTGTTAATAGATGCATTTCATGTTTGCACCAGCACAAGACGTTTCGATGGAGTTGTGAAAAATCCTAGTCATTGCGAGTAATTAATTTTTGGTTCCCAAACAAGTTCTTTGAAGACGACATCATGTAAGCTTCTAATTTAAAAGATCTTCTTTACGTTAAGGTACTTTGCAGAGCTTCCATTTTTTAAAACCTTTCCTAATGCAGTGTTGTTACTTTCTTTTCCTTGATGAAAAGAAAGTAACCAAAGAAAAATCAAGAAAGGAATGAAACAGCCCATTCCTTTCGTTGTTCCCTGATTAAGCCTTAGTACTACTGTGGCTTCAACATTTGTTTTTCATGCTTGTTATTTTCAACGGTTTAAGTCCTGCTAAGACTTTAATCAAGCTACCTTTAAAACCTCTTCATTTGAAACTAGTTGCACAATGTGTCATTGGCAGGCACGAAGCAATCCCCTTGCATAATCAGGTTGACGGTTGGCTGTGGAATTGCTTCGTCGTTCCTCCTGCCAATGACACATTTTTAAACCACTGTACTTTAATTACTTTGCATTAATATTAATATTAATAAATTTCCCCAAAACCCGCGCACTGAATAAGCAATTTTACAGTGTCATGTTCAAAGAACTTGTTTGGGAACCAAAAATCA
>CAXUMK010000128.1:14859-15010 GCA_964251885.1 uncultured Segetibacter sp. | reverse complement strand
TGCCGCTCTTTGCGGCATCCCGATAGATACCTTTGAATCGGGACTTGTACGGTATTTCTTTATGGAGATTTTATTGAAGCGAATAATCCTCATCTTCAAAAACGTCATCCATCAAAAGTTTGTCATCTCCATTTTCATGCATTCTTTTAAA
>CAXUMK010000128.1:0-14849 GCA_964251885.1 uncultured Segetibacter sp. | reverse complement strand
AATCTTCCCAGCCATATCGTGGTAAGGTTACAGGTTTTAAAATCATATAATCTTCCCCGAGGATAAGTTCTACAGTATCTTTAATATTATATTTATCTATTAATTTTTTAGGTAACCGGATTCCTTTCAAATTGCCAATTGATATAACTGAAATGTTCATAGTTGTATTTGTGTTCTAAGGTAATATAATTTATAGTTGTGTATTCTAATCACAAATATTCGTGCTTTAATGATCATTTAATGCTTTAGAATTCTTTAGAAATAAGTATAACTTCAAACAAAAAAAGATGTCTTCAAGAGAGATTAAACAACAGCTTCACTCTAACATTGAAATGATTGAAGATGAGACACAGCTTCAAATGCTAAATGATGCGGCAGAAGCTTATGTAAAACAACAGCCCGATATTATTGAACAGTTGACGCCCGAACAGCTACAGAGGCTTGAAGAAGCAATAAAACAGGCTGAGGAAGGTAAGCTTACTTCACACGAAGAAGTAATGAAATTATCAAAGCAATGGCTTACAAAATAAGTTGGAGTGATATTGCTTTAGAAGATTACGAACACGACAACATTTTAAACTATCAATTCATCTTCCTCTCCAAAATCCTCTCAAACCTCCTCACATCCGCTTCCGGAGAAATTGGTTTCCCCTCCACTAAAAAATCAGCCAATTGTTTTGCAAAAAACGGAGCAAGCGAACAACCTTTTGTTCCCATTCCGTTTAAAATGCCAACATTTAAAAATTTTGTATGAAGACCAACAAAAGGTCTTCTTTCCATATTTGCAGGTCTTACAGAGGCTATGTGATCCACTATTTCAAAAGGAAGTTTCAAAAAATAATTAAGAAAGCTCTTCACTTTTTCTTTGAATGCTGCTGTTGGTAAAGTGTCTTTATAATCCCATTCATAAGTAGAGCCAATCCAAAAAAGCTCATCTTTCCAGGGAACGATGCTTAGGCCTTGTTTATAGATATGGTTTGTACCAAGAGCAGGAATCCTTGCAATAATAGCTTCCCCTTTATTAGGTGAATAAGGAAGGTTTTTAAAGAAAGGATTGGTTATCCCATTCACTCCGTCGCAAAAGATAATTTTATTGGCCGTAAGATCTTTATAAGTAATGCTGCTATCATTTACAGAAAGGTTTCCAAAATCAAAAGTCTCTTCAATAAGACGATTTTCATTTAGCAATTTCTCCCGCCACTTCAAAAGCAATGAATAAATATCAACCAAAAGGCAAGGGTTTATTTCTCCGGCACCAAAATGAAAATTGAAAGTTTGTTTCCAATCCAGCTCATTTAGTCTGTGCAGGTATTGGGGTTCATCATCCAGCCTTTTTTCAAATGCTTCTTTCATTTGAAGACTGGGATGAAAGTCAATCACACTGCATTCTTTAACTAAGCTTACTTCTAACTGCCTTCCCAAAGCAGTATATTCCTTTAATGCAAAAGGAAGCAGTTCTTCTATCATCCAGGTTCGCACTATCCGCCTTCCGGTTACAGGGTTGATTACGCCGCTTGCAACTTTGCTTGCAGCAAAAGGTTGGTTATCATCTATTACAGCGACACTTTTTCCTGCAAGCAATAAGTAATGACTCAGGAGGGTTCCGCATATCCCCTGACCGATGATTAAAAAGTCAAGCCCCTCCGCCCCTGAAGGGGAACTAAGAAAGCCGTTTAAATTTGATGAACCGCTCATTTTTCTTACTGTTGGTGTTCTTTCGCTTAGCACTCCTTTCCTGCTCTCTATGCCTCCTCTTATTGTAGTCCTTTCTTAGGTGTTCTATTGTTCTATGTTTCTATGTGTTTCATTCGATTCGAATTGAGCTACTCCTGCAAAAAAGGCTTTTGAGTCAAAATCTTAAAATTTGTAATTCAAACAAGGTTTAAAGTAATTCCGTTTATCTTGCACGTCCTAAAATATTTGATTGATTATGGAATATGGGAAAATAATTTCTGTTACAGGTTTAGGTGGTTTGTTCGAGCTGGTCGGCAGCAAAAAAGACGGCGCTATTGTTCGCTCTCTCGACGATAAAAGTACAAGGTTTGTCGCAAGCCGGGTGCACAACTTCTCACATCTTGAAAGTATTGAAGTATACACATCCCGCGACAATGTTAACCTTGTTGACGTGTTCCTCGCTATGCAAAACAGCAGCGAGCCTTTGCCTTCTGACAAAGACGGTACGGCCGTGAAAGCATATTTCGAAAAGGTATATCCTGATATGGATTTTGAAAGAGTGTATGCCAGCGATATGAAAAAAATGGTGAAATGGTTTAGTGTGTTAAAGGCAAATGACGTAGAGATCAAGCTAAGTCAGTCTGAAGAAGAGGAAGCCGGCGATCAAGGTGTCGAAGTTACAGAGCCTGACACCACAGTTGCAGACCCCGGAAATAGTGAAGAATAAGATAAGTTGCAAGCTATAACCCGCAGGCAGAAAGGCCCGAAGTGTAATGTTTTTTTGTTACAAGCGAAATAACCATACCCGACATCGTTGTGTCACTCACTTATACTTTCCGATTCTTTATTCGGCTTTATTGAACGTTGACCATTCATCTGGTTGCATTTTGAATCTGTCATCTGTCAACTTACAACTGTCATCTAATTCAACTTACCACTTTCATTTAAAATTTATTATGACTGCAGATATAAAAAAACTGGAAAGGCATTATGTTCCCGCAGATTTTGAAATCTCTGACTGGAATGACTTAGAACCTTACTTTAAAGAACTGGTTGAAAGACCTGTCGATTCCGCTCAGGACCTTGAAAAGTGGATGAAAGATATGAGCGAACTTGAAGCAGTTGTAAGCGAAGATGCATGCTGGAGACAAATCCGCATGACCTGCGACACGACTGACAAAAAGCTGGAAGAAGCTTTTACTTTCTTTTGTATGGAAATACAGCCAAAGCTACAGCCTTACGCCGACCAGCTTAACCGCAAGCTGATCGAAAGCCCTTTCACCCAGGAGCTGGATAAGCAGCAGTACTTTACCTACCTGCGCAATGTGCGTAAAAGCATTGACTTGTTTCGCGAAGCAAATATTCCTTTACAGGCTGAGTTGAGTGTAATGGCTCAGCAGTACGGGCAGATTTCAGGCCGTATGACAGTAGAAGTAAAGGGACAGGAATACACATTGCAACAGGCTTCGAAGTTTCTTGAAGACCATGACAGAAATCTTCGTGAAGAAGTTTACAGGAAGATCAATGAAAGAAGATTCGAGGATAAAGACGCGCTGAATGATTTGTACACGCAACTCGTTCGAAAACGTCACCAGGTTGCATTGAATGCAGGTTTTGCAAATTATCGTGATTACAAGTTCGCCGAGCTGGGTCGCTTCGACTATACAAAAGAAGATTGTTTCAATTTTCATGAAGCGGTAAAGCTGCACGTATTGCCATTGGTTGAAAAGATAAATCTCAAAAAGAAAGAAAAGCTCGGGTTAGATACTTTACGTCCCTGGGATACCGAAGCCGAGCCTGCAGGAATTGAACCCCTTGTACCTTTTACTACAGGTGAAGACCTGACCGAAAAAGCCATTCAATGTTTTGATGAACTGAGTCCTTTCTTTGCAGATTGTATCCGCAAAATGAAAGAGTTGGGGCATCTTGATTTGGAAAGCCGTAAAGGCAAAGCGCCAGGCGGGTACAACTGCCCGCTTGCTGAAAGCGGCGCTCCGTTCATTTTTATGAACGCCGCCGGTCAAATGCACGACGTAACAACTATGGTGCATGAAGGCGGACATGCTATTCATTCTTTTCTTTCGCATCCTCTGCCATTAAGCGCTTTTAAAGAATATCCAATGGAAATTGCCGAAGTGGCAAGCATGGCAATGGAACTCTTCAGCATGGATTTTTGGAAAGTATTTTTTGACAAAGAAGAAGATTTAGTGAGAGCAAAAGAACATCAACTCGAAAGAACCATAACCATTTTTCCTTGGATCGCTACGATTGACAAATTTCAGCATTGGGTATACGAAAATCCAGATCATACTATAGAAGAAAGAACAGACAAATGGATGGAGATACTCGAAGAGTTTTCTACAGGAACAGTTGATTTTACCGGGCTCGAAGAATACCGTAAAATAGGCTGGCAAAGGCAACTGCATTTATTTGAAGTGCCTTTTTATTACATTGAATATGGCATTGCCCAGTTAGGCGCAATCGGTATGTGGAAGCAATTTAAAGGCAATAAAGAGCAGGCTCTACAAAATTACATTAGTGCATTAAGCCTTGGCGGAACGAAAACTTTACCCGCTTTATACGAAGCTGCAGGACTTGAATTTAACCTATCTCCTGATTATATAAAATCATTAATGGATTTTGTGAATGAACAATACCTGAACCTCAATTAGTCAATTGAGGTTTGAAAAAAGTACGAGTTATACTTTACGCAGGATAAGTTTCCCGCAAGCGGAACAAGTAGTGAACTGGCTGAATAAAGAACAAAGCGTATAAGAGTGCGACGCAACGTAAGCCAAATAGCAGTATGCCGCCTGGTTCAAAAAATAATTACATATTATGCAGCAAGTAGTATAAAAAAGAAGAACGCCCGGTAAATGCCGGGCGTTCTTCTTTTAGATCAGGTATGCTGTCAAAGTTTAGCAGTTCTTACAAATCCCCGTCACGACCACATCCATCACCTTTGGCTTAAAACCTTTGGGAAGGTTTATTTCAGGTTTTACAACTGCATCGAGGCAATAAGTGACATTGCAGTTGTCGCATACAAAGTGCACGTGGTTGTCATGATGATGACCGGTTGTGCATTCATCTTTGCAAAGTGCATATAAAACAGAGTTATCAGGCGTCGGAATCGTATGTATAATTCCTTTTTCAACAAAAGTATGCAGGGTGCGGTAAATGGTTACACGGTCAAATTTCTCCCCTGTTTTTTTTTCAATATCGTTGTGCGCCAAAGCACCGTTGTTGCCTTTAAAAAGTTCCAGTATCTTTTTACGGCTATCGGTTACGCTTAGCTGGTTACGCTTTAAAATATTGTCAACTGATAAGGTTTCCATACCTGTAAATTTACAAAATTATTGAGGATTGTTTCCAAACACTCCATTTACAAATCCGTTCGGACCAGCTTTTTCTTTCAAAAGCCCTTTAATATCCTTGCTTAATTTTTCCATTTCATCTTTTTTAAGTGCATCATACACTCCGCCCCTGACATTACCGCTTTTATCTACCAGGGCTACAAACTGCGTATGTATAAACTGGTCCTCCAGTTTATCAACACTGTTTGCCGGGTCGTCGAGCAGGTAGCTGATGCGTGCTGCTTTATACAGGCTGTCTTTTCTTCCGGTTACCAACATCCATTTTTTAGTGTCGATCTTCATACTGTCAGCGTAAAAACGAAGGCGGGCAACGCTGTCAATTTCAGGTTGTACCGTATGAGCAAGAATTAAGAAATCGGGCTCATCTTTATACTGTTCGTATATTTTTCTAAGGCTTGCGTTCATCTTTGGGCAAATGCCTTTGCACGTTGTAAAGAAGTATTCAACCACGGTTACTTTCCCTTTCAGGTCTTCTTCATCTACAGTTTTTCCATCCTGGTTTACAAACGAAAATGGCTTTACGAAACTGACAGTTGGCAATTTTGTTTTCCAGTTATCTGTGCCTGCAAAAACAAAATAAAAAAACAAGATGGTAAGCACGGCAAAAAAGACACTATAACCAATTAGCTTTTTACTCATGATGCATATTTAAATGGCAAATTTACAAAGGGTGATGATAATGCTGGTATTTGTAAGGTTAATTCTATTTTGCAACTAAGTTGCAAACAATTACCTTTACTATCCTTTGAAACAAAATTCTAAAATAAACTGGGATGCTTTAGGTATTACCGCTTCACTCGCATGCGCCATTCATTGCGCCCTGCTTCCGTTAGTATTTACCAGCCTTCCGGTGTTTGGAATAAACATAATACAAAACCACGCTTTTGAAGTTTGTATGGTTTGCCTTGCTTTTTTCGTTGGCATATATTCTCTTTATCATGGCTTTAAAAAGCATCACCATAGCGTTTTGCCCATGATGGTTTTTGCAGCAGGTTTTGTTTTTCTTGTAATGAAATTATTCTTTTTGAAGTACGAAAACTGGTTCCTCGTTCCGGCAGTTACCGGTATTGTTACTGCACATATCATCAACTACCGAAGCTGCAAAGTGCATAATCATGCACATGCAGAAGATTGCGAACATTAATTTTTTTTTTTAGGTAACGAACATACTATCGCTTTTCAGCATCGTTGCGTCGCACACTGCAACTTTTTTTTCTTTGTTTGGGCTTTTCCAACCACCTGTTTTTATCACAGACCAGATACTCCTAAGCAGATTTGAAGTACAACTGAGAACGGTAATTCTAAATAATGGTTCCAGATCCTAACTCCATCCTGCTTTCCTTTCTTTTTATTACTTTCAGTTTTTTATTTTTTTTAATCTTTATTTAATGCTTGTAAAAACATTTGGAAGTGCGGTGTACGGAGTGGAAGCAATCAACATAACGATCGAGGTAAACGTGAGCGAAGGCCAGGGGTACTTTTTAGTTGGATTGCCTGATGGCGCGATCAAAGAAAGCCAGCAAAGAATAGACAGCGCAATAAAAGGTAACGGATTTAGAATGCCGAGAATAAAGATTGTGGTCAACATGGCTCCGGCAGATATTAAAAAGAGCGGCTCTGCTTTTGACCTTCCCATAGCTATCGGCATACTTGGCGGAAGCGAGCAGATCGAAAATGCCGAAGCTTTGAAAGATTATGTGATAATGGGCGAGCTAAGTTTGGACGGCGCAATTCAACCGATTAAAGGTGCTTTGCCAATAGCGATACAAGCCCGTAAAGAAGGCTTTAAAGGTTTGATTGTTCCAAAGGCCAATGCACGTGAAGCGGGAATGGTAAACAACCTTGCCGTGTACGGAGTAACACATTTAAAAGAAGTCATTGAGTTCTTTGCCGATGAAACTTCCTTGAAACCTGTTGACGTAAATACGAGAGAAGAATTCTTCAATTCACAATACCAGTTTGAACTTGACTTTACAGACGTAAAAGGCCAGGAAAATATAAAACGAGCGTTGGAAATTGCAGCCGCAGGCGGTCACAATGCAATATTGATTGGACCACCCGGAGCAGGCAAAACGATGCTGGCTAAAAGACTTCCCACAGTATTGCCGCCTTTAAGTTTGCAGGAAGCGCTGGAGACAACAAAAATTCACAGCGTTGCAGGTAAGCTGCCCGAAAATGCTTCTTTGATTAATAAGCGGCCTTTCAGAAGTCCGCACCATACCATTTCAGATGTTGCACTTGTTGGAGGTGGCGGTATACCACAACCCGGAGAAATCTCCTTAGCCCATAACGGCGTTTTATTTTTAGATGAGTTACCCGAGTTTAAACGGACTGTTCTTGAAGTAATGCGTCAGCCGATGGAAGAAAGACGGGTAACCATTTCAAGGGCAAAAGTTGCTTTGGATTTCCCGGCAAATTTTATGTTGATCGCCAGTATGAATCCATGCTGTTGCGTTCCCTTTTTCCCTGATTTAGGAAAGAAGGGGGCTGGGGAAGATAGGCTAAGGATATTGTAATGTCTTGTGGTTCAATAATAATCTTCTCGGTAATGATTTCTATAATGGCTCTTTTTTGATCAAAGGGAAATGTTGGCCATTGCTCATAGAGGTCTTTTGCATCTTGCAACACGGTTTCTGAAGACAGTGATTGAATTTTTCGAAAATCAATATCTGCTTCGAGTTCTGGTATTTGGTTTTCTAATTGCAAGGCTCGTTCTTCAATCGGTTTAAAATGTATGGCAAAGGTTTCTTTTGCCATTTCCCCACTAAGTCGCAGTTCAATCAAATCCTCCATTTTCTTGCCTAACTTTTGTTTTTCTGCTTTCGATACTTTCAGCAGATGTTCTTTTTCCTGTAATTCGATGTCGGACTGTTCCTGATAGTGGGTAAGGTTTGCATCGGTTAAAAATGCTTTCAGTTGCATTTGGAATATTTCATCAATGTCATCGACCGCAATTCGATTTTTACACGCCCTGCACGTATATACCCTGGAAGAATGAAAGACATACATTTTTTTTCCACAATGGCATGTGACAAAACCTGAAAGCAAATGCACTGCCCGTGGCCCTGGCCGTTTATTCTTTTGTTCCTGCTCGTCTAAGAGTTCATTACACTTTGACCAGGTTTCTTCCGTAACAATTGCAGGGCATTCCATCATAACCCATTCAGAGGCTGGTTTTAACTCCCATTTCTTGCCCTCTCCGGTGCTTTTGGTGTAATTGGCTCTACGTTCCCCTTTTGCCATAGGATCGCGCAATAGCCGCGAAATGGTAGTGCCGGAGAACTTAGAGCCGTTTCTGGTTCTGTACCCTAACTGATTAAGTTCTGACGCCGTACTTTTCTTTCGCTGATACTTTAAGAAAAGATCATACATAAGCTTTCGGATAGGCGCTTCCTTCTCATCAATGATTACTTTATTCTCTACCCATTGATACCCAAAGGGCGCTTGTCCGCCAAGTGGCTTTCCCAACTTTGCGCGAATGGGTACTGATGCCGCAACGCGCTCTGCAATTTCGCCTCGTTCCCATTCTGCCATTGCTGCAATCATCGTATAAAACAATCTTCCCGCAGGTGAACTTGTATCTATGTTTTCTGATAGTGAAATAAGATCGGCATTGTATTCCCGAAACAGTTCTGAGAATTCAAGCAGTTCTTTCGTGTTTCTTGCAAGACGAGCAAGTTTGGAAAAAATTAAGGCTTCAATGTGCCCGGTCTTAAGATCATGCAACATGCGTTTCGTTTCAGGACGCTCCATAACTGACTTTCCGCTTATTGCATCAAGCCGATATACTTCTACGACAGTCCACCCTTTTGCTTCCGCATAGAGACGTGCCCGTTTTTCATGATGTTCCGGGCTATCCTCTTTCACTTGAAAATCGGTAGAGACGCGTATCCAAATACCTACCTCCTTTTTGTTCATTTTCAAAGGTTTTATTGTCTTTAAAGATACAAAAAAGTACTGAATACTAAAAGCTTTAGTATGGATAAACAAGTGTGCAGAATTTAAAAAAGAAATTCCATTAAAATTAAGTATCTTAAGTAATGTAAGAATTGAGGTTGCGCTTTTTGTGATGGAGCACTCGCGGTCATCGTGTTAGGAAAAAGCGCAAAGAAAATAAACAAGTAAAAAATTAAATACAAAATACGCAAGAGATAAAGCTATAAATCAAGTAGCTATACAGATTTAGAAAAAGCATAAAATTTTGTATATTGACGTAATAAACGCGTTATGTGTAACCTTATTTGACAACCCTACAATTGCAAAACTTAAAAGAAATATATGAACTCAATTTTTGATAGACATGGAAGGACTATTGCGTGGTTAGAAGATGAATATATTTATAATTTGTCAGGGAGACAAGTTCTGGCTTTTATTAATAGCAATGGAGTCTTTACAATTCGTGGAAAGCATTTGGGACGATTTAATAAAGGTTTTTTTAGAGATAGAAATGGACATGCAGTTTCTTTTGTAGAAGGAGCTACAAGTGGACCTCTTACTCCAGTCACTCAAGTAACACTAATTTCGCCAATACCTGCAATTCCTCCAATTCCACCTATTCCTCCAATACCGCCGATACCTCCTATAGACAGTCTAAGTTGGTCGAATTTAAATTGGGACAATTTCATTAATCAATAAATAACATATGGAAAAAGAAACAAAAATATTATTAGGAAAAATTCTTGGTGAAATATATAAAATTGAAAAACGGCTTCCAGACATGACGTGTCCCGCGACGCAAGGACAAATCTACGGGTTACTTAATGGATTTGAAAATGCGATTGAAGACGAATTAGAGATGACTGGATTCGTATCTAAAGAACATGTAGAGATTGTTGGCAACGTACTTGATGAAATTTGGCTGGACAAAGAAAAACTGAATTCCTTTAAAGGATTTTATGACATAGAAAGGAGACTAAGTTCTATGGGTGTTGACCGTGGGCAAGCTAATAAAATTTTACGGTACTTTAATGCAGACAATAGGTTTGTAGAAATCATTGCGAAAATGGACACTTCAGACTCGCCAAGTGAATCAAGACGCTTTAATCTTAGTGAATTTGATAAATGACAACCCGGTAAAGGCTACACACAACATTAAGTGGAGTAGACGAAAAAGGCCAAAAATTAAGCCGGTTGACTATGAGGTAGCAGGGCTTTTTGTTCTACTCCCTATTGACCGCAGCGTTTTCGACCATAGGGTGCAAAGTAGCCCGTTTCTTGCTTTTACTATGTGGAAGTTGAAATTAAGTTGGTTTTTAAACGTTCTGCTCACAGTAAGCAAGTTATAAAAGTTTTCGACTTGCCGCTTCGTTTCAACATGAGTATTGCCAAAAGTGTGGCTGGCCGTTGGGGCAATCCTCAGCATAGCCATAGCAGGAAAGCATAAAGCCATCAAAGTTATTCATTATTGAGCTTTAATCGCGGTAGACATTTCGCTATAAACAGTAGAAAATGTTTTGTATTTTAGTTCTCTATTCTGCTTTAATTGTCGGCTAACGTATTTCAAATACAACCACAACTCTAAGAAAGCGCAATGTTCGTAGCGACTTTACCCAAAAAAAACATTTCATGAGTGATCAGAAAGAAAGTAAAAGATTTGTACAACTGTTGCAGGAATCTTACTCCAAAGTAAGACCATATATAGCAATTATTTTAGTCGGTGCTATATGTATTGCTCCTTTGATTAACAATATTGCAACAAGGGTTGCGATAACATCTGCTTTGGCAGTAACACTTCTCTTTCTTATTTTCGATTTGTTTAAAATGCTTACACAAAGATTGGACAAGATTGACGCCAAACTTACCGAACAAGAACCTCCAACTTATCCAAATTTTACTTCTGCCTTACCTACAATAAAGAAAGCTTTAGAAGAAAGGCTTATAAAGAATAAAGATGTCAAAATCAAAGTTCTAGGAGTGTCTGCTCAATTTTCTTGGAAAAATTTAGTCGACCTAACCCTACCCGAATTATTTGAGGTTGGACACAAAAAGCCGAAGATTTCAATTGAATTTGTAATCGTTGATCCGCAGGTCTTGCATAATTGGGGACAAGGACTGTTAGAAAAGGAATCAAAAAACACATTGGAACACGAAAAGCAATTCAAAAAAGATTACAAAAGCTTTTTCAGTTTGAATCGAGTTGATATCAATATATGGCTTTATGATAATATTCCTCATTGGCATGGTGTACTTATTGACAATGACATATTTTTTATGGGTAGATGCAAATGGCAAATTCGAGAAGGGGGACATTATCATCTTCAAGTTGGACAAAAAGAGTATAGGCAATTTACAAGAACAGACAGATTTAGAGGATTGATCAGAATTGAATTATTCGAACAATGGTTTGACGCCTATAAGTTTCGCTCTATGAAAGTATATGGTAAAAAAGAAAATAGTTTAGATAACCCCCAGGCAACATGAGTATTGCCAATAGTGGGACTGGCCGTTGGGGCAATAATTTTCTAATAAAATAACACATCAATCGCTCTTTATTTATAAACTGATATTTAATCAACCGATGCAATTTTTCTATGTCAGTATATTGAGAATGTACCTCTTAATTTATATCCTTTTCAATCAAACTGATAACTCGTTCATTTAGCTTAAGCATATTTTCCATAAGCTTTAGCATTAGTTGCGCTTGCTGTTCATTATGCGATTGAAAGGTGCTGTTTGTTTGTATTGCAATGGAAGAGTGCTGAATGTTTTCTAATATATGGCTTGGTGATGTTGATACAATTTGCAGCGGGTCTATTTCAAGCACCTCTGATACCTTTTGTACAAAGTCGATAGTTATCGCCGTTTCTCCCCGTTCATACTTCGTGTAGGTTGCTTCTTTCATACCAAGCTTGTCTGCCATGTTGCTTGCTTTAATATCCTTAAGCATTCTAAACTTCGCAATATTCTTTCCTATCGTTACATTATCCATAAGGTGGAGTTGTTAAAGACTACTTTAAACAGGGGTAAAACTACTGAAAAAAGTCTTTGCCCTATAGACTAATGCCTAAACTTGCTTTCGCATTACACTTTTTTATCCTCCCCAATTACCTGGTATAAAGTAGGGTATTGCTCCCCCTGTTACGCGCTTCTCCCGCTTTCGGAGAAATTTCGTTTAAAACAATTTTCTAACATAACAATCTCCGTAATTAAAACAAATCAAGTATGAAAAAAACGTTGTTCTTCGCCGCTGTATGTCTGTTTATTTCCTGTACTGCTCCTCAACAAGTTGCCACTACAACTAACACTTTTACATTTGATTATGCACCAAAGGTATCGGCGCAGCCGGGGTCTGCAGCAATGGTATTATCGATCATCAAACCGAATTACGCCACTCAATTTACGTATGGTGGTACTGAACTTTTCAAACGGTTTAGCTCAGCATTAGAAAGTGATATTACCGAGTTAATTATTGCAAAGGGCTTTACAATGAAAGGGCCGTTTGCTACGTATGACGAAATGATATTCGATGACAAAAAGAGGACTGACATAGCAATTCGCATTGAAATTGTTCCTGATTTTACGGCAGTGCAGGGTGGCTGGCAGCAACATGTCTCTATTTTAGGACCATCCTACAATAGTTACACCTATTCCGGCAAAGCATCTCTCGTAGGGAAGATAAATTTATCAGGAGTCGAGCCCTTGACCAATGAAAAAATTTGGGCAAAATCAGTGTTAATTCCGAATGTTGAAAACATTCCTATCCAAACCTCCGCCAAGTACAAAAGCCCTCTGTCAGCAAATGAAGTGCTTCAAGACCCTGCGGTATATAATGCCATCGGAAAAGCACTGCAAGAACAATATGCCGGTATCATGGATAAGGTAGCTGCTCATTTTAATCCTGAAGAATTTGGCTCACTTAAACCTCAAATCAAAGAACTGAAATCGAAAAAGGGATTTTAAAGATTGTGGGTATTAATGCAATTGCTATAACTAAAGAACAAACACGTATAATTTTCATTCTAAACTTTTACACTATGCGAAACGTTTTTTTCTTTCTATCATTCGGAAGTCTATTATTTTCTTCAAGCTGCAAAAAAAGTGAGAGTAGTACTGGCAATTGCCCTCTCAATTCAACAACTATTCTCGGAGCCTATGTTTATGCAGGAGAAACAATACAACAGAATGCTAATAGTCAGGTGGTTGATGAATACGCTACTTATCCCCCGTGTGAAAAAGATGATATTCTAACCTTTAAATCTGACGGTACATACACCTGGACAGATGGTGTATTGGTGTGCGGCACTCGGCCAAATGGTACGTGGAGTATCAATGGCACTACAATTATAACTGACGGCAATGTTGGCATAATAAAAAGCTATGATTGTAAAAAGTTAGTAATAACAACACCTCCGGGCGAATATCCGATAGAAACTATGACTTTGGTACGGCAGTAAGGATGTCGCAGTCTTTTATTAACTATATACTTGCTAAGACGTTAAACAATACATTGAAAAGAAAAAAACCCACATCTTTTATGAAAAAGATTTTCTTAGGGCTATCACTTGTGATGCTATTGTTTGTGAATTGCAGTAAGAGCGGATCAAGTTCAGCTTCATGCACAGTAACAAACACAAGTATTTTAGGAACGTATATGTTGACCGATGCTACCTATCAACTTACTCCTTCTTCTCCCGTCATTGATGAATTTAGTACCTACGTTCCCTGTTCAAAAGATGATAAGATAACCTTTAAAGGCAATGGTACTGTCGTTGTAGATGATGGTGCTACCGTATGTACTCCAACTACTGCAGGAACTGCTAAATGGTCTTTAAATGGTAAAACACTTATATTAGGTACTGATACTTATACTGTTAAAAGTTTCGATTGTAAAGTATTGGTTATCGCAACCTCCTATTCTCCAGGGGAAATTGATACTAAGTACTTAACCAGACAGTAAAATTTTAGATAGACTTTTTTGGCAATGCAAATAAATCTATTATTAGCAGTTTAATTAGACCGTAGGTCACCATGCTTTAATTAACCGGCTGCCTCAATTGTGCTTGAGGCAGCCGATGTAAAAAGTGCCTTAAAAGGGCAAATCGTCTGCAGGTTCGGTTATTTCACCTGCCGGTGCGGTAGTAGCCTTTCCCTGTCCTGCCTGTGGAGCAAATGCTTCCTGTCCACCTTTTGCAGCGCCGTGCAGCTTGATGTTGTTTACATGAAATGTAAGTACTGCTTTTGCTTCTCCCTCTTTGGAGGTGTAGGTTTGCAACCCAACACGTCCGCCCAACTCTACCAGTGTTCCCTTTTTGAGGTACTGTGCGATTGCACTCTTCATCCAATAGCTGCAATTGAAATAGGTCGCAAGCTGTTTTCCCGCCTCGGCATTTTTGGATTTGTAATAATCGTTAATAACGATAGTAAAATTGGTGACGGTGCGTTCATCTTTCAGTTGCGTAACAACTGCATCTTTTACGATTCTTCCGGTAATTTCCATGACTGTGTATTTAAATGGTGATTGAATACGGTGTGTTATTGCTTGTTGAATAATGACAGGGAATGTTGCTGTACTTTATTAGGGTAATGCGAATGGCTGTGCCGCTTTACGAGGTAGTAAATCGTAATGTCTTCATTGAGACAAATAGCCCAGGCATCCTGCAAGGATTTTGAACGGCTGTGTTTTTTCTTACGCTGTATTTCCCACGATAACAGCATGAGGCGAGAGAGCAATGTTGACTGTGGCATAGTGATAAGGTTTTGCGATTACTTGTATTGAACTTCGGTATAGACCTCGTTCATATTCATCGTAGCCACCCTTCCCTACATCAGGATGAATGAAAGCAAGGTTTTTTCACAAAAAAA
>CAXUMK010000127.1:14896-15137 GCA_964251885.1 uncultured Segetibacter sp. | reverse complement strand
ATGGTGATGCGCAGGGCGAACTTACCGCAGACCTTCGATCAAACATAGCAGCCGAATCAAGGGCTAAAATGGTATATGAATATCTTTTGCAGTTTACCAATGACCCTTTTGTCAAGGAGACTTTGCGCTTTTTAATGACGAGAGAAGTTGCGCACTACCAGCAGTTTGAGGCGGCTTTAGCTACCGTTAAACCTAATTTCCCTCCGGGAGTTTTACAAGGTGATCCACGTTACACTAATTT
>CAXUMK010000127.1:0-14886 GCA_964251885.1 uncultured Segetibacter sp. | reverse complement strand
CGCGGTCCATGGAACCAGGGAGAAAGCACGCAAACTGGTGAAACATGGCAGTACATCGAAGATCCAATTAAGCATGTGTTAGAAACAAACAGCCTGCTTGATCAAAAGCCAGCAGGAACAAACCAGACAAAGAGTGAAAATGACAAATTAGAAAAAGAACTGGGAGAAATAAAAAGTTCATTGGTAAATGCTGCTGCACCAATCGGACCTCTGCAGTGGAACAAGCCTTTGAGCGATGACGACTTAGGTCTGTCTCTTGAAAGCACTGACTTACATACGAATGGAAATGGCGATTTACACGCAAATGGAAGTAAAGTGGCAAAAAAGGTAAGTAAGAAATAAAATGGATCAAAAACAAAACCAGGCGGATCGTGTAGAAATCACTTTTTACACCGATCCGCTTTGTTGTTGGAGCTGGGCGCTGGAGCCTCAATGGCGAAGACTTCAATATGAGTTTCAGGAACAATTGGTTTTCCGCAATGTCATGGGCGGAATGATACCCAGTTGGAAAAATTATAGCGACTCAATTTATTCGGTTAACAGGCCTCAGCAAATGGGGCCTGTTTGGCTTGAAGCAGGTATCACTTCGGGTATGCCTATACACGATAAAATTTGGGTTACTGATCCTCCTGCATCTTCTTATCCTGCATGTATTGCTGTTAAAAGTGCTGAATTACAATCACAGGCCGCAGGAGTAGAATACCTGCGGCTTCTTCGTGAAGCTGTAATGATACAGGGGAAAAATATAGCCAAACAGGAGGTGCTGGTTGAGGTAGCAGAAAAGCTTAACGAAAGTTGTCCCGGTCTTTTAGACATCACCCGGTTTAGCGAAGATTTAACCAATGATAACGGGCTCGAAGCTTTTAGAACTGACTGGCAGGAAACACAGAACAGGAACATAACCCGCTTTCCAACGTTGATTATGCGCTCAGCCAATAAACCGGCTATAATGCTGACAGGCTACCGCCCCTACCCTATTTTATTAGAAGCAATGAAGCAAATGATCCCTGCTGTTGAGCCTTCTGTTAAATTCATCAATATAGATGAATACATACGTTTTTGGGGCAACCTGACGGAAAGGGAACTGGAGGAAATTGAAAATGCATGATGACAGTTGGAAGATGACAGAAGGATATTGCAATTAACAACGCTTACTCACTACTCACTACTCACTACTCACTACTTACTACTCATTATGGAAAGATAAAACAGGCTCTATCACAAAAGGTAAATGGGCCGACATAATCGCTGTGCAGGGAGATGTTTTAAAAGACATCACTGTTTTGGAGCATGTAAAATTTGTGATGAAAGACGGTGTCGTTTACAAAGACGAAATAAACCAAAAGTAAAAACTTCATTTTAGAAGTTGTTTATTTCCTGTTTTTTTGATACCGGCATTGGTTTTCATGGCTTCATCCTTGCGTCGAATTTCGTTCATCAGCATCACAGTAAGCGGCTTTAGTCTGCAATTCAAAAACTCTTTTAAAAATATAAACCCTCTTTGTTATTTAGCATTCTTCATTCAACTAAATTGCTTATTCAAAAAATTGCCGTAATGAAAAAACATTTTTATTCTCTCGTTGTTTTAGCGCTAAGTATGCACATAGCCACTGCACAAAAAGCAAAACCCGAAGACACAGAATTTTATACACCTGTGCCGCCGGTTGTAACGCCAAAATCATTAAACGCAGCCGCTCCCCCACCCGATGCTATTGTGTTGTTTGACGGAAAAAACCTTGACCAGTGGGTTCTGACAAGCGACACAACAAAAGTCGCAGACTGGAAAGTAGCGAAAGGTATTTTAACCGTAAATAAAAGTTCAGGAAACATTCAGACCAGGCAATCTTTCCAGGATTACCAGTTACACATAGAATGGAGAATACCTAAAAACATTACCGGTTCGGGCCAGGCAAGAGGCAACAGCGGATTATTTCTTGCTTCCATAGGCAAAGGAGACGACGGATATGAACTGCAAATTCTCGATAACTACAATAATCCCACTTATGTTAACGGACAGGCGGGAAGTATTTATAAACAGTTTGCTCCTTTGGTAAATGCAAACCTTCCGCCCGGCGAATGGCAGTCTTACGATGTTGCCTGGAAAGCTCCCCGCTTTAACGCTGACGGAAGTCTGTTAAGCCCCGCACATGTAACCGTATTTTTCAATGGTATTCTTGTACAAAACAACACAGAGCCAAAAGGCCCTACGCAATACATCGGTCAGCCGTCTTATCGTAAACACAATGCCGCTTCGCCAATAAAACTACAGGCTCACGGCGATAAAAGCGAGCCCCTCAGCTTTCGTAACATCTGGATAAGGCCTTCAATGTAGGAAGGTTGTTTTATTTCTGTAAAAAACCCTCAGCAACGTCAGCCATTGCTGAGGGTTTTTTGAAACACGCACCCTACCTCAGTCAGCATCATTTCGGGGAACGTGAAATGTAGTTTCACTTGTATACATCGCGCCTCATGAATTTGTACACAGCCGAATACTGAAGAAATAGCACAAGAGTGCGACGCAACGATGATTCATAGTAGCTATTCTGCCCGGCTCAAAAAAAATCATTACACATTCTTATGCGGCAAGCAGTATAACATCTCAAACTTGTGTCAGGCGTCTTGTACCTGCAGTCATTCTGCCCTGAAATGAAGTTATAAATTTTGTCATTGCTCAATTTAAGATAAACGTATTAGAAGTATAAATACATCACTTTTTTGCGGGACAACTACGATTAAAAAAAATAGAGAAACGTTGATTAACAACAAAATTTTTAAATAGTAGCGTAAATAAAAGCGTTGTGCAAAATACTATTTCAAACCCTATTGAACTTGCACTCTCTAAACACGTTCTTTTAAGCAGTTGCAAAAAGCTTTAAATTTGTAAAAACTCAAAAATGCACACCATAATTATAGAAATAGAATCAAGTGGTAAAGCAAAAGAGCTTTCATCTTTACTTTCTTCATTGGATTTTGTAAAGAAAGTATCATCTGTTCATAAAACAAAAGCTTTAATAGCAGCCTTACAAGATGATCAAAATTTAAAAGCTTCCATTGTTAAAAGAAAAAACAAGGCTATAGCAAAGTACTTATAATGAGAGTTCAGCAAATAGACATTATTGAGCTAAATTACGAACTCCCAAATGGTAAGTTTAAGGTGCATCCTGCATTAGTCATTTCAAACTCTAACGTTTTGGAAACGGAGGACATTTTTTATGCTGTAATGATATCTTCAAATCCAATGAATGAAGAATTTAATTTTGAATTAGATAATTCTATGCTAACAAAACCTCTTTCTAAAAATTCGTATGTGAAATGTCAGTTAATACAATCATACACAATTGATGAAGTCCTCTCAAAAATCTCTGTATTAAAGCAGCCTGCTTTTGACAAGGTACTCCAAAGAATTTTTGAAACAGTATTTTAATTACCTGACAATCTCAAAACTTAGAAGTACCCCGGCACAATAAGAGAATTGCAAATAGAGAACTGAACGTTGGAGCAATCGACTGCACATAGTTGTCCAGCTTTTATCTCGGGTGGAAGAAACTCTTTTGACCATCAGGATACATTTTTAATCTTTGAATAAAATAATCACCTTTAGTTGTCTGGGCGACAGTTTTTCAAGTCCCTCACCATTGGCAATACGTATTCGTTGTACTATATAGCAACTCTAATTCTTAATATTTTATACAATTACATTCTAATCCTTCTAACTTTCTAAAATAACTACCATGACTAAGAAATATCTTCATTATCTGTTTGTTTCATTTGCTTTAGTTGCTTTCGGTTTTAAAGAAGGGAAACAAAAGACTTATGAGAAATCCGATACTGTATTTGCAAACTTTGAGAACAGATTTTTAGATGCGTATTGGAAACAGCATCCTTCTTTCGCAATATTTGTAGGCTATGGTAAGTATTATGATGAATTAACTATTCCTGACAGTGCTTCACTTACAAGCAATATATTCTTTTGCAGGCAGTGGATCGATTCGTTGAATAAAATGGATATAAGGCAGCTTAGCGATAACAATAAGATAAGTCTCAATATTATTAAAAACCAGTTGGAGGGTGAAATCTGGTATCAGTCTGTTTTCAAACAACAGGAATGGGATCCATCTTCATACAACCTTAGTGGAGAATGTGATTATATCATCAATCAGCCTTATGCTCCATTAGATGAGAGGCTTACCATTCTTACCAATCATTTACAACATGCCGATGAATACTACAAAGCCGCCCTTAACATTCTACACCATCCTACCAGGGAACATCTTGAAATGGCTATTCAGCAAAACGAGGGAGGACTTTCTGTTTTTGGAACTGCTTTGACCGACTCTATAAATGCTTCACATTTACCGGCTGCGGCAAAACTTCGTTTACAGCAAAATATAGAAAATACAAGCAGGGCGATCAATAGCTATATAAGCGGTTTGAAGGCTATTGTTAATAATAAAAACTATGTCTTCAGAAGTTTTAGAATTGGGAAAGATTTGTATGCGGAAAAATTTAAGTATGATCTGGCAACTGATTTTACTGCCGAACAATTATATAAAAGGGCTTTAGCTGATAAAGGAATATACCAGCAAAAAATGGTAAGCCTCGCCAACCGCTTATGGCAAAAATATTATCCCAATCAGCCCAAGCCCAAAGAGAGTATGCAGGTGATCCAGATGATAATGGACAAAATACAATTGCAGCATACCAGTCCAAAAGATTTTTTCGATTCGCTTACTACGAAAGTGTATGAGCTGAAAAGTTTTATTATTAAGAAAAAATTATTCGATTTAGACACAACTGCAACGCCGATAAAAGTTAGATTAATGCCCGAATATGCCCGCGGTTTTGCTGTTGCGAGTGCTGAATTTACGCCTCCGTACCAAAAGCGGGGAACCACTTATTTTAATGTTGACGATCTGACAAAATATCCACCGGAAAAAGCAGAGGGTACTTTAAGAGAATACAATAACTATAGTTCGCAGCTTTTAGCTATACACGAAGCTGTTCCCGGGCATTGTGTTCAGGGGATTTATAACAATACGAAATCTGCTGATGTGCTCAGGTCAGTTTTTGCAAATGGTGCCATGATAGAAGGCTGGGCCGTGTACACAGAAGATATGATGATTGAAAACGGATGGGGAGACGGAGCCCCGGAAATGGAATTGACACTGTATAAATGGAAACTTAGAGAACTTGCCAATGTGTTAATTGATTATGATATACAATGCCTAAATGTTTCAAAGGATTCTATAGTACAACTTTTAACAAAGGAATGCTTTCAAACCTATGCACAGGCAGAAGAAAAATACCACCGGGCAACCGTTTCGCAGGTGCAGCTTTGTTCTTATTATGCCGGTGCTTCAGCCATACATGCTCTTCGTAATGATTACAAAAACAAAATGGGAAATAAGTACAGTTTAAAAGAGTTTCATGAGAAGTTTTTAAGCTTTGGCAGTTCACCGGTTAAGTATATACGGGAGAGAATGTTGTATTAAAGGGCGCATATCAAATTGTCGTTTTTTTATAAGTCGACAGAAATTCTTTGTGGAACTTCTGTTGTGTCACTCACTTGTACAATATCTTTTCATGGAGCTTTTCCCTTTGCGACGATTTAGTATGCACCCGTATTAAACTTTTAAGATAAAACAAACATAAAACTGTATAGTGAACACATGTGGTCTTTTCAATGATTCTTAATTTTTATTCTTTGTCATAGCCCGGGTTGACATAACTTCTTGCTCTGTAGTAGTAAAAGGCAAAATTACAGGTGCGAACAAGATTCGCACTGAAAAAAGTGAGTTACCACAACAACTTTCAGTGCGACGCAGCTTTTTATCCTTCATCTACTTTAAAAGGTTTACTATAAGCCGGACGTATCATTCTCCAAATAATTTTATCAGGCGTTTTGCCGTCTAACATACTAAATAAAACATGCGGATACCTTTGCTGTTGAAAGTATAAAGCTGTTTCTTTTCTTGTTTCAAATTCTTTAAACACAGCTTTGCTTTCGGTGAGTATCTCATTGTATTTATCAGTCAAATCTTTTTGTGTTTGCTTAACCCAATTGTAAAATTCATCGGGCACTCTTTCAAGTATCTCATCAAAAGATTTTCCTTCTGATAAATGCTCCCAAATAGCCACATTGGAAACACCCGTTATTATGCGATGCAGCTTTATATATTCAGCAAACTTCACCTTTACCCTAAGACCATTTTTAAACTTCAGTACAAAGCCTTCTTTTTTATCATCTTCCAGCTTTTTCAATTGCTGCAAATCGTTGATACCATCGTAACGTTTAACGATTGGAAAGCCTATTTCAGGGACAGTCACATCTAAACCTGTACTGTTATCAATAACTGCAAGAAGAATCAAATCATCGAGGTTGCCATAATCTACCACAATTCTGTTTAAAGGGTAAATGATTTCAAACAGGTAAGTTTTGTTTTTATCCAGTTTGTAAAACAAGCTGCTGTAACGACTATAAAGTACTTCGGTAGCATGGCGGGCTTGTTCGCTGATAAAGCTTCCACGTGTAGCTATAAAAGGTTTTTCGCCAATCCAGTAAAGAATACCAAGCGAACCGTCCAGCTTTTCAAATGCTTCAAAAGGCGCGTTGGGCAACTCTTTTTCAACTTCCTGCAAATTGAAAAATTTGATGAATGGCCGGGAAACATAATTCATGTTACTGTCGAGTATTAAACCACGGGCAGCTAATGTTGCTTCATTCCAAAGCTTGTCGTACTGAACTTTTGCAGAATAATTATAAATGAACAAATCGGCTTCAGGATGTTTCTGAACCGAAACCAGTTTTTGTTCTATCATTTTTATTAGTAACGTCTTGTTCATATTTTGCAAAGTTCCTGAATTTTAAGGGCAAGAATACACAACAAGAGTATTGCCATTTGTGGGGCTGAAAGTTGGAGCAGTTGGCTGCCTATCGCTTGCCGGTTTTGGGGCTAAACGTTGAGCAATCATCTGTATTTCATTTGTCATCTTTGGTTTTGGCGAAAGGAACTCTTTTGAACATCAGAATAAATTTTTAATCTTTGAATAAAGTCATGAACCTGGTTGCAGGCGGAAGGTTTTAAATTACGCCACTACAGGCAATACCTGGTCGTTGCCTGCAACTCTTGATAGATTGACGTGCATTTGGTTTTGAAGTATTAATTATTACAAATAATATTTACTAAAATGGATAAAGAAAGAATCTATAAAATTCTATTTTCCAGTGTTTATCCCCTTTATATTAAAAAGGCAGAGACAAAGGGTTGTACAAAGGAAGAAGTTGATACCATAATATTTTGGCTAACTAGTTACGACAAACAAAGTCTACAACAACAAATCGATAAAAGAAGTGATTTTAAAACCTTTTTTGCAGAAGCACCACAAATTAACCCCAATGCTTCAAAAATTACCAGAGTAATTTGTGGCTACCGGGTGGAAGAAATCGAAGACGAACTTATTCAGAAGATGCGCTATTTAGATAAGTTAATAGATGAATTGGCAAAGGGTAAGAAAATGGATAAGATATTAAGGGAGTAAACTAACCTTCGTAATAATTGCAAATAACACTTCGAAATCAGCAGGACTGCAGGCAACATAGAGTATTGTGAGTCTGGAGTTAGAGAAACCGGAAGCAATCACTATCAGCTTTGGCTCGGGCGAAAGGAATTCTTTCAAACAACAGAATAAATCATTCATCTTTGAATGAAATCATAAACTATCGTTACCACTGAAATGTTGTAGAATACCTCACTCATCGGTAATATTTGTCTTCTTATGTACTATTTATTTATTGCAGTGCTTCGGTCAATGAAAAATGCAGGTATTATTTTCTTTATCATTCTTTCCGCACAGTGTTTTGGGCAGACTGCTCAATTTTCAGACGTCATAAATTATTACGCCTCTAAAAAGAACTTTAACGGGGCAGTTTTAGTTTCAACAAATGGACAAATTGACTACCTGAACGCCGCAGGAATTTCAAGCAGACAATCTGGTACAACAATCAACTCAAAGTCGAAGTTTAAAATCGCCTCGATCACAAAAACCTTTACCGCAGTTCTGATATTGCAATTAATGGAAGAAGGAAAATTAGATTTAAAATCCCCTATTGCGTCATATTACCCTGAATATTCAGGAGAAGCAAAAGATAAAGTTTCCATAGAAAATTTAATAACATACAGCTATGGAATACCGAACTGTGAGAATTATATCGGCGATGAAATTTATTCGAAACCCATTACTATCGACAGTTTTATTATAAAATACTGCAGTGGAAAACCGGAAGCTGAACCAGGAACAAAATTTAGCTATGACAATGGTGATTATGTAATACTGGGTAAAATCATAGAAAAGCTGTCGGGGAAGACCTACCTGGAAAATGTAAAAAAAAGAATTTTAAAGCCTTTAGGAATGCTGAATACTGATATGCTATATAGTAAAGATATAGTTACAGGTTTAGTACAATCTTATACATTTGATGATAGTCTTGCAATATTCAATGCAGATAAACCATATTATATTGAAAATTTTTTTTCAGCCGGCGCCATGTATTCGACAGTTGAAGACCTCTTAAAATTTGACCAGGGTATTTTTACTTATAAGCTTTTAAAAAAAGAGACGGTTGATTTAATGCTGAAGCCACATCCTACATTAGATAATGTGGGTTTGGGATTTTGGACTGCAAATAAATATGGAGCTTTAGATACAAAATTTGCTTACAGACCAGGTGGCATATACGGGGCTTCTGCAAACTGGATACATGTTATAGATTCAAACAGGGCGATCATTGTATAAGCAATACAAATGGAACAAATCTTTTTGAAATGAGTCAGCAATTAAATGCAGTTGTAACTAAACAAAAAATCAGTATTCCAAAAACTGCCGAATCTATAATCACAAAAACTGTTGATCCCGAAAAAGTGAGAGGAACGTGGGTCATTGATTTACGACCCGGTCCGAACAGCGAGGCGTATTTGAAAGATTTCATTATCACGCCCGGAAACGAGAAGAGTTTTAGTGGTGAGTTTTACGGAACTGCTTTCAGTACAGGTAAATTTAATACAGAGTGGGAGTATTTATTTTTTGCCTTTACCACCAGCGATAAAGAAAATATATATTACCATTCAGGATTCATTGATGGAGACAATATCTTTGGAATATCTTATTCTGCCGACAGAAAGTTTATCACACATTGGACTGGCAAAAAGAAGACCCAATAAGAAAAACGGAACGCACTATTGCAGCTTCTTGGTTCTGGTGGTCTCGCCTTCAAATTTGCTGATTGTTTCCTGAAACCTCCAGACAAAATTGTGCAACCTATAAGATCGAGACAAGGTACGGCGTTCGTTTGGCGAAGCATCCTATATGCTCTTACAGGAGTATGCTATATTTTGAATAGCTTCATCATGTTTCTTTCGCCTGGTTTTAAAAATTCTTTGTTTCCATACATATTGTTTCCGGCTTTTATTGGGGAATTTTCAGTTGCAATGTATCTTTTGATAATAGGAATAAAAGAATCAAAAACGGAAAGACTATAAATGAAAACAAGACATGCGGACATTTTCCGCAGGAAGAACAACCAAACGAAGTTGTAAAATCGCTGGTTGACTTCTTCACCGAAAACAAAAACCATAGTTAACCAAATACCTCATGACATTTTGAAAATAAATAAATTGATATGGGGACGCTAAAACATATTAATGCAGGAGACCTCTGCATTGCTTACGAAGAAAGTGGACAGATTGATGGAACGCCCATCATACTTCTGCACGGATTTCCTTATGACGTAAGAGCTTATGATGAAGTAACAAAACATTTGTTGACCGAAAACTGCCGGATTATCGTTCCATACCTTCGTGGGTTTGGACCGACAAAATTTCTTTCTCCTGATACCATCCGTTCCGGTCAGCAAGCTGCATTAGCCAATGACTTAATTGCATTAATGAATGCGCTATCTATACAAAAAGCAATTGTAGGCGGGTATGACTGGGGCGGACGGGCCTGTTGCATTGTTTCTGCACTTTTCCCCGAACGTATTATGGCACTTGTATCAATGGCGGGATATAACATTCAAAACATAGCAAAATATTCAGAACCTGCAGCACCGGAAATTGAAATGCTGAATTGGTATCAATTCTACTTCCATAGCGAACGCGGACGCTTGGGATTAACAAAATACCGGAAAGAACTATGCAGGCTATTATGGAGCACCTGGTCGCCAACCTGGAAATTTAATGATGATACTTTTGAAGCAACAGCAGTTTCATTCAACAATCCCGATTTTGTAGAAGTAGTAGTGCATTCATACAGACACCGATATGGATTAGCAAATGGCGACCCTGCATTTGAAACGATAGAACAATCGCTGCAAAAGCAGCCAACCATAAAAGTGCCTGCTATAATATTAGATGCAGAAGCAGATGGTGTTGAACCGTTTTCGGGAACGGGTAAAGATGCCGGTTATTTTAAAGGCGGTTATGAAAGAAGAGTGGTTAAAGGAACAGGACATAACCTGCCTCAAGAGGCGCCTGCCGAATTTGCCAAGGCGATTTTGACATTTGTTAAGTGATAAAAGATTGCATACAGAGTTTAGGCAATATTATTAGCTTAAGAATTTTTTTCGGGACGAACATTCAATCTTTATTCATCTCCGGTTGTGTCACTCACTTGTACCAAATCTTTTCATTTCAGCTTTTTCCTCAAAAATTCTATTACTCCGCAGTAGCTAAAGAAGATTGTTCACTTCATATTGCCTATGAAAGTAAATGCTATAATTTTACAGCCAGTGAGACTTCCTATAGGCCGTTTTCTAGTACTAATCGTTTTAGCTGTAACTTATTGTAAAGCGGCAATAGCAAATGATAGCTGCTCTTTGCAAATAAGTTTACTTACCTGTTCACCTGGAAGTGATCTTTATTCCACTTTCGGACACAGCGCTCTCCGCCTGAAAGATCCAGATACAAACACTGACATTGTATTTAACTATGGAACTTTCAACTTCGATGATCCAGACTTTTACCGGAAGTTTACCGTGGGGAAGTTGAACTACTTCTTATCCGTCTCAGATTACAGCGGCTTTTTAGAGTCCTACAAAGAGGAGAAGCGAAGCGTATACGAACAAATACTGAATCTGACCTGTCCACAAAAACAACGTCTTCAATTGGCTTTACAAGAAAATACGCTACCAGGGCACCGCTTTTACAGGTATGATTTTATCAAGAACAATTGCACAACCCGCATCCGGGATTTATTGCTAAACCTTATTGATTCTATTACCCGCATAAGATTAAACTCTCCTCAAAATGTGTCCCCAAGAAAGCTGATTCACCAATATCTTGAGCATGGAGGTAAACAGTGGAGCGAATTAGGAATTGATGTTTTACTTGGAAGTAAAATTGATCAAAAGCTGAATGCATCGGGTACAATGTTCTTGCCCGAATACCTGATGAAAGGCGTAGCTGAAATGACGACCTTAGGAAAAAGACCATTAGTTGCAAAAAAACAGGCACTTTTAATATATAGCCAGGTGCCAAAAACTTCTAAAGTAAATACACCGCTGATAGTCTTTAGTTTGCTAACCTTAGTAATGGGATTGGTTTACATTTTTAAATCTAAAAATAGCAGCCTTGTCTGTCTTTTCGATACACTTCTTTTTGGAGTGACGGGTCTAATTGGTCTATTGCTTTGCTTTATGTGGTGGGGTACCAATCACGAAGCGTGTAGCAGTAATTGTAATCTGCTTTGGGCGCTACCCTTCAATTTAGTTGCGTTAGCTTTTGTTAGGAAAGGATCAAAGTGGATCAAACTTTATTGTATAATGCTTGCAATAATTAGTAGTTTGTTATTGCTTTTTTGGCCATGGTTGCCGCAGCAACTCAATGTTGCCATTGTACCGGTAGTCATGCTATTGTTGGTTAGATGCTTGCAGATTGCAATAACAATAAAGCAAGAAAAGAAAATAAACGGCTTATAACATGATCTATCAAAAAACAAGGCTAAAAAAATATAATCACACGATTATCTTTATTCAACAAGAGCAGAAATGAGGCTAAAGAACTTTGCACATACTGGCTTCAGAAAACTCTGTTCCGTTAGCGGCAATTGATAAATTACCTAACATCAAAGACTCGGCTTTAAAATTTACAATGGAAGAATTTATAACATTTATAAAAACAATCATCTGGATAGATGATCTGGATTTGCAATTGGTACTCTCCAGGTGCACCGAAAGGCAAATACCCAAAGGGAAAATGATTCTAAAGAAAGGGCAAATTGCAAATCAATATTTTTTCATTGTGTCGGGTGGTGTCTGGTTTTTTTATGACCGGAATGACCAGGAAAATACAACCTGGGTGACTTTTAAAAATGAATTTTTCACCGAGATTTCAAGCCTTAATCCACAAAAGCCATCGAGGTTTAATATTGAAGCAATAGAAGATACGAAGCTGGTTGTGATTGACAAAAAAGACATGGACTTTTTATACGGTCATATTGCCGTTTGGGAAGAGTTTGGCAGAAAAATCTGGGAGGCGATGTCAGTAAGAATGATAGACCAGATTTTAAATTTTCAAACTTTATCGGCCGAAGAACGGTATCTGGAATTTATGAATAACCCTGAATTGATACAAAAAATCCCTGTCAAACAGTTGGCTGCCGTTCTTGGCATCACGCCCAATGCATTAAGCCGCATCCGGAAGAACATCCGGTGACATTCAATATGATTTACTTAAGCATAAAATGAGAATAGCTGAATAGAATATATACAAGTACAAGGGAGTGACACAACGATGCTGAATAAAATTGAGGAAGCCCGCTCAAAAAAATTTCTTAAGTAAACCACATTTATCCGTAACATTCATTATCTACCACTTGGTAGTTTTCACTCTTGAGTAGCGTTCTACCTTTGAGCATTATAAATAAATAACTCAAATGAAAAAATCAATTTTAGTAGCCGGTGCTACCGGTAATTTAGGAAACAGGATCTGCAGGGAATTAATAAAAAGAGGTGCAGCAGTAAGCGCCATCGTAAGAACTTCCACCGATCCTGAAAAAATGGAAACACTTGCAAAAATGGGTGTCAAGGTTATTGAAGCAGACCTAAACAACATTGATGAAATTGCGAAAGCATGTACAGGTATAGATTGCGTGGTTTCGGCTCTGGCAGGTTTGAGAGATGTAATTGTGGATTTACAAAAAAGAGTGTTGGACGGCGCCATACAAGCAGGCGTTCCAAAGTTTATTCCCTCTGACTTTTGCACGGATTACAATGGTTTGGTGCCGGGCGAAAACAGGAATTTTGATTTAAGAAGAGAATTTAAAGCGTACCTCGATAGCACTTCAATAAAAGCATCTTCTGTTTTCAATGGCGCTTTTGCCGACATACTAAAATACAATACACCGGTTTTAAACCTAAAAGACAAGAGCATCGGTTACTGGGGCGAAAAAGCAGACTGGAAATTGGATTTCACTACCATGGATGATACTGCCGCCTTTACGGCCGAAGTGGCTTTAGACGACAACGCACCAAGAGATGTACAGATCGCAAGTTTCCAGATCAGTCCCAACATGATATGGGCTGATGTAAAAGAAGCAACAGGTCAGGAATTTACAATTCGTCAGCTATCAGGTTTGGAAGACTTTGCAGGATTCATAAAAAAACAAAGAGCCGACAACCCGGCCGGAGAAAATGAGTTGTATGCCAAATGGCAGCAAAGCCAGTATATGTATTCGATGTTTTCAACACATCATGATCAATTAGCTAATGAACGTTATAAAAACCTCACCTGGACAACAGGGTTAGATTATATAAAGTCGTTTGTTAAATAAAAAAATGATGAAGAGCCTGTTAATTGACAGGCTCTTCATCATTTAACAGTCCTCACCATGAGATGTGCCGAACCTACGGTTCTTTATTGTTATTCTCTTCTTTCTATCAACGGATTGAAATCCGTTGTTATAATATGAGCTGAGGCTACGCCTCTTCAGTACCTCTATACAAACCATTAAAGCTGAAGGTTTAACCTATGCATTACCTGTATATGCGGCAAAGTAATAAGAGACAAAAATACAAACAGTAAAGGCAGGGGATTGAAAACAGGTGCAAATTGCTTTTGCAATAACCCCGTTAATATTAAAACCCCGATCGCCATCACACTTGCCGGTATAGCCTTCAGACATAAACCTGCAACCGAGAATGTTTTGCCGGCAGCCGTTTCGGTATTTATAAACTCTTCGATGTTATACAAGGTGATGATGGAATGCCAGCCTGCAAAGTACAAAGCAAAAGCGGGCAACAAGGGTAAAAAGTAACAACAGGTGAGTATAATTATCAACTGCAGAATGTGCGGCAAGCTAAATTTGGACCGTTTGCCAAGTTGATTTATTAATAAAGATGCGACAATGATAACTGCTGAACAGGTAACTATAAACTGGTCATGAGCAACCCCCGCCAGCCAGGCCTTGTGCATAGAACTTGTAGCGGGTAGCAGTTGTTGTATAGTAACACCTGCTTCACCTGTGTGTGTAAATAAGATCCATAGTAAAATGCTGATACCATACAGCAGCCTGACCAATATGCTGAATAACGGCCTCTTTAGCATTTGCTGAAAATCTGTTTCTCCAAAATGCCACGAGGACATGAGCAAAAATACCAACAGGCTAAACTGAGGGAATAAATACCAAAACAAAGCATAAACGGCTATCGCCCCCATGTACCTGCCGGAAAAACTTATCTTTTTAAATGAACTCTCTTTACGCCGGGCTACTTCCTGCTCGACTACCTCGTCTAATGCACCATGAGGAATGCGAAAGATGAATACAGCGGCTGCAAAGAACAGTACCTGGAATGTGTAATGTATTGGGCCTGCTAAAACCTGCCAGGCAACCATT
>CAXUMK010000126.1:2173-15582 GCA_964251885.1 uncultured Segetibacter sp. | reverse complement strand
TATTATGGCAAAAGGCAGCGGCTTGTAAAACTTCTAAAAACTCTTTGGATTTTAGAAGTTGTAGAAATTGTATTATGGCAAAAGGCAGCGGCTTGTAAAACTTCTAAAAACTCTTTGGATTTTAGAAGTTGTAGAAATTGTATTATGGCAAAAGGCAGCGGCTTGTAAAACTTCTAAAAACTCTTTGGATTTTAGCCTGTTATTTAGAAATTGTTTAATCAAATGATCTGATCACCTTTAATAAAGCACATTATTAAAATCTGGAAGAAGTAAGTTAAGAATGAAATTAAACGATAAGCCCTAATGCTACAGCTTTTAATAAACCTGTAAGCATTAGGGCTTGAAACAATAGTGGCCTTTATAGAAAGCCAGTAGTAAAAATTAGCTTGCTGATAAAATTCCTAAAACAGAGAAAAATAATAAGGTAATAGAATTGATTAAAGCAACCATGGTTAAAGCATTTTGTCGCTTTCTCCAGATAGTTACAGGTTGAATACTTAAAACATTTGAAGTATTTGCGGTTTCTAAAGAATAGAAAAATTTCAAAGGGTCACTTACCTTTTGAAATTTCACATACACAGCAGTTTTTACAGTTAAATTAATAACCAGCAGTGCAAATAAAGAAGTGTTTAAAACAAAGAAATAATGATTGGTCATAGCATGGGATTTTAATAATATACAAACGGATATTATGCGGATTTATTGCGGAACTATGCTATTCTTTATAGTAGGGTTTCATTATCTTACTGCAAAAACTTTTTATGATGAAAAATTCAGAAAAGGACAGGACTTTTAGCATCCTTTTTGGTTCTTTTGTGTTTGCTTGTACAACCTACTTTACCAAAAGGACGTTGAAGAGGTATCAGGAGGATCTTGGACTTTTATCGTAGGCAGTTTATCTTTTGCGGTTTGCGGTTTATATTTTGCCCTTTGCAGGGGAAGGTTTTTCTTGAGAAAAACAAAAGCTGCAACTAAACATTGTTAAAATTAAAAATAAAAATTTTCATTGAATGAGGTTTCATGATTTTGTTAGAATAGATTAGGAAGTAACAATTTTTGTTTACGCTTTCGAAATAGCAATACATTCACCACATTTTTCTCTAATATAATGTCAGTTTGAGAAAATTCCAATTTGGGAAAGTGAATTTCAATCTTCTTGTTAAAAAGACAAATACTTTTTATTTTGTTTTTAATAAATTTTGCAACCAGTTAAAAAAATTATGAATATTTTTTTAGTTATTACCCGATGCACTTCATCATCAATCTGTGATAACAAAAGATTTCGAATAAACAGCTTTCCCGGTGTGGACCGTAATAAAATAATAACCCGGAGGAAAAGCCTTGTTCTTCATTTCGTAGTAACCGGTAGTTACAACGAACTTTTCTTTTTTGACCACTGAATTACCGAGTGCATTGAAAATGGTAAAGTCAATAGTTTGACTGAGAGATGGCACGGTGAAGTAGAATCGAAGGCTATTGCTTCTTGCAGGATTTGGAACAACGTTTACGGCAAATTCTCCACCACCGCCATCAATTTGCACAACGTTTGAATAAGTATAATGTCCATCGTTATCTACCTGCCTGACCCGGTAGAAAGAAATTCCGCGGAAGTTGTTGAGGTCTGTGTGCTGGTACTTACTTTTCGAATAACTGGTACCAGCGCCGTCCACATAAAAAATGCTGTCAAATACATTGATATTGTTGAACGATTGACGTTCCAGGATAAAACCTTTGCTATTGTATTCGGCAAGTGTTTCCCATTTCAATAATACCACGTCTGCATTGGTACGTTGTCCTTTCAAAGTTAAGCCGGTAACAGGCAAGCCCGAGCCCGAGCAATTAGCTGTGCCTGCAATGGTACAGTTAGCAAAAGGAGACATCGTTGTCAGCTCTTTCAATTGCTTCAAATCCGCTGCAGACACCGACCACGAAGCAATAGACTTTTTAAATAATAACTTATGCAGCGTGAGCCATTTCTCTGCACGTACAGCTTCTGTAGTCTGCGCCTCAGCAGGTGGCTGCAATAGTAGCAGCGCAGCGAGCAGCATTAAAAGCATTAAATGAAATTTCATAACTGAAAGCTTATGGGTAATATTTCAACCGTTAATAACCATTGAACTTATTGTAAAGCAGTAACCCCATCCCAGCTTACGTTCTTTACCCGGTCCCATCCGGCACCAGTGGGAGTACCATAAGATCCGTCCGGATTTTGTGGATAATACGTGATGTATTTAGCACCGTATTGCATTGTAAAGTTTTCTACTACATCAGGACAATTACCAGAGCAGGCAGCGGAGGCTCTCTGAATACTTTTGAACGCTACAAGGCTTAACCGGATCTTATAAGATAATACATCACCTGCTGCCAGCGTTTTGTAAAAAGAAAACTCAACAAATTTATAAGCGGTACCGGAGGCCATGTTTTGAAAGAATTTTGGGGACTGTACATCGGGAGTTTTAGAGTAGGCAAGCGAGTCGAAGGTAATCTTCCCGGCTCCGGCTCCCGTGCTTTGCGAACCAATGTTAAGGGTTTGCTCATCCCCGTCGGCGTAAGTAGCAAGGGCAACTTCGTCTGAATGGGTAATGCCGCCGCTTGGTTTCGCTTTAGGATCCGTGTTAAATGTAACAGTAGAATTATAGATGTTGACATTGCTATAATCCACTAATCGCATGTACACAGTCGTTTGAGCAGAGCAAACTGTTGCTACGAATACTGAAACAAGAAAAGTAAGGAGTGTTTTCATGGTAGTAAGTTTTGTATTTAAAGTACGGTATAGATAGTAATGTGTTCGCAATATAATATATTGTTTTCAAATCCTAAGCTGCTGTACACTTTGATTAGGGCAAACGCATCTAAATCTCAGGTGTGTAATAATATAAAAGCTGATAACAATATGCGCGACAAAAGAGAGAGAGACTAATTGCTTATCAGGTTATTCCTCTTCGTCAATCTATTTTGAATTGGTTACGATTTATTTCTTGGTAAGAAAGGTCAACGTTGCAAACCCATCGACACAAAAAAGCCCCAACCCATGCAAAAAGCGAAGTTGTGGCAAATAAAGCTGTGGAAGAAGGGCTCGAACCTTCACGAGGCGGTTAGCTAAAGTGCAATGTTGTGGTGGTCAACCCCAGTCTTTCTTGCGAAAGGCATTACGCTTCGTTTATCCTGGAATCCTCACCCCCGAGACAAGAGGGCATGTCTGCCAAAAATTTCATCACTCCACACTATGAGTAAGAACTGTAAAGAATCGCCGGTAATTCAATTTCAATACAGTGGTTGAAATCACAGGTATTGGATTTTTTGCTGTAGGGGGAGGGGTCGAACCTCCACGAGGCAGTTAGCTTACACGCAAAGTTTAGTGGTCAACCCTGGTCGGCCGAACGCAAGGAACAGTCGGCTCTACGCTTAAGTTTATCCCGTAATCCTCACCCCCGAGACAAGAGGGCATGTCTGCCAAAAATTTCATCACCCCACAGTATATTCGTTCAATGAACTTTACTATTGCAATAGTACAGCTTCTTCTCCTTTTATTGCAAATCTTCAAACTATTATTTTAAAAATTTAGAAATTATCTACAAATTTGTATTATTGGTTAGATAAATTAAAATAGAAGGATAAAAAATGGGGGTAAAATTAAATCTTGACAAACTCGACTATCAAATCATTTATGAAATGATGGAAACAGCGGAAATTTCTTATGCTGACCTGGGTAAAAAATTATTTGTTTCCGGAGGAACGATTCATGTCCGTATCAAAAAGCTGCAGGAAATGGGTATTGTAAAAGGTACGAAACTGAACGTTGACCTGAAAGTGTTGGGTTACGATGTAATTGCTTTTATTGGTATCTACCTTGAAAAAAGCTCGTTGTATGACGAGGTGGTGAAAGAGTTGAAAAACATACCACAAATAGTTCGTTTAAATTATACCACTGGAAACTACAGCATGTTTGCAGAAATAGTGACGAAAGACATCACCCAATTAAGAGCAGTTTTGCACGATGAGTTGCAGAAAATTAAAGGAATTGAAAGAACAGAAACATTTATCTCTCTGGAAGAAAGCTTTAGCAGAAATGTGGTGGTGACAGATGTAACCCCAAACCCCTGAAGGGGCTTAAAGGCAACGTCGAATAAAGAATAAAAAGTACACGAGTGCGACGCAACGGCTGCCTCATAGTAGCAACTCAGCCCGGTTCAAAAAAACTTCTACTCACCTTTTTTATTCCTTGTACAGTATAGCCTACTTAACCACTCTTCCCTTCCAGGTATATTTTCCAAACTTGCCCAGCCACCCGGCAGTAATTGTATAGGCAATATGGAAAGGCTGCATTACGGGAAACCACCACAGCAGCTTTTCTTCTTTAAAAAACTTTGCAACCGGAACCATAAATCTTAAATCAATAATTGTTTTTGCAGCAAGCATGCCGAGCCAGTACCAGGCGACGTTATTGTACCAGATTGCAGTAAATGGCACAAGGGCGAATGAAAGATTGAAAAAATAGATAAAAAATAAAACTGCTATTATTCTTTTATCATCAAACTTGTCAGCTTTACTTGCCCAGCGGATGCGCTGGTTAAAAAAAGCTTTCCAGGTTGGCATTGGTAAAGTTTGTACAATAGATTTTTGTGAAAATAAATAATGAACGCCATTTTTATACTTCGCATAAATCTTATGCATCAGCAGCATGTCATCGCCGCTGGCTATGTTGTCTATTCCTTTAAATCCGCCAACTTCAAAAAACACTTTCTTATTATAAGCAAGGTTAGCCCCATTGCACATACTATGAAACCCTGCATTAACCGAGGCCGCAGTTATACCCTGCAGGCTTATAAAATCAAGGCACTGAAAAATGGAAACAAAAGAGCCGGTATTAATGAACTTTACCGGTGCTGCTATAAAGACTGATTTGTTCTCCGCTACGAAATTTGAAAAGTTAGCCAGCCATTTATTAGAAACAATACAGTCAGCATCGGTTGTCACTATCCACTCTCCTTGCGATTGCTGAATAGCGAGGTCTATGGCTTTCTTTTTATAACTGTTTAATGGTTTATTCTGCAGCAACTTTTCAAGCTGAAGCAAATGAAGGTTGGAGTGATCGGTTTGCAGCCTTTTCACAACACCTGCAGTATTATCAGTAGAATAATCATCTGCAACAATTACTTCAAACAAATGCTTCGGATAGTTTTGATTTAGCACAGATTGCAGGCAACTTTTTATCTGCTCTTCTTCATTTCGTGCAGGTATGATTACAGTGAAAAATATCGACGGAACTAAGTTATTCAAAGACATAAACGGCTTTACTTTTAAAAACCATCTTCTGTAGTTTTCAATAAGCAAAAAGTGCCCGGTAAGAAATAGTATAATAATGACAATGACAGCCATGGTGGCAAAGAAAACAAGAATTAGTCATTTATCAGTTGCGCTATTTTGCCTGCGTGGCCTTCGCTTAGTAAATGATGCCCTGACTCAACCACCTCAACTGAAGCATATTCCTCAATTCCTTGTTTGAATCTTTCTCCGCCCTGGGATGGTATTATTCTGTCAAATGCACCGAACATCATTCTCACAGGCAACTTATGTTTTTTTACTAACCGCTTCAGCTTGTTTATCGACGGTTTAAATTTTCGCATCGAAATCCACCGGTTGTATAGTGTTACCCGGTTTTCCTCATTAAAAATGTAATAACTAACAAAGTCAGCAAGACTCCTGTGAATGATATGCCATTTTTCCGCCTTTGTTACGATCCATTTAAACCACGATGGATGATAAATCGTGTAATGAAGCAACCTGATCCCAATCCACGTCTGGCTGCCAAACCATCTCCAGAAATTAAACGATAATCCATCCGGCGCCAGCAGTATCAGCCGCTCAATCTGGCCAGCCATCAGTTGGGTAAGGTGCAGTGCAATCCGCCCTCCCATGCTAAATCCGAGAAGGCTAAATTTCGCATTATCTTTTTGCAGGCTCTTTCTTATACCAAGAAGAAATTGAGTTAAGTATGTTGGTTCAAAGATCAGTTCATCTTTCCATTCAGTCAACCCGTGAAAAGGAATATCAATAGCTATGATCGTATACAATTTTCCAAGCCTTCTTTCCAAAATGGAGAACGTATAACTTTCCCTGCCATAACCATGAAAGCAAAATAACAGTTTAGGCCCGTTGCCAAACTGCCTGTAGTGAATCGAGGAATTTTTATAGGTAATGTAATGGCTTTGCACAACTGGCACTAAAAGTTTGAGTCAACATTGCAAAAACGATGCTATCAAACTTCTGCTGCCGGAAATATTTCTTTTAAAATTATCTTTTTTGGTACAAGCCTCATCGCCCTGATGTATCATCGTTGCGTCGCATTCCGTTCATCTTTTTGTACTTCGATTTTGCTTTTCCCAGTATTTGCTTTGGGAGCTTTTATCCTTCACGCCGTATAAAAAATGTGCAGTCTTTTTTGGAGCGGGATGCATTACTACTATTCTAATCATTGTGTCGAGCCGCCTCAGGCGGGATACTTTCGTTCATTATTCAGCAATGAACAATCTTACAGCATGCAGTATAACTACTTTCTAAGCCTGAAAGGCTTAAACAAAAATAGCCACGGGTGAAACCCGTAGTAAAAGAAGATTGATTTAAAACAACCCTGAAAGGGTTGAATAATAAAGATTGCGGAATAAATAATTGTTGAAAAAAAACTTACCGTTAATTAAGGAGATTAAAATATTCAACCCCTTCGGGGTTGCTATAATACTATTGTAAGTAACCACGGGTTGCACCCGTGGCTACTTTTGTTTAACCCTTTCAGGGTTACGTCTATCCCTTACAATTCAAAAAACATAAGCCGAAAGACTTTACTCCCACATCGACACAGTAAACCAGTCTTCAACCTGCCTCTGCTCCTTTGCTTCAATCCCTTTAAAAGAATATTCGTTTGTTTCAGAATGATAGGTATAATCTTTCATCCACTCCTCAAAATGGGTTGCCGTCAATTCAATTGCATCCATAATAAAATCAATTTCAGCATTCGTCATAACCGGATGGACAGACAACCTGATCCATCCTGGTTTGCATTGCAAATTGCCTGAATGAATTGCATCCAATATTTCATAAGACCTGGTCTTATCAACATGCAGCAGCTTATGCCCATACGTACCTGCACAAGAGCAGCCGCCTCTTGTCTGAATGCCAAACCTGTCGTTCAGCATTTTAACGATCAAATTATAATGTGCACCATGTACGATAAATGAAATGACCCCCAGCCTTTTTTTAATATTCCCTTCGAGTATTTGAACGTTTTTCATTTTAGAGAATCTATCAAAAATAATCTGCAGCATTTCTTCTTCGCGTTGCAGTATATTGTCAACTCCCATCTCTTCCTTTAACCTAACGCACATCCCTGCTTTTATCCCCTGCAAAAACGGAGGCGTGCCGCCATCTTCCCGTTGTTCTATACCGGCAATATATTCATGCACCTTCCACGGGTTGGTATATACAACAGTGCCTCCGCCAGGTTGATCAGGAATTGCATTTTTATAGATTTTTTTATTAAAAATCAACACACCTGACGTGCCGGGACCACCTAAGAATTTATGTGGCGAAAAGTAAATCGCATCTAAGTATGAGCCATATTCTTCGGGATGCATATTGATGTCAACATAAGGTGCCGAACAGGCAAAGTCAACAAAACACAATCCCCCATATTCATGGATCATCTTTGCAATTTTATGATAAGGCGTTTCAATTCCTGTCACATTAGAACAGGCGGTAACCGCGGCTATTTTATTTTTCCGTTGCTTGTATTGTTCTAATAAATCTCTGAAGTGTTTTATATCAACATTCCCGTTTTCATCAGAATTGATTATTTCAACAGTTGCAATGGTCTCAAACCAGGTGGTTTGGTTGCTGTTATGCTCCATGTGCGTAACAAAAACAACGGGTCTCAACTCTTCATCCACGTGCAGGCTTTCATTGAAAATATTAGAGATGCTGAAGCTGTCTTTCTTCTCCCCTTCAGGGGCTGGGGGCTTTACATAATCCATCATCCGCTCCGGCATCCTTAGCCCTAATATTCTTTGCAGCTTATTTACAGCGCCTGTCATTCCGCTGCCGCAAAAAATCAATACATCATCACTGTTTGCACAAACGTGTTGCTTTACGATACGTTTAGCCTCTTCATAAGCTTTTGACATCAATGTGCCTGTAACGGTAGTCTCTGTATGTGTATTGGCTACAAAAGGCATTACCTTTTTTTGAAGACATTCTTCAATTGGCTGGTAAGCTCTGCCACTGGCAGTCCAGTCAGCATAAATGATTTCTTTTTTGCTAAATGGAGAATCAAATGTTTGCTTATGACCGATAATGTGCTTCCGGAACTTAGTAAAATAATTTTCCAAAGCACTTGCAGCAGTCATAAACCTGAATAATAAGGTATGGAATAAATGAAAAGGCTTCTCTTATTTGGACTTTGCAGTATCATTTATGCCAAACAAGTCGTAAGGCTTTTTGCTAAACTCAGTATTGAATAATGAGGCAGTAAGAATAATATACCCAATAAATGCAGCAACAATAAGTAGCTGAACTGCTGACGTCTTTTGAATAGGTTGTTTTGATTTTGCATCACAAACTTCGCCCGGGCAGTACTGCGCTTTTTCTTTGTAAAACATCGAATACACTTTACATCCCAAACAAATACCAAACGCAGATTCAAAGAACAGGAATATCAGGCAAATTAAACATCCGATACCTGTTATCGGGCTATATGCATTTACTACCACTAAGAAAATAAACATGGTGGCTGATAACACAATACCAATTATCCATGCAAACTTTTTTTGCGCAGCGCCAACATATTCCGGCACCTGGTTCCTGACAATTAAGCGGCCTATAATTAATGAAGGAGAAAATGCAGGATTGATAAAAACGCGTATGAGCAGATCTGTAAGAAATGCAGTGATAACATATTTGATTGGTAAGAAATTATTTTGAAACAGGATAAGCATCAAAGAAATGAACGTCGCTAAAAACAGGATGCCTGCTGATGCTCTTATTTCTCTTTCATTTAAAACAGGAATGTCGTAGCCTTCTACTCTTTCTCCGAACTGTATTATGTTATTCATTGTTAGTTTTTTTTGGTATTTATGTTTTATACTTCTAAGCCTGATAAGTTGGCATAGCTTCATATTTAAAAATTGTACAGAGTGATCCTTTTCTTTTCTTTCACTGGAAGAAAAGAAAAGGACAAATCAATGATTGCAACGACTGTATAATAGCAGTCATTAGTCCCGGCTCAAAAAAAATATATTTTGATGAAACAAGTATAATGAAGCTGTTATGCTCTACTCATTCGCCAAGTGTTTGCTTTCTCTTCCCACTTGGTTATGTTCACACCTTTCACAATGAGCCATAGGCAAAATGACAACTCAGCAACGAAGCAAGGCATCATAATCACAGGGAATACCATACCTGCGACTTTAGGTGAAAGTATAAGAGTAAAACTATTCGTCAGGTAGCACAAGCCGGCAATTTGCATCAGCACTCCTATGGCCGGTGGTAAATAGTCCGATTTAAAAATCAGATATCCTTCAACAAGACATACAAAGCCGAAAAATATGAGACCTATGCCAAAACCGATATCATGCAATTTTAGAGAAAGGTACATTTGAGCGTGTTTCTGAGACGGATTGATTGCCTTCAGGTAATCCACGCTCTCCAATGGAAGCATTGCCGCAACAAGATGTAACTTGTTGGATACCAAAACAGCGGTCTGTATCAAATTGAATAACATTGCAAGCAGTGCAAGATGTTTATTCACAGGTTTTAGCAATATATAAATTACCAGCATTACAGGCACATCACATACATGCATTAGCAGGTCGGCAGCAATGCCCATGCGCCATAGCAACTGAGAAGCCAGAATGTTATTGGCTGTGGCTGCAGCATCTCCTGAAACAATCAGTTTGTCTCTAACGAAAATAACAGCAAACATACCGGCGAGTATTATAACCAGGTATAGTATTCCGCCAATTCTTGCAGTCTTGTTGATTCCGTTTTTCATTTGATAATAATTTCGATACAAGAATAACTAATTAAAGAAGGAGTTGAAAGCCGGAGTCAATAAACAGCAGGTTATCGTAAACAAACAACAAAGTCATGTCAATTGCTTGATAGAATGAGTAAAAACTTGAGATTGTTATTGACTTCTTTCAGTTCTTTGTGTACCTCAAAGTCAATTACATAGATTGCAAAATGAAACGGGAAAGATTTACCGATATTTATTCCTCTAAATAACAGGATGAAGAAACTAATAGATATAAAGCTGTTTAAATTCTATCTATGGGTCGGGCTTGCTTTTTTATTGTTAGGGTTGCTTTCTAATTTTGCAGAACACCAGGACGCGTTTCTGCAAAGAGCTTTCAATAATATCTGGGCAGTCAGTTATGTTACCGTTCTCAATTATTTCTTGTTTGAATATACCCTGCCCAAACTTAGCAGGAAAAGAATTTTTAAGTGCCTTTTACGCTTATTAGCTTATATTTTTTTATACTCCTCGGGCTCTTATATATGGAAGCAAATAGGGATAGGGTTACATATTTATACAGCTTTAGTAACCTTCTCTTCAACATCAGGAGCTGTTTCTGACCGGATGGAATATAGTATGGAGTCAATTTTCTTTTTTGGAATTATCAGGCATATTTACAATCATATAAAATTGAAGCAGGCCACGCAGCAACTTCGTATTGAAAAACAGGCAGCAGAATTAAACTACCTCAAGTCGCAAACCAACCCGCATTTTTTATTCAACACTTTAAATAACATCTATTCATTGGCAAGGGATAAGTCTGATCTGGCTGCCGAATCAATTTTACGCCTGTCTAAAATATTACGGTTTATGCTGTATGAAACGGGTGGAGAGTATATCGCCATAGAGCAGGAACTGAAAATCATGAACGATTATATTGCTCTTGAAAAATTGCGCTACGATGAAACCTTGCATGTCAATTTTAACTATGATGTCGAAGATATGAAACAGGCATTACCGCCACTGCTGCTGATTCCATTGGTAGAAAATGCATTTAAGCATGGTGTTTCTGAAACAAGAAACCATCCATTTGTGGATATTCATCTTTCGGTGAAGCAGCGGCAGTTGTCTTTCGTTGTAAAAAATTCTACCGAAGAATTTATTGAGGAAAGAAGTGTAAGAGAAAATATCGGTCTGTCTAACCTGCGGCGGCAACTTGAACTGCTCTATACAGATTTTAATCTGAGCATTCAGCAGGGCAGATCTGTATTTACAACTACTTTAAAAATGAATTTAGCAAGCCATGTCTGACATAAAATGTATTGTAATAGAAGATGAGCCTTTAGCGGTAAAAATTCTTTCAGATTATATTTTGCAGGTACCGTTCCTTAAGCTTCAGGGCACATTTAAAGACGCTATACTTGCAACTGACTACTTACGTAACAATCATACTGATCTTATTTTTTTAGATATTCACCTGCCCAAGTTAAAAGGCATGGCTTTTTTAAAAACGCTTACACATCCGCCTGCGGTTATTATTACAACGGCCTATCATCAGTATGCAGTGGAGGGCTTTGATTTGAATGTAACGGATTACCTTTTAAAGCCATTTGAGTTTGAGCGGTTTTTAATTGCAGTAACCAAAGTAAAAACAGCGCAAAGAGAAAAACATGAACCAAATGAAAGCAGGGAGATAAAAGATTACCTGTTTCTGAATGTGCAAAAAAAGAAGGTGAAGATTTTATTTTCAGAGATTGTTTACGTAGAAAGTCAGCGTGAATACATAAAGATTGTGACTACAAAAAGTGAATACATTTCAAAAATGAGCACGCACGAAATGGAGGAGCTTTTGCCTGCAAATCTTTTCAAACGTATTCACCGGTCTTTTATAATCTCAATAAGCAGGATTGAATCATACACAGCCGAGATGGTTGAAGTGAACGGAGTATCTGTGCCCATAGGCAGAGGCTACAGAGATGTGCTGGAAAATTTATAGCTTTTGATGGGCTTTCACGCAAAGTCGTAAAGGCGCAAAGTCGAAGGAAGAATTTTCAGTTTCCCATGTTGCGAAAAGCACTTTCAGAGGAAGGTTTTCACGCAAAGACGCAAAGGCGCAAGGGCAAAAACAATCTTTGCAGTTAAAAGGTAAAGAGGTTCACTTAGCAAGGCATAAAAAGGCGAATAGGATTTTTTTGAACCGGGCTTTATTACTACTATGAGCAAAGTGATAGTAAATACAGAACCTTTACCTACGGTGCTTTCTGCTTTTATGTCTCCGCCCATTAAAGTGGTTAGTTCTTTTACCAGCGAAAGACCAATGCCGGTGCCTTCATACTTACGGGTAGAGGAAGTGTTTGCCTGGTAAAAGCGGTCAAAAATATGAGGCAGATGCTCTTCGGGTATGCCTATACCTGTATCTGTTACGGTTATTTGTGCTGCATGTTGGCCATTTGTTTCTTCCCTCATCGACAAGGCAACTGTTACGCTGCCATTATCAGGGGTGAACTTAAACGCATTGCTGAGCAGGTTGTACATGATCTTCTCCAGCTTATCGCTGTCAAATAAGTATTCATGCTTGTATCGTGATGTTGCCATGAGAGGTTAATATGCCGCACAGCGGCTTCAACTCTAAACGCATTGAGCAGCCCATCTATAAATAAAGCGATGTTGCCTCGTGAAAGTGTTACAGGCATATTTTCCGCTTCCAGCTTACTCATATCTAACAACTGGTTGATGAGGCGCAGCAGTTGTTTTGAATTCTGGTAAACGCCTCTTAACAATGCAGGCGAATAGGTTGCGCCGTTTTCCTGCAACTGTTTTTGTACCGGCGACATGATAAGCGTAAGTGGCGTACGAAGTTCGTGAGTGATGTTTGCAAAGAAGCGGCTTTTCATCTCTTCAACAGCATGTGCCTGCTCTGCTTCTTTCTGCTTTAAAATAATTTGCTGGGCCAGTTGCAAACGGTGCAGGCGCACCCTGATAAAAAAATACATTGTGCCGGCCAACAACAGGATATAGATCGTGTACATCCACCAGGTACGCCACCAGGGTGGCAGAATGGTAATAGATAACTTTCTTACGTTGCTGCTCCAGAAGCCGGAAGTATTTGCTGCATTTAACAGAAGTGTATAATGACCAGGCGGAATGGCAGCATACCTTGCGTTTGCCTCGAATCCTGCGTTAACCCAATCTTTATCAATACCCTGGAGCATGTAGCGGTATTGCAGCTTTTCAGGTGCATTATACTGCAAACCTGCAAAGTTGAAAGCAAGCCCGTTTTGGTCAAAAGGCAAGGTAATACTGCTCATGTTACTTACAGTACTGTCTTTCCATTGGGGGCTTAGCCGCTGCAGCGGAATGTTATTTACCTGCAAAGCAGTAAGCGCTACCGGTGTCTGATAGT